>JAFZAL010000093.1 GCA_017557195.1 Thermoguttaceae bacterium | reverse complement strand
CAATTCAGCAATATGGCAATCTTCAATCAAATCTCGATAATCGGCGTTGGACTCATGGGCGCGTCGGTCGGCAAAACCGCTCTGACCCGCGGCGCGGCGAACTACGTTATCGGCTGGGACGTCAGCGAAAAGGAACTGCGCGACGCCGAACGCGTTCGGGCGATCTCGATGGCAGCGACGTCGCTGGAATCGTGCGTTCAGGACGCAGATTTAATCGTTCTGGCTACGCCGCTGCGGTTCATGACGGAATACATCCAGCAAGCCGCCAAGGCGAACAAACGCTCCGCTCTGATTACCGACCTGGGAAGCGTCAAAGACCCGCTCGTTTCGTTCTTTAACGACGTTCCTCTGGAAAACGGCTGCCGCTATTTGGGATCGCACCCGATGGCAGGCAAAGAGGTTTCCGGCGCGGCAAACGCCGACGACAGACTTTTCGACAACTGCGTTACCGTCATTACGCCCTGTACCAACACAACGGAGGAGGACGTTGTAACGCTCGCCAAATTCTGGCGATCGCTGGGCGCGAAAATCGAAACGGTTCAGTCCGAAACCCACGACGAAGCGGCGGCGCAAATCAGCCATCTGCCGCACATGGTCTCGGCGGCTATCGCCAGTACCGTCGATCCCGGCAACGGCTTGGCGATGCTCATGGCGTCGACGGGGCTGGAATCCATGATGCGTCTTGCCAACGGCTCGCCGTCAGTTTGGGCGGACGTGCTGTTGTCCAACAAAGATTTCATTCTGGACGAAGCAAACGCCTTTGTCCGCAACCTCGGCATGCTCATGGACGCGATAGAAAACGACGACCGGGAAACTCTGACCCAACTACTCAAGAACGCTCAATCCATCCGCCGCGGCGTTATGGAGATAAAGGAGATGTTAAAAGATATGTGATATGGCATGAGACGGCTTGCCGCGCTCCCCCCTCTCGTAGCCCCTCTCGCCCCTCTCGCAGCCCCGTCCTCCCCTCTCGCGGGCGGGGGGCGCCCCCGGCTCCACATCTTGTCTGTATCTCCGTTGCAAATAATTTGAAATCGGGTATAATAATCTATTATGAGTAACACAGAATTAGAACCAATTCCTGCAAATAACCCCAACGAGCAGACGGACGTTGCTTTTCTTTACGCCTTGAGCGTCGAGTCGGCGCCGCTGGAAGCCATGCTCAAGAAATCGCATAAGGAGGACTGGAACTGCTGTCAGCTGACGTTCGGTCGTTTGGGCAATTTGCGCGCTGTGGTCGTTCAAACCGGGGCAGGACTGAATAAAGCCGCCAAGTCCACTCGCCGCGTTCTCAATCGTCTGCACCCGTCAATTGTCTATTCCGTCGGGTTCGCCGGCGCGCTCAACCCGGAGCTGGAACGGTTTCAGATTCTCGACCCGCTCTATCCGATGAGTTTTCAGCCAACCAATGTTATTGACGTAGCGACTTCGTCAGACAATAAAAAGCCGTGGGGCTTGTACACCTCTGACCACGTTGTGGCGAAGCTGTCCGAGAAAGCCGAGCTGTTTGAAAAGTACGGCATGGACGCGGTCGACATGGAAACGGACGCTGTGGCAGAAATCTGTAATGAGTGCGGCGCCGAGCTGCGCTGCGTTCGCATTATTACCGACGACGCCAAAGAGGAGCTTCCCCCGGACATCGAGAACATTCTCAACCAGAATCCCGGCCCGGAACAGTGGGGCGCGGCGCTGGGCGCTCTGTTCAGAAAACCGTCCCGGGCGCTGGATTTAATCAAGCTCAAAAACGTCTCCGTTCAAGCGGCGCAAACCCTGGCAGAGCATCTTGTCAAAACGCTGGAAGAAACTCTATAAAAAAACAGAGACGATAAACTCAATGCTGAAAACATTGAAAATTTATCGTCTCTGTTTGAACTCTTACACCGTTAAGATTAACGGTTCATCAATTCGATAACCATCTCGATTTCGACCGGGAGAGCGACTTCTTCGTAGGTCGGGTAGGACAGAACCGTGATGGACAGGTTGGCGGGATCAACGGAGAACCAGGAAACGCTGTTGTTGGCGCCGTTGTCGGTCAGGAGCTGCTTGTACATTTCCTGAATCTTTTCGTTGCCGTGAATGGTAATGACGTCGCCGGGACGAAGCAGCGTGGAGGCAATGTCGTTTTTGCGGCCGTTGATGGAGAAGTGTCCGTGTCCGATGCCCTGACGAGCCTGCGGACGAGTGCGGGTTAAGCCCGCGCGGCGGACGACGTTGTCAAAACGGCGTTCGCAGAGGATAAGGAGGTTTTCACCCGTATTGCCCTTCTGGCGCTTTGCCTTGTCGAAGAATTTACGAATCTGGCGTTCGCCCAATCCGTAGAAGTACTTAATCTTTTGTTTTTCTGCCAAAGACTGACCGTAAACAGACTTGCGTCCGCGAGGACGAGCCATGCCGGGAGCCTGGGGACGGCGGCCAAATGCTTTTACTGCGCCGCTGCTTTCAAAAATCTGAGCGTTCAATCGACGGTTAATACGCGCCTTGGGACCATTGTAACGGGCCATGGAAATCTCCTTAAATTTAGGTAGTGTATTGGGTTATGACGTCGCTCAGCCGACCTTGAAACGTCAATTTCAACTGGGCTGGCGATCGGATTCCGACGCGGAATCAAATATAAGTTGATATAATATAATATATTCTTAGAGTTTGTAAAGGGGGGAGAAGCGGAATTTTTTGGAGAATGCTGAGCCGCTTGCCCCTGTCTTAACCAAAGACCTGCTGAAATCCTCTTTCGCAGCCAGAAACCGTTCTGGGTCGCGGACGAAGTCCGCAACCCTAATCTTTTTTGTCTATTCGTAAATTAAAATTTCGGTTTCGTCGAACGTTTCGCGTAGGACGAAGGTTATCGATTTTTTCTTCGGCGGACTTCGTCCGCGACCCGGTAAGATTTTCGGCTTCGGCGCAGTGCGTGCACTAGTCTTTGGTTACGGCGGCGTCAAGCCGCCGCATTCCCCGGGACCGCTAACGCGGTTTTTCCGGGGGCTTACGCACCCCGGCTCGCCTAACGAATTCCTTTGTCAGCGATGTCTTTTCGGCACCAGGCGCCGTCCCAGCGAATGAGCTTGACGGCTTCGTAGGCGTTGTATTTGGCGTCTGCCAGAGTGTCGCCCAGAGCCGTTACAGTCAAGCAGCGTCCGCCGGCGGAAACGACCTGCGCCGCCGAGTTGAGAGCCGTTCCGGAATGAAAAACCTTGACGTTGGGCAGTTTCGCCGCGTCTTCCAGACCGCGAATAATGAATCCCTTTTTGTAGTCGCCGGGATAGCCCTGTGACGCCATGACGACGGTGCAGGCAGGGCGTTCGTCCCATTCGAGGTCGATTTCGTCCAGACGCTGTTCGGCAACGGCGTCTACGATGAGGGAGATGTCCGTCTTGAGACGCATCATGAGCGGCTGACATTCCGGGTCGCCGAATCGGACGTTGTATTCCAGAACCTTGGGCTGACCGTTTTTAATCATCAAGCCGGCGTAGAGAACGCCTTTGAAATCGACGTCGTTTTTGTGCAGCGAGTGCAGCGTCGGAACGAGGATTTTGGAGATAACCGTCTGCATGACTTCCGGCGTGACAAGCGGAGCGGGGGAGTAAGCGCCCATTCCTCCGGTGTTGGGACCTTCGTCGTTGTCGTAGGCGCGTTTGTGGTCTTGAGCCGGAGGCAGAACCGCCAGCGTTTTGCCGTCTGTAATTGCCAGGACGCTCGCCTCTTCGCCTTCGAGCAGGTCTTCAATAAAGAAGGAGTTGCCGGCGTCGCCGAATTTTTTGTCAGACGCGATTTCCTTAACCGCTTCCAGCGCTTCCTGACGGTCTTTGCAGACGATTACGCCCTTGCCAGCCGCCAAACCGTCCGCCTTAACGACGCATGGCGCGTCCGCTTCTCTGCCGAGAAGATAGTTGATAGCAGTCTGGGCGTCTGTAAACGCCTGGAAGTCTGCGGTGGGAACGTTACCGTCGCGCAAAATCTTTTTGCAGAACAGCTTTGAGCCTTCCATTTGAGCGGCGACTTTATTTGGACCGAAGACGCGAAGCCCCTGCTCTGTCAGGAAATCGGTAATTCCGGCGCAAAGTGGAACTTCCGGGCCAACAACAACGGTGTCGACGCTGTTTTGTTTGCAGAAACGAACAATAGCGGGAAAATCGAGGGCTTTAAGCGGGACGTTTTCTGCGTCAATGCCAGTTCCAGCGTTGCCGGGCGCCACAAAAACGCGTTTAACTCGAGGGCTTTGAGAAAATTTCCATGCCAGGGCGTGTTCACGGCCGCCGCTGCCGATTATCATGACGTTTATCAATGCAGACGCTCCTTAAATAAGTTTCTTTAAATATGTGACATTAAAACGGTGTTGTTACAAGATTGGCGCCGCCTGAGTTTGACAAGTCTGAAAAATGGTTCTCTGACTTGTGTGACGCAGGCGACGGTTTTAATACAGCCGATACGGTTATTTTGTTTCCTGGGTTTCCGGTTTTGGAACTTCAGCGTTCTTGCCGACAAAGATCAGTTGTTTCTTTCCGGCGCCTTCTTTGACGTCAACCAGAATCTGATTGCAATCCTTGAATTCGCCTTTGAGCAGTTCTTCCGCCAGCGGGTTTTCGATATTGGATTCAATCGCCCGGCGCAGCGGTCGAGCGCCGAAATCCAGGTCGCTGCCCTTCTTGATAATAAAATCGCGGGCGTCGTTGGACAGAACCAGTTCAAATCCTTTTTCTTTGAGCCTGCCGCGAACCTTGTTCAGTTCCAGTTCGACGATCTGTCCCAAATTCTCTTTGGTGAGATGTCGGAAAACGATCAGGTCGTCCAGACGGTTGAGAAATTCCGGTCTGAAGAACTTTTCGCATTCGTCTGTAACTCGATTTTTCATGCTTTCATACGAGGCGTCAGAATCGGAATCGCCGAACCCGAATGCGGACTCGTTTTTAATCGCGTCTGCGCCTGCGTTGGTTGTCATGATAATAATCGTGTTGCGGAAGTCAATATTGCGGCCGAAGCTGTCTGTCAAGCGTCCTTCTTCCATCATCTGGAGAAGCATGTTGTAGACGTCTGAATGCGCCTTTTCGATTTCGTCCAGCAAGACAACCGAGTACGGACGATGACGAACTTTTTCCGTCAGCTGACCGCCTTCTTCGTAGCCGACGTATCCGGGAGGGGCCCCGACCAAACGGCTGACAGTATGCTTTTCCATGTACTCGGACATGTCGATTTGAATCAGCGCGTCTTCGTCTCCGAACATGAACTTTGCCAGCGTCTTTGCCAAAAGCGTTTTTCCAACGCCGGTTGGACCTGCAAAGAGGAAGCAGCCTGTCGGACGTTTCGGGTCTTTCAAGCCGGCGCGAGAACGGCGAACCGCCTCGGAAATCTTTGTAATCGCTTCATCCTGGCTGATAACTCGTTCATGGAGTTCCTTTTCCATATTGACCAGTCGGGCGGAATCTTCCATCGTCATACGAGTCAGCGGAATGCCGGTCATTTTGGAAATGACGTCTGCAATGACGTCGGAATCGACCGTACCGCAGATTTCCTTGGATTTCTCTTTCCATTCCTGGCTAAGCTCTTTCATCTTTTGGCGAATTTTATCGGCCTTATCTCGCAAAGCCGCCGCCTTTTCAAAGTCTTGAGCGCCGACCGCAGCGTCTTTTTCCGCTGTGATGGCGTCAATATCCTTTTGCATCTCTTTCAAATCTGGCGGACGCGTAATGAGCTTGAGGTGAATCTTCGCTCCCGCCTCGTCAATGACGTCAATCGCCTTGTCTGGCAGACAGCGGCCGGAAATGTAACGGTCAGACAGTTCAACGGCGGACTCGATAGCGTCGTCTGTAAATTTGACGTGATGGTGTTTTTCGTAACGGTCCCGAAGCCCCTTGATAATTGCAACCGCCTCTTCTTTGGTTGCCGGGTTGACGATAACGCTTTGGAAACGGCGTTCCAGAGCGGCGTCTTTTTCGACGTATTTGCGGTATTCGTCCAGAGTCGTGGCGCCGATGCACTGGATTTCTCCGCGTGACAAAGCCGGCTTGAGAACGTTGGACGCGTCGATTGCGCCTTCCGCGCCGCCCGCTCCGACGAGGGTGTGCAGTTCGTCAATGAACAGAATGATGTTGTGCGCCCGTTTGACTTCGGTCATGATCGCCTTGATTCGTTCTTCAAACTGACCGCGGTATTTTGTACCGGCAACCATCATGGCGAGGTCAAGGACGACAATGCGCTTGTCAGCAAGCAGTTCCGGAACGGAGCCCTCGCAAATGCGCTGCGCCAGTCCTTCGACAATAGCCGTTTTCCCGACGCCCGCTTCGCCCAAAAGAACAGGATTGTTTTTGGTGCGTCGCGCCAAAATTTCCATCGTGCGTTCGATTTCCGTTTCTCGACCAATTACCGGATCCAGCTTGTGCGTTCGCGCCAGTTCAGACAAGTCTCGGCCAAAGCTGTCCAGAGCCGGTGTTTTGGATTTGCTGTTTTTATTGGAACGCTCCGAGGGGTCTGAATCGTCTGACGAACTGCGATAATTCGACGAATGGGACGGACCGCCGCCAAACGCGCGTCGCCCGCCGCGGAATGAATCTTCGTCGTCATCGCCGTCTGAATCGGACTCACGCCCCAACTGAGCCATGACTTCGTCTCGAACGTCTTCCAGCCTCAAACCCAGGTTCATCAAAACCTGAGCGGCAACGCCTTCATGTTCGCGAAGCAAACCGAGCAGAAGATGTTCCGTCCCAACGTAGTTATGGTTGAGATTGCGAGCCTCTTCCATGGAATATTCAATGACTTTTTTTGCTCGCGGCGTTTGCGGAAGCTTGCCCATGGTTACCATGTCCGGACCGGACTGGACAACGTTTTCCACCTCCAGGCGGATTTTACGCAAATCAATGCCCAGACTTTTCAAAACGCTGGCAGCGACTCCACTGCCTTCTTTGATCAATCCCAAAAGAATGTGTTCCGTTCCAATATATTCATGATTGAAACGCTGCGCTTCCTGATTGGCAAGCTGCATCACCTTACGGGCGCGATCTGTAAACCTTTCGTACATCTATAATTGTCTCCTAATACAGGAATGCCACTTAAAATTGCTATCTATTTAATTATACCGTCTATTATAATATACGAACAGCAATTACAAAGGGGGGGAGAAAAAAAGTTTAACATCCAAATCTTACATATTTTTCTACTCTAACAGTGAAATATGTATAAAACATCAACCCCTTTTTGTTATAATACGAATAAGAGGAAATGCCTGTTCGAGAAATCAAAAAACAATCCCGGATTCATCCGGTAACAGAACGCCTTAAGATGCAAAAGAAACGGTCAGGGGCGCAAGCGACTCACATAACGCCATGCTCTGCCAAATCTTGCCGAACTTGTTTGATATGTTCGTTGACGGCAATAAGCTCCCATTTCCACTGCTGAGCTTCAGAAAAATCAATCGTCTCTTTGAGCGCTTTAACGGCTTCTTCCAAACGTCGATTGACAACGAGCAAATCAATAAGCAGCAGCCTGGCGGGAATGTCTTCCGGGGTTTTGTTAAGCAGTTGAACAAGATCTTGCTCCGCTTCAAAGTATCGTCCTTCCAGATAGCGTTTTTGAGCTTCTGGAAAGAGGTCCTCGTTAGACGTTTGACTGGACGCGTTGCGCGACTTTTCAATAAAATAAGATACGGTACAGCCGACTATGTACACGCCCAAAAAGCAGCCCAAAATGACGTTGTCCCAAACGACGTCGAACGTTTCCGGCCAGATGTATCGGGTAATAATAACGCCGTCAGCCAGAAACGCCGTCGCCAAAGCCCAAAACAGAGCCGTCCAGGTTCCCCGCTGCGTCAGCTGCGGCAAACCCGGCCAAAGATACGTCGGCAATGGAATTCTGGACTTGGACATGTGTAGGGAGCTTTTAGCTTCTAGCTGCTAGCCTCTAGCTTTGGGGTGATGCTTCTGGCTTTATCTAACAACTTAAGGTTGATAGTTCCAAAGCTAATAGCTAGCAGCTAACAGCTAGCGGCTTTATTTGCTCATCGTTTCGAGCAGGTCGAGCAGGTTTCGTTTAATTTCTTTGCGGTCGCAAATAACGTCTTCAAACGGCGTCAGGACGCGTTCGCCATGAACGATGCCTATCATCTTGCCGGTTTCTCCCGCCAGGAGGGCTTCTACCGCGCCAACGCCCATCGAAGCGCCAAAAAGCCGGTCGCCGTAACAGGGAATTCCGCCGCGGATGATGTGCCCGAGAATAACAACTCGAGACGGGAACGGTTCCGGACCGATAGCTCTGACGCCTTTTTGGATGTCAATCGCTCCGCCGAGTTCGTCTCCTTCAGCGACAACCGCCAGAATGGAGTCTTTCTTGCGTCGTTTGAGCACCATAAGACGCTTGTAAATCGCCTCGTAGGAGTCGATAAGTTCTGGAATGCAGACGATTTCCGCGCCGGCGGCAATGGCGGCGCACAACGCCAGGTATCCGCTTTCGCGGCCCATAACTTCCACATAGAACATGCGTTCGTGGCTGGTGGCGGTGTCGCGAAGTTTATCCAGCGCTTCAACGGCGGTGTCAACGGCTGTGTCGAACCCGATGGTGATGTCGGTGCCTTTGAGGTCGTTGTCAATCGTGGCAGGGCAACCGATTATCTGTCCATTCCAAACCTTGGAGAAATCCAGCGCGCCGCGCAGCGTTCCGTTCCCCCCGATAGTAATCAGGGCGTCGATCTTATGCTTTTTCAGATTTTTCGCCGCCTTCTTTCGCCCTTTGTCCGTCATGAAGGCGTCACAGCGGCTGCTGTACAAAATCGTTCCCCCGCGAGACGACAGCCCGGATACGGAACGAATCGGCATGGTTGCCTTGCCGTCGCGATTGATATAAAACTCTTCGTCCAGAAGCCCCTGATAGCCGTGCATAATGCCAATAACTTCATGACCTTCGCTGACCGCCTTGCGAACAACGCCGCGAATACAGCAGTTCATACCAGGCGCGTCGCCGCCGGAACAAAGTACGCCAATTCTCATAGCAGGATTCTCCTTATTTGAATTAGAAATTAGCAATTTACAATTATCAATTTGGGACGACCTTGCGCGTTCGTCCTATTTATTATTTCAAGATTATTAAACCATAAAACAGGAAGTTGTGCAAGATGAATTAACTCATTAAAACCCACGTTATGTTTTTTTATTTTATTTTTACAACTATTATGTTTTTTATTGAGTTCTCCTTGACAGGAAAAACAATGAATATTATAATACTCAAAAAGAAGAAAAAAACAAGGTGGTACTATGAATTACGAAGAATTAAGATTACACATTAAAGAATTATCGTACAATTCATCTTTTGATGAAGCGCAAGCTGAATTATCAGAAGATATATTGGCTCTTACTAATTTGCAATGCGCTTCAATTATTTTGGATATAGGCGCTATTCCAGAAGATATTGCAATTGATTCTACAGAAGAAAAACTTTATACAAAAGTTTCTGAAATGTTATTGTCAAGAGTTTTTCAAGGTCTTGGCATGAAATCTGTTATAATTAATACTCGTGGAGATAGCGCAGACGTTACTGCAAAAAGCCGATTCCACAATTATTCATTGGTGGCAGACTCGAAAACATTTCGTTTGAGTAGAACTGCAAAGAATCAGAAAGATTTTAAAGTTTCATCATTAGCTAAATGGCGGGGCGATGATAATTACGCTGTCCTTGTATGTCCTTATTATCAATATCCTCGTTCGATTTCACAAATTTTTACTCAAGCTCTTGAAAATAATGTTTGTTTATTATCTTGGGAATATATGTCCTATTTGTTACAAAACTCTATTGAAGAATCGTCCGATTTTTCATTAGCTTCCATATGGAATATCAGTGATGAGATAGCAAGTAATACAAGCATTTCAAATTCAAAGCAATGTTTCTTACCAACGCAATATGATACACTAAAAGAAATTTTTAATCAATTTCACTTGAATGATTTCAACGATTTTTTATTATCGATTAAGGATCATCTGAAAAGACGCGGCAAATTAGAGATTCAATACTGGAATAGTCAGATCGATATAATTAAAAAATATTCCAAACAGCAAGCTATTGATGCTTTGCTTTGCAATCTCGGATTGAGACAAAAAATAGAAACTATTACAAAATTTATAAGTTCATTACAATGAATTCCGATTTTCCTTCTGACGTTTTGCTCTTTGGAGA
Organism: Thermoguttaceae bacterium; assembly: GCA_017557195.1. Classification (GTDB taxonomy): domain Bacteria; phylum Planctomycetota; class Planctomycetia; order Pirellulales; family Thermoguttaceae; genus RUG11551. The sequence goes on along the minus strand of JAFZAL010000093.1, from coordinate 23,528 downwards.
TTCAATATCCCTGCTCAAGGATTTTCCAGACTCAAAAGTGCATTTGATACTCAGCGATATTCCATACGGGATTTCAATGGAGGACTGGGATGTTTTGCATTCCAATACCAATTCCGCATTATTAGGACATAGCCCGGCTCAAGACAAGGCAGGAGCGATTTTCAAGAAAAGGGGAAAACCGCTTAATGGCTGGTCTGAAGCAGATCGACAAATACCGATACAGTATTACAACTGGGTTTGCAGCTGGGCAAAAGACTGGTTTCGTGTATTGGTTCCAGGTGGAAATGTATTCGTTTTTGCTGGTCGTCGATTAGCCCCAAGATGTATTGTTGCTTTTGAAGAAGCAGGATTTACATTTAAGGATATGATCTCATGGAATAAAAAACAAGCTCCGCATAGAGCGCAACGATTGAGCGTTGTCTATTCTCGTCGTGATGATGAAGAATCCGCACAAAAATGGGAAGGCTGGAAGATTGGTAATTTACGACCTGTTTTTGAGCCAATTCTTTGGTTTTCCAAGCCATACAAAATTGGGGGAACAATCGCAGACAATGTTTTGCAGTATGGTGTTGGAGCATATAATGAAACTGTTTTTCAAAAATACGGTTTAGAACCTAATAATATGGTAACAGTTAAATCGCTTCAGTCTGACACTGGACTTCACCCAACCCAAAAACCACTTAAATTGATGCAATTCCTTATAGAATTGACGACTATCAAAGGACAATTGGTTCTTGATCCATTTTGCGGCAGCGCTACAACTCTTGTTGCTGCTTTGAATACAGAACGTCATTATATTGGTATCGAAAATAATACAGACTATTATAATGTTGGTATCAAACGTTTAATAAAAGCAAAGGAAGAATTGGAGAGTACGCTGTTTATTAATTAATCAGCTTCCCTAAACCGCCCATGGATTCCAACATTCTCCGACTTATTGACGCTTCCGCTAACCGCGCCCGCGAGGGCTTGCGCGTTGTAGAAGACTACGTTCGCTTTGTCCTCGACGACGCTCTGGCGACGCAGCAACTTAAGCGGTTTCGTCATACGTTTACCCGGCTCATGGGCGAGATCCCGCTTTCAGAGCGTCTGAGCGCCCGAGAGACGCGGCAGGACGTCGGAACGGGAATTACGCTGGACTCGGAACGTCAGCGGGACGACGCGCAGTCTGTACTGGCAGCGAATTTTACTCGAATTCAGGAGTCGCTTCGCTCGCTTGAAGAGTATTCCAAAGTCGTCTGCCCAGCAATCAGCGGAGGGCTGGAACAGTTGCGCTACGATTCCTATACGATTCAAAAAATCGTCCAGACGCTATTTGTCAACAAAGAACGATTTCCGCAGCGTCCAAAGGCGGCGGTTTTGGACTTAAACGAATTGTTTATTAAGGGCGAGTTTCAAGCGAAAGACTGCTCCAAAATCTCGGCGGACTTTGTTTGCCTGACAGCGAAAAAAGCTTCAGACGCTCAGTTCGTCGCTGGAATTCAAAAGATTCTTCCCACAATCCGGGAATCCAACAAATTCCTGTTCGTTGTCGACCGCTGCGATTTGGCGGTTCTTGCCAAAGCGGACGGCGTCGTACTCAGCCCGGAAGCCGTTTCCGTTCGTCAGGCGCGAGAACTGCTGCCAGCCCAATGCGCGGTCGGCGTTCGCGTTGAAGACAAATCGGACGTTGAACAGGCGTTTCTCGACGGCGCAGACTGGATTCTGACTTCAAAGCGATTCCCGAAATGTTCAATGACTCAGGCGGTTATAAAGTCCTAAGAATATTACCGTTACTTAAACCGAATTCGGTTGAGTTCTTCCTCTTTTCGTTTTCGAACAACCAAATATCGTTCGTATTCCGGCGGACGCAATTCCAGCCGGATGAATGTTATCCGTCCATCCCATTTCAACAAGCAGTCCCATTTATCCGGCAAGCGTATGTGGGATTTCGTCAATAGTCTTCGCAGCTGACAGGCAAGACACCCATTTCCGCATAACAAAGCGCCGCAGTTTGGGCACCGATTTCCAGAGGACAAGGCATGTCCGTGGATTACTCTGTAAACCGTTGACGGAGCCAATTTATAACGTCGTGCAATCTCTCTAATGCAAATGCCGTTGCAATGCAGCGTTCGAATGCTTTTAGTCAAATAATTCATTATATTCCCAAAATACGCAAATGAAACAAATTGGATAAATCATACAACTATCATAATCAGAAAAAGCCAAATAGATTGCCAAATGGTCGACCAAATATTAAATATTTGGAAAGTTTTTTGGATTTTTTAAATTTTTCTGGCAGGATTTAGAGCTTTTCTTTGAAAACTGCCTTTTCATGAATCAAAAAAGGTGTAATCTATGTTATATAATACTAAATATGATGCCAAATGATTTCAAACGCAATGGCGTCAGGCTAATATGCGTTGTTATCTCTGAAATTATTATTGACAGACGAGCGTCGTACAGATTTTTGTTGGACCCCTAATCAGAACAGGTAATTTAAAATGGGAAAATTTCGTACAAGCAAGGACGTTCATAAATTGGTTTTAACTCCTTTGACAGAACTTACGGCGCAGCTCTCGAAGCTGTGCGATTCGTGGGACGATGCTCTCGATCAGAATGAAATCGCCCGACCGGATATTCTTATTAACGAGACGATGGCTCTTACAGCCCTGGCAACGCTTAACAAATACGTTCGCGATTTAGCCGGGAAGCTGGAAGACGCCCGTGCCGGCGTTTATCGATACCGCGATTTAGAACGAATCGAAAAGAAGAAAAAAAAGACCTGATTCTTTTCAATACGCCTTTTTATCCTGTTGATTTTTTTCTTAAAATCGGTAAAATATTGACATAAACGTTGTTGAAGGATTTTTTCAGACTTCTGAATACGAAGATGTCAATTATGAAAAATCAATGTAAAAAAGGAATCATATTGGCAGGCGGGGCGGGAACGCGGCTGCACCCAATAACCCTTGCCGTAAGCAAACAGCTGCTGCCAATTTACGATAAACCGATGATTTATTATCCGTTGTCCGTTTTGATGATGGCGGGGATTCGGGACATTCTTGTTATTTCAACGCCGGTTGACACGCCTACGTTTGAACGTCTCCTGGGCGACGGTTCACGATGGGGAATCAAAATTCAGTACGCCGTTCAGCCGTCTCCAGACGGTTTGGCGCAGGCGTTTATTATCGGCGAAGAGTTTATCGGAAGCGGTCATGTCGCTCTGATTTTGGGAGACAACATCTTTTACGGTCAGGGATTCAGAAAGATGCTTCGTCACGCGGCGTCGCAGCCGTCGGGGGCGTCGGTGTTCGCCTACTGGGTTAAAGACCCGCACCGGTACGGAGTTATCAATTTTGATAATAACGGCGTTGCGCTGGACATTCAGGAAAAGCCGAAAAATCCAAAGTCAAACTTTGCTGTTACAGGCTTGTATTTTTACGACAACGACGTCGTCAAAATCGCCAAAAATCTCAAGCCCTCGCCTCGCGGAGAGCTGGAAATTACCGATGTCAATCGGGAATATCTCTCTCGAAATCAGCTTCACGTTGAAACGCTCAGCCGCGGGTTCGCCTGGCTGGACACGGGAACGCACGAGTCGCTCTTGCAGGCGTCGAACTACGTTGAAACGGTCGAAAGCCGTCAAGGGCTGAAAATCGCCTGTCTGGAAGAAATCGCGTACTGTCAGGGATTTATCGATAAAGATCATCTGGAAAAGCTGGCAGAGCGTCAAAACAATCAGTACGGCGACTATCTTCGGAACTTGCTCAAAATTGACTGCAAGTGGGAAATTTAGAATACGAAAGGAATTCAAAAAATGATTAATGGAGTAGAAATCGTTCCTCTGAAAAAATTTACAGACCATCGAGGCTGGTTGACGGAAACGTATCGAAAAGACGAACTTCCGGAAGGCGTCTTTCCGGAAATGATGTACGTTTCTCTAACGCTGCCGGGCGTCGCCCGCGGACCGCACGAGCATGTTGAACAAACCGACATCTTTATTTTCATGGGTCCTGGGACGTTCAAAGTGTACCTTTGGGATTCCCGCGAAGGTTCCGAAACGTTCGGCGAAAAGATGACCTTTGAAGCGGGCGAAGTCAACCCGGTTCGCGTTATCGTTCCGCCGGGAGTGGTTCACGCGTACAAATGCGTCAGCGACGTTCCCGGGCTGGTTCTCAACGCCCCGGATAAACTCTACGCCGGCTGGGGCAAAAAAGAAAAAGTTGACGAGATTCGTCACGAAGAAGACGCGGACAGCAAGTACGTGTTGGACTAGCGCTACGTGGTAAGTGGTAAGTGGTAAGTGGTAAGTATGAGCGACGCTTGCGTACTTACCACTAATCACTTATTACTTACCACTAATTACTCTTCCCCATCGGGTGTTTAACGCCCTTGATTTGGGCGCTGAGATACGACAGGAACTGGATCAGCCCGTTAAGCTGCATCATGCGGGGACCGAACTTGTCGATGAAGTCGTTGAACGAGTACTCGCTGTCGAGGATTTCCTCTTTTCTGGTTGTCAGTTCGTTGGCGAATTCCTGGATGTAATTTGTGTGAATTTTCGTCAGCGCTTCCATGGCGTCTCGGCAATCGTCAGTTAAGAACGGATTGTCTGTTTGCCATTTCTGGAGTTCAGCCGCCTTTTGCTGATTGGGCGCGGCGTTCTGATTGACCAGAATCGTCATGCGTTCGACCAGGGCTTCGAGCAGCTGATTTTGACGACGCTGCAGTTCCGTCATCTGAAAGAGCGCCTGCAGAATATTCGTTTCGAATTCTGTACTTCCCAGCAGCGGAGCGGCGGGCGCGCCGATTTGGGTAACGTCAATTTGGCTGTAGACGTTTTGGTTCTGGTCGGGAATAACGGGTTCGTTTGGTGAATCTGACATGGTCTAGACTCCTTTCATCTATAATTTAACTATATTATACCATATTATTACAAGACCGTACAGGGGGGCGGGGAATGCGGAATTACGCAAAGCGCTGCACGATGGTTGAGTCCGGCTCGCCATTTAATTCCCCCCTTGAAATTAATTCCCAAATGATGTATGCTGGTCGTAGAGTAAATAATATATCAATCCCATAACAATATATAAACCGTCAAAATGATGTTCCGAAAACTTACCGATTCCGTCCGACTTGTTTGTTTAACGGCGTTGTTGACCGCGTTTTGCACGGCCGCTCTATTCGCAGACGATTTGCCGACGCGGGACGTTCCGTATTATTCCGCCGATGCGCCGGGAAGTGGGAATTTGGAGTACCGAGCGCTGCGGTGCATGCTGGACGTCTACGTTCCGCAAAACGCAGCTGCGGACGCGAAACTGCCGGTTGTCGTCTGGTTTCATGGAGGCGGATTGAGCGGCGGGAGCAAGCACGAGGTTTCGGATCTGACAAACCACGGGATCATTGTCGTTGCGGTCAATTATCGGCTTCGTCCTGTGGCGAAAGAGCCGGACTACATCGAAGACGCGGCTGCCGCCGTCGCGTGGACGTTCAAAAACATCGAGAAGTATCAGGGCGATCCGGCGCGCATTTACGTCAGCGGACATTCCGCCGGCGGGTATTTGACGATGATGGTCGGTCTGGATCCGCAGTACATGGCGGCGCACGGATTGAAGAACACGGACATTGCCGGGCTGTTCCCGATTAGCGGTCAGGCGACAACGCATTTTGGAATCGTGGCGGATCGCAAAACGGCGGCTGGGATTGCGCCGGATCAAAGCGTAACGCGTGACAATCCGATTGTCGTTGATGCCTTCGCGCCGATGTCGTATACGAACAAGGTCGTTTCCCCGATTCATTTTCTTTGCGGCGATCCGGCGATTGAGTGGCCGGCACGCGTCGAGGAAAACGCGCTCATCGCCGCCATGCTCAAGACGGTCAAAAATCACGGCGTTGTCGAGTTCCGGTCGTTTCCCGGCTGCAATCACGGCACGTGCGTCAAACCGGCGTTAGAATACATTTGGAAGTCAATTCAAGGACAGCAAGATGAGTAGCATGGACGCTCCCGTTCCTCCGGCGGAAAAGGTCAAGACGTTCCCGGAATTCCCGGGCGTCTACCTGATGAAAAACGAGGCGGGCGCGGTGATTTACGTCGGCAAGGCGAAAAATCTCCGGTCTCGGGCGGGAAGCTATTTTCTCTCGACGGCAAAAGACGACCCGCGAATCAACTACTGGATTCACGAGGTCAAGGACATCGACTACATCCAGACAAAATCGGAAGTCGACGCCCTGCTCTACGAATCGCGGCTTATCAAGGACTTGCAGCCGATTCACAACAAAGACCTCAAGGACTCGCGAACGTTTCCGTACTTGCAGATTCATACTTACGAGACGTTCCCCCGGGTCGAGGCGACGCGAAAGCCCAAAAGCTCCGGCGTGAAGCTGTACGGTCCGTTCGTTCAGTCCGCGCTGCGTCAAACGATAACCGAGCTGCAAAAGATTTTTCAGTTCCGCACGTGCAAGCTGGACGTTCAGGAGGACGACGCGCAGCGACATCGCCGACCGTGCCTGCTGGCGTCGATTGGTCAGTGTACGGCTCCATGCGCCGGGCGAATTTCCAAAGAGGAATATCGGAAAATCATCCATCGGCTCCAAAAGTTTCTGGACTCTGACCGCGCCGAGTTCCTCGAAGACCTTCACGCTGAAATGTTACAAGCGTCGAAAGAGCTTCGTTACGAGGACGCCGCCCGGTTGCGTGACGAAATCGCCGCGCTGCAAAAGCTGGATTTGTGCGGAGACGTGGAGCTGGACGTTCAGCCGGAGGCGTTTTGCGTCGACCCGCGCAAAGGGGTTATCGGGCTTCAGAAGGTTTTGAAACTGCCGGAACTGCCCCGAATTATCGAGGGCATCGACATCGCCCATTTACAGGGCGACGCGATGGTGGCGTCGCTGGTTCAGTTTATCGACGGGCTGCCGTTCAAGCCGGGGTATCGACGATTCAAGATCAAAACGGTTCAGGGCGTCAACGACTTCGCGTCGATTGGCGAGGTCGTCTACCGCCGGTTTCGCGCTTTGAAAGAAGCGGACGAACGATTCCCGGACATCCTGCTCATCGACGGCGGCAAGATTCAGCTTCGCTTTGCTCTGGAATCGCTCAGAAAGCTCAATCTGAAAACCATGCCGACGGTTATTTCCTTGGCGAAACGCGACGAAGAGGTTTACGTCTCGGAATTCGAGGAGCCGCTACGGCTGTCGCGTCATGCGTGGTCGCTGCGTCTGTTACAGTTCGTCCGAGACGAAAGCCACCGCTTCGCCCAGCATTACCATCATATCTTGCGGCGAAAAGAAATCGAGGGAGACGAGTAATTCGGAATTCGGAATTAGGAATTCGGAATGCGTAATGCGGAATTACGCAAGCGCTGCTCGTTGGCTGTCAGCAGGTCAGTCCGTTCACGGATTTGACGGATTAGTGGGAAACTACTGCCTACTGCCTCTTGCCTACTGCCTTTTACTATTCCACGCCGAACTTTTTCCAGCAGTTGGGAACCGGAGCGGTAAACGTCATGACCTCTTTGGTTGTGGGGTGTTCAAAGGTTATAGAACGGCAATGCAGAGCGATTCCGTCCGGGAATTTTTGTCGGGAACCGTATTTGTAGTCGCCCAGAAGAGGGAAGCCTCGCTGAGAGAATTGCAGTCGAATCTGATGCTTTCGCCCGGTTTCCAGATGGATTTCCGCCCAAAAGTATCCGGGAAACTGCTTTAGACGGGTAAACGACAACCGGCAGTCGATCGCGTCGGGGTTGTCTGAACTGACCGGATTGACTTTTCTGTGACGGCTGTCGTGAACGATGAAATCTTCCCAATGCGCAGAGTCCGTTTGCGGGTTCCCCTGCGCCAGCGCCCAGTAGACTTTGTTCACCGTTCGGTTGCGAAACTGGGCGTTGAGCCGTTCCGCCCCTTTGCTGGTGCGGGCAAAGACCATCACCCCGCTGGTCGGCGTGTCGAGCCGACTGACGACTCCCAAATAGACATTGCCCGGCTTGTTGTATTTCTCCTTGACGTACTGACGCGCCTGTTCCAGAAAGCTGGGACGCCCCGCCTCGACGCCCATGGTCGGGATTCCCGCCGGCTTAATCAGAACAAGCAGATGATTGTCTTCGTAAAGGGTCTTTATCATGATCTGTAACGCCTGCGGCTAGTCCGCCTTTTTAGATCGAAAGAGTTCGTTCATCTTAATAACCGTTGACAGCAGCTGCTGGAACTCCGGCGAGGAAACGCTGGCTCGAAAGGCTTCGATGTCCTTGGGAAAGCACTTGCCGCCGTAGCCGAACTGACCGTCTGGACCGGGAACGGACGTGTGCATCACGTTAACGTATCCGCTTTGCAGCACGCCCTGAAGAACGCGGTTGTAATCGCAGCCGAGTTCGTCTGCAACCTGTTTAATCGCGTTGAAATACGTTACTTTCATCGCGCCGAAAACATTGTGTGCGTACTTCGCCAGCTCTGCTTCCGTCGACGTCGTTTCAATAAACGATTTGCCCGGAAAGACCTTTTTGAGCAGATCGACATGCCCGGTGAACACCATCGGCTGACGGCAAAAGTCCTCAAACGCAGTGCGCTCTGTGAGGTATTCCGGCATGAACCGGACGTCTTTTTTGTACTTCTTTGACAACTTGTCGCACGTGCCGGGCAGGACCGTCGTTCGGATAAAAATCGGGACGTCCGGCAGGTTCTTGACAATCTTGTTGAGCGTCGTTAGCTTCTGTGAGCCGTCCGGTTCCGTAGGTATATGAATGCTGATAAATACGCAGTCGCAGACCGATAAATCGTCGTTGAATCCCAAAGCCGGGTCTGAGATTTTGACTCGGCATTTTTTATTGTAACACTCCAGCCAGCGTTTTAACGCAGAGCCGATCTTCCCACAGCCAACAATTCCGACAGTAACCGATTTTTTATTCGCCATGACTTCCGGTTGAAAAATCAGATGTACTCTGCGTAAAGAAACTCGGATTTATGGAAATGCAGCCAGGAGAAATACAGGGCTATAAACGAAAACGCGATAGTATACCACATATACCACGGCTGCCAAACGATAACGTTTGATTCTGTAGCGACAAACCCGCCGTCGTTATACAGCGGAACAAACAGATTGTGTCCGTTAATAACAACGAGTCGAATCGCTTCCAGAATAGGCGAAATCGGATTGAGCATCATAATCGGACCCAACGTCGAACCAAGCATGTCAGGCTCAAAGAAAATCGTGGTAAAGAAAATTCCAAACGTAGTAAGCAATCCCAACAGGTAGCGGAAATCGCGATAAAAGACCATTTCACTGGCAAAAAACATGCTTATTGCCAGTCCTAAAACTACCAGTAAAATATACAAAACCGGAAGCCAAAGCAGATTTAACGTCCACTGTACTTTTCCCAAATAGAGCAGAACTATAAACAATGACCCTGAACCGATAGCAAGGTCAAATGTATTGGAGACAAAACAGGACATCGGGAACACTTCTCGAGGGAAATAGATTTTTGTAATCAGCCCGATATTGCCCACTAACGAATTTGACGCCGCTGTTACAGAACTCAGGAAGAACGACCACGCAACCGCTTTGACCGACATGACGGCAAACGATTCCATCTGAAATGTTTGCCCTGCCATTTTTGCCATAACGTATTTAATAATAAATCCGCTGAAGACGACCATTGCCGGCATGAAAATCGTCCAGACGTAACCAATTACCGCTTGTTTATATTTAACGCGCAAATCTCGCTTAAACATTTCCAGAAGAAGCTCTCTATAGGCGTAGACGTCATAGAGCATCTCTTTCCATGTATCCAGCAACGACTCCTTTTCCTCAAGGTTTTCACCTTGATTCAATTTGTCTGCTTCTTCGATTATCTGTTCAATATTATTGTCTTTCATAAGGCATTATTCGGAAATGGTTTAATTCACGTCTCTATTCATACCGATAGTATACTTCTTCTGTCATTAATTGAGGCGTATACTGGTTGTGAATTTCGTACTCGTTTTGGAATTTCAGAGCAATACAGCCAAGCATAACCGTATAGTAACTAATTTCCAATGCAAAAACAGAAACAAACTGTGCGCCTATACAGAAACCTATTAGGGCGCATAGAGCCATTTGCGCAGTTGTATGTATAAACGGATCCGACGTTGGCGTGCGCTCGTTTGCAACTCTCATCAAATACAAAATCGTTAAACCAAACGTTCCCAGCAAAGACAATATGCCAGGAACGCCCTGCTCCGCAGACGCCTGCATCCACATCGAGTGGGCTTCAATAGCCATGCCATGATGAGACCTTGTATAAGGAAGCCATTGTCGCAAGCCTACTCCAAAAACCGGATTGTCTCGCATAACGGCTAAACAGTTTTTCCAGCTTTTCAAACGACCCTGAGAGGAAGCGTCGCGTTCTTTTGAATCAACAAATGTTGACGCAAATCGTGTTCTTACAGAAGGTCCAGCCATATATAGAGCTGCACATACAGCCAAAATCATAAATGCTATATATGATGGTTTTTTAGGAATAAACCAGACAATTGCTATACCTGAAATCAAAAGTGAAAGCATGCCGCCGCGCGACATGGAAAAGAAAATTACATGTGCGTTAAGCGCGGCGATAAAAAAAGCAATTCCTTTACGCCACAATTTGGGATCATACAAACCAGTATAAAACGCCAAAACAGCGTTGATAACCATCGTCAAAACAAAGAAGTTGTTATCCATGCCGGCGAAGCCGATTTCGGTAATTCGGTTGAATCCCTCCATGTAGGAATTATTCAAGTCATAAGCAACATAGCCTTCGGAAAGGATAATGACCCAGATTAGCGTTTTTAATTGACGGATGTTATTGATAATGGTCATTCCAAGGAAGAAGGCCAAATACAGTTTGACATACTGTATCAACTGGTGTGAAGCGCCCAAAGACAAAACTCCATTAGCCGCAGCGGAAATGTACATCCAAAAGAAATTAAAAACAAGAAGAGTGATAACAAGACCTGCTTTTTGTCCAAAATTCCATTTGCCGAATCCGGCAAACAGCCAACCGATAAGCATGCTGATTCCGACGAGAAATGAATAACCGGCAATTCCAAAGAATTTATCTGGAACTGAGAAGAACCATAACGATGTAGGATTGATGATAGCCAGGCAAATATAAGAGCACAGTCCGACAAATGGATTTAATACGCCAAAGACAATGCCGACCATCGTCAGGATGTATGTAAACAGTAAACCTTTACTCATTGTATTAATTCGCAGGTGGTTCCAAAACTGATTGATTTATACAATAAAATCGAGTAATTCAAACAGTCGTCAATCAGCGTGATTATTGACAACTGTTGAAATGAAACTACTATTTCGTTTCTATATATTATATAATATTTTTAAAAAATGTAATCCCATCCCTGAGTCCTTTTTGATATTTAACAATTATTTATCCTGTTTAACTGATATTACAGGTATATTTTGAAAAAAAGGCAGAGCTTTTATGATTCCAGCGCTAAACAGAGTTTGCAGGATAATATCAGAAAAAGTAAACGTTCTGTCTGGTAAAAATAATTGACCGCCTTCCATCAGGGTAAAAATGAACGCGCAAATGGCAAGCGTTACTCTGCCTCCGTATTTGACGGTTCCAATAATATAACGCAGCGCTATTGTTATAACAACGCTGATTTCCAAACTTGTCAGAAGTCGATTGATGGCGGTAATCGTATGGGAACGCTGATAGTCTGCCAGAGGAATCAGCTGATAGATCGAAAATACAAAACTGTTTTTAAAGGCGTCCAGACTAAAATTGAACGGCGTCCAGTAATATCCAATCATGGCGACCAGAATGGCAATAAAGCTCACAGTGGATACCGCGAGAGAATAACCAGAAGAACATAGCCTGAACGCAATACAGCCGAGTATGGCTGCCAAAACCGCCAGAAGGATGTTAGTTGTGTACAGGAATCTGGATTGTATGAAAAACTGTCCGAAAATCAGGATTACAGAAACGCTTAGCGCAAAAAGAGTTGTATAGATTAACGGGTAATCCCGAATCAGTCTTTGGCGGCGGCTAAGAGACGTTTCGTCTTGCATTCGCAGTCTGGCGCTTTTCCATTGAATATATATCCCAATTGGAACATACAGAAAAACATAAAACAACAACCTGGAAATAGCATAATACGTTATCCCTGAACCGTACTCGCTCAATGGAATCCAGAAAATAACATGGCTTTTCCAGCGTCCCCATATATCGCCTAAAACATAAACGACATTAAAGGGCGACCAGGCGTCGATAATCAAGGCAAGAAAATAAAACGCGGTCAGAACGGAAATGGCGCTTTGAATTCCCGATCCATTCCAGAATCGGCGCATTTCGTCCCAGATTGCCTGACCGGAAATTGTCCAAATAACGCAGCCTATTCCTGAGCCGCATGTTTGAGCGATAATATCAGACAAGGCGCAGTTTCGGTTGACTGTATACAGCTGAAGCCGTTCCACAATAAACGCCATTATAAAGCAAACGACAATGACAGGCAAGGCGTAGATTGCCGACCAGAAAGTTTTTTTGTCCAGGCACAAAACTCCAAGCATAAAAAAACCGGCTGGGATTCCCAAAAACAGGTTGACGTACCAGTCCATTTGGGATTCTATGTATCCGCCGGTTGCAAGAATTTGTGACACCCCCTCATTCCAGCCAATTTGAACGGATTTGAATACAAACGGGGTCAGACTGCCATAAAACAGGAAAACGTAAAACAGCAATAACATGAACAAACAAAAACCTCGCCCGGGAAATGTCTTGACGACATTTTCGGAATCCGCTGAAACGTCAGGACTGAGGTTTGAATTGTCCATGAAATCAATTTGGCGTCAGAATCAATTCCGACAATCTGGCAAATCGAGCTGGCCAGGAATAGGAATCAACAATCGCCTGACGCCCTTTCAGAGCGCGATTATGAACTTCTGAATTATTGACGCCCTGATTAAAAAGCTGCGTCAAGGAATCAATCCAGGATTGGGGTTCGTTACAGCTCCACGCATATTGTGTAACAGAATCGTCAATCCCTTGCAGACTCATCGGAGACGCCAAAACCGGTTTCGCCATCGCCATGGCTTCAAGGGTTTTGTTTTGAATTCCACGCGCAACTCTCAGCGGAATGACAACCGCATTGGCGCGGTAAATATACGGTCGAACGTCGTCAACGCGGCCTATCAGGTTGACCCCTGGCGTTTTGGCGAACGATTGCGCTTTTTCTCCAGGATTGGAACCAACCAAATCCAGTTCCATTTGCGGGAAAGACTGCTTGAGTTCTTCCCAGACGTTTTCCAGAAACCACTCGATGCCGTCCAGATTGGCGCGATAATCCATCGCCCCGACAAAAACAAGCCGGTGCGGAATAACGTCGGCTTTGTCGTACTGGGCGTCCGGCGAGAAAAAGTCGGAATCGACGCCGTTTGACAGCGCGATTATTTTCTCTTGAACGTTTTCCGGACAGAAGCTGCGATAGAGCTTCACTTCGTCTTCGCTGACAGCCAAAGTCCTAATGCTCCTTTGGGCGATTTCGATTTCTTTTTGACGCAGTCGGCGTCCTTCCGTTTCAAAAATTCGGCGTTTGAACAACCCTTTGAAGCCGGTGGAAACGGCGGCGTAGTCAAACCATTTTTGACTGTCAACGTCTACAATGTCAGTTATAAGCGGGACGTTTTTCAATTCAGACAGCCGTGAATACGGGTACATGCTGGAACAGAAAACAACAACGCGGTCGTAGACGGTATCTGCTGTCCACGCTCTGATTTGCTTTCGTAACGCAGACGACGAAAAAAGCCCTTCGGTCATCGTCGAACCGATCAGCAGACTCAAGCCGGCATGAATCCATCGTCCGTACGGTCGCCACGGAACAAAAGCCGTTCGCTGGCAATACGACTTCAAAACGGAAACGTATTCTTCGCTTGGTTTTTCGTCGCAAAGCGTTCCCAAATCAACGGCTGCGATTTTCGACATGAATTCCAGCAGACGGAACGAACGAATTCTGTCGCCGCGATTGGGCGGATAGGGAAATCGATGCGTCAGAAACAGGATTCGAGGTTTCTCCATCGTCGCTATTTCCTTTCTGACGAGGGCTTAAAACAACGCCATTGACTAATCGCTTCGCTCAACGCCCCAAACTGAAAATCGGCGGTTAATCGGTCCAGCTTCGACAGATTTTTGCGGATTCCAACATGGTGCCGAAACTTTGAAACGGCTGACAAGCCGGGAATGACGGGCTGTTCGGGGTCAAATTCCCAGGGGTGAACGTAAATAACAAATGGACGCTTCAACCGCTGATTGATTTTCTGAAGAAAACTCCGGCTCAGCCAATACGGATAGAGCCGAAAATAACCGCCTCCGGAGACGGGAAAATTGTATCCCAAAATCCGATAAACCGCCGGGGGAAATTCCCAAATCGTCCCCGCAGGCTGTTGTAATTCATGAATTTCAGGATTGCTGTTGGGAATGCCGTAACGATCGTGATAAATCGGATAAATGCTCGAATCGTATTCAAAACCCTCGTCCGCCAAGATGTTTAACGCCCAAAGAGATTTTTGAGTTATCGAAAAACTCGGAGCGCGAAAACAGACTGGACGTTTCCCGGTTATGGACTCCAAAATACTGCGGCATTTTACAATATCTTCTCGAAACTCATTCGGCGTAAGATTATAAATTAACCGGTGCCGATAACTGTGAACGCCGATTTCATGCCCGGCGCTGAAGATTTGTTGTACCAATTCCGGGAATCGTTCTGCCGTCCAGCCAACAATAAAGAACGTCGCGCGAATTCCTTTGGATTTTAGCAGTTTCAGAATTTTGCCAGTAGAATTTATAACGCGGTCGCCGTAATTGCCCCAATCTTCAAAACGAACAATCTTTTCGTAGGCGGACACCTGAAAAAAGTCTTCTACGTCTACCGTCAGCGCGTTTAACATAATAAGTCAACTTGAAGTGTTTGCGGCAAAAAATCAGGATAAAATATCAGCAATATTATCTGATTTGCACCGTCGCCATTAAATGATTAATAGACGAAGGCGATGACGAATCGGATTCTTTGGCAATGGTTGTTTCGACCTTTTGAGAAGAACTAACCTGCAACCCGTCTTCGTGATAACGCATATATTCCGGAATTTCTACGTCTTCTCGAGCAATTCCTGCAACTCTGGCGCAGGATTTCCCCGGCAAGCCGATAATTCTTAACGATGTACAGAAGAATATTCTTAAGTCCATCATCAAATTGGCGTTGTTGATATATTCTGAATCGAGAACCAGTTTTCGTCGAACGCTGTCAAGGTCTGAATCCGGGGGAAGATTGATTTGAGCCAAACCGGTAATTCCCGGCAAGACGCTTGTTCGGAACATGTATCCGGGAATCTTCTTTTCCAAAATAGCCGTAAATTCCGGACGTTCCGGACGCGGACCAATCAGAGCCATTTGTCCAAAAAGAACGTTGAACAGCTGCGGCAGTTCGTCCAGGTGAAGCGGACGGAGAATTCTGCCCAAACGCGTAATTCGAGGGTCGTTTTTCGCCGTCCAGACGGGACCCGTTTTGGCTTCTGCGTCTTTGAGCATCGTTCTGATTTTCATCAGGTTAAACACTTTGCCGTCTTTGCCAACGCGGCGCTGTTTATAAATCGCCGGTCCTGGCGAAGTAATATGCACCAAAATAATCAGAAACAACATGATTGGCAACCCTGGTATGAGCAGGATTAACGCAGCCAGCTGATTTACTCTTGCAGAAAGAGCAAAATACAGCTTTTGCTTCATACTGAGTTTGTCGGATTCTTTCTGATTACTTGAATGTTCTATTGCCATATTATATAACCTCAT
This sequence comes from Thermoguttaceae bacterium, assembly GCA_017557195.1. Lineage (GTDB taxonomy): Bacteria > Planctomycetota > Planctomycetia > Pirellulales > Thermoguttaceae > RUG11551. The sequence goes on along the minus strand of JAFZAL010000093.1, from coordinate 7,737 downwards.
ACCAAAACGACTTATTCTTGCAAGCAGCCGTTTCATATTTTAGGTTGAAGGAATAATGTAAGTTGCCACTATCCAATATTTTAATCACTTTTATAAATTCATTTTGGTAATTAATCGGAAATAATAAAAATTATTTTTAGTTTTTTTAAAAAATCGTTAAATCCGGAACTATTTTTAAAAAATATTTAAAAATTCTTATACCGCTACTAAACAAAGAAGCAAAATTTGCTATATTATATTATTAATATAGTGTATCAATATTTGAAAAAGCGATATATTTATCTTTTAGAGTAAAGCGCTCGTCAGGAGGTTTATATCGCTTTTAAAACGCGCTTCAAAGCGGTGTTTTTTACTGTAGCAATATCATATTTATTATTTATATGGAATACAATTCCCCAATGCCACAGTCGTCAGACGAAAGCGATTTGAATTCCGAGTCGGAAATCATCCACATTGATTCGGGCGATATTTTTCATGCCGATCCAACGGCTATTTTAATTCGTCAGCTTTTAGGCGCTTTTTACCTGCTGTGCGGTCTTGGAATGATCGCCATTTCCATGTTTTGCGCTCCCAATCAAGGCGTAGGAAACAGCTATGATTTATTTTTTGTTGCTTTGGGCGTCCTCTTAATAATCCTTGCGCTTGTTTATTTCTTTGCAGCATGGCATAAAAGATCATACCGCAGTTTTATTAACGAACAGGGCATCGGGTGCAGCAACAGTCACAACATCCCGGCGCACTCATGGAGTGAAGTTGATTATATTCTTCAAAGACTTTATTATCGCGGCACGCCTCCCAACAACGGCGTTTGGGGAATTGCTCCCAGGCGTCTGGACGAAGATTACATCATTGTATTGAAATCCGGTCAGCAACTGTTCTTTGGACGGCGCAACCTTGGGCATTTGTCTCGCTTCAAGCCGTTGATTTTGTACTATTCGGAGCAGAATAACGTCGAATGGAGAACGCAAGAGATTTATCATAGCCGAAAAATCAAAGCGGGAACTCAACTTGTTCCTGCCCTGCTGGTAATCTTGCAGGCTTTATTGCCGCTGCTCCTGTTGGGCGTTCAAGTTCTTACATTTACAATCGGCAGCGAACAGGTTGAAAAAGTTGACAGTCTGGCAAACCGTTTTTCCTGGCCGATTGAATTTATCTCCCGTAAACCGGAGCAGATTAATCAGGTTCAGGACCCAGGTTCTATTTCGCCATTGGATGTGAGAATCTCGTCTCTGTATCTTACAGAGAACGGCGAGGAGGTTGCTTTTGGAACCGACAGCGGCGTGTTCCAGTTACGCAACGTTTCCACAGGAACTGAAATGGGAACAATTCCCAACGCGCTCTTGTCTGCTGTTATCTTTACAATGACAACTCGAGACAAAACCAAGGCGATTGTCCGCGATTTTGACAACCAGCTGCTGGTTTGGGATATCAACAAAAAGAAAGAGATTTTCTCATTAGAAGTGCCTAACGAGAATTATCATTCAGTCGTTTTTTCTGCGGACGGATCCTTCCTGTATTTTGGAGATTTGGAAGGACGCGTTTCAATTTATGATTTAAAATCCGGAAACATAATTAAAAAATACCAAACGCTTCATAATAAAGTTGTATATGTTTACGCTTCCAATGAAGGTCGAAAATTTTTGGCGGGATACAAAAACAATTCTGTGTATATATGGGATTTGTTCATGCAGGGAGAACCGCTGTCTCTCAATCTGGACAGCGAATTGATTTGCGCTGAATTTTCACAGGATAATCGGGAATTGGGTACGCTGGAACGAAACGGCACTTTCCGAATTTGGAATTACGCCATTCATCAGGAAACGTTCAGACGGCCTTTATTTACTTCCGATACGGAAAAGATTGACGTCTTTACTTTTTCACACGACGGTAAACTGATTGCATACGGTTCGAATACTGGAGTCGTTTCATTCCTGTCGATTACTAAAAGTCGAATTTTGGAAACGTTGAAAGTGCCGGGAATGGAATCGCCGACTCCCATTTTGGATATTAAGTTTACTTCGGACGACAAATATTTGATTGTTGCCACCAAATATGGAATTTGGAAGGTCAGAGTTGACGCTGAAAATAAAGAATAAAACGGCGTCGTAAAAGCGGACGATTCATTAGCCCTGGGGACATTTCCCCGGGGCTGTTTTTTTAGACGAATAAACCTCAAACGCGCCAGTTTTGAATCGTTTTAGCGAATTGGGTACAGGTACTCACAACCGAAAAAAAGCTCTTTTTGGCGCTTATGGCAAAAACTGTTCAAAACGCATGCTACTGCAAACTTGTAATCTCCCTGCGAGATTACCTCTTGCAAGGCGTTGTCAAACCCGATTTCATCCATTCTGTTAGTAAAATTCCCAACTTTTTCCTTCTTGAAGGGATACAGAGATTCTTTGTCTTTCTTGTTTGTTTTTATAGAATGGAATAATATGAATATCCTTCGCAGCAGACGCTGCAGCAGTTTTGGGGGCAGAGCCTGATTGAATGAAATAATGCCCAAAGAAGTTTCCGTCAGACAAAAGTATTTATCTTTGGGAACGTCCAGATTTCGATTGACGTTTATTACCTTTTCCAAAAACAATTCATGGAGTTTTCTGATTTTTTCAGGAAACGGTAAATGATCCATCTTGTTATTGATAAAATCGCTGATGAGGTCGTGTTTATTGCGGTTCCCTTCATCCTCGTTTTCTTCATCTTCGTCATCGCCATTGACGTCGGCATCCACGGCATCCTCGACTTCATCTTCATTCTCGACTTCATTTTCATCATCGTCGGAATCATCGTCATTGGCATGCTTCCAGCTCTCGCCGTCGTCGTCATCGTCGGAATCTTTCCAGCTCTCGCCGTCGTCGTCTGCATCGGAATCTTTCCAGCTCTCGCCATCGTCGTCTGCGTCGGAATCTTTCCAGCTCTCGCCGTCGTCGTCAGCGTCGGAACCTTTCCAACTCTCGCCGTCGTCGTCGGAATCTTTATTTTCTGATGAGGCAAATTGGACGAAGGCTTCAATTTGATTTTCACGGATGATCTTGAATTCGGTTCGCTCCTTGTCTTCGTCATTATCAGATTCGGATTTATCCGGGTTGTCGTTGGTATTACGCGTCATTTTGATTACCAGCAGACGGTTAACCCAGGTGGGCTTTCCCCACGAACCGGGTTTGCTGGAGCTGTCGGAAGAATTGTCGGAATCAAAATTATCTTCAGGTTCTAATTCATCGTTAAAAACAAACGATTTGTGTAAGTTAAAAATAATATTGTTCATCTCTTTGGGAAAGGATTGAATAACGTTCTTTCCCATGCTAATCAGAAGTCTGCCTAAATTCTGTTGTCTTTGTTCTTCCTGTTGTTCAACAATCGATTCCGCATCGTTGAACTGTCCGCAGGTAGAAAGCAATTCAACAAGCTGCATATAGGCGTACGACTGGATTTCTCTGTTTTCAATGCGTCCAATGCATTCAAAGGCAGACATATAATCCTGCATTTTCCAGTATTCATTTGCTACCAGGCCAAGCAATAGTCCTTGCTGAACATCCGGTTTAATTTCCGTAATCCGTTCCTGAATTAATTCGAGCGTTGCTGTTGCTTCGTCAACTTCGTGAAACTGCAGAAACATTTCACATGCCGTAAAGAGATACTTGCTTCTGTCGATAAGATTGTCCAACTGAGCAAATTCGTTTCTCGCTTGTTTAACAAGAGAAAGCGCCATTTCCTTATCGTTCAATCGCGGCAAAATAAAAAGAATTATCGACTGGAGATGGGGACATCGCTCATTAATATTGGGAATCGCCAGCGTTTCTTCCATGAGCTTTTCTATCCAATAATCCAGTTCAGGCATAGTTTCTTTTTTCGAAATATACCTCGTTAGCTGATTATCGAGAGATCTTCGTATTGCGTCAGCCCGAATATCGACATAGCGAATCTGAGAGATTGTTTCCCAGGCGTCGTCTGCACAATTGGCAGCAGCCTGGACTTGAGCAATTTTGCTCAATGCAACGTCTCGATCAACGCCGTCGTCAATAATTTTAGCTATTTTAACAGCAGTAGTCAGTACATTATCGTCCATAAATTTATTATACGTATTCTCTTTAAAAAAGTAACCGGGCTTTATAAAAAATTCTTGATTTTTTCCGGCAGTTGAGTATACGGATAAAGCTTTTCGTAGTCCAACAACCCGGATAAGGCGCGGGAAAAGACGTGAAAGCCTTTTTCTGCCAGAACGGCTACAGGATTCAAACCGCCAACGGTTACGACGCCAATACGTCCGTCGTCGACAGGAATTCCCAACAGAGATTGATTAGGATGACCGACAAGAATATAAGATCCCAGACCGATTGCTTTCATTTTTTTGCCGATTTCTTCAACCATAGGTCTGGATTCAGCAGGCGTCTCTCGAAATCCGGCGCCAACAATTCCATCTCCATGTCGAACGGCGCTGCGGAAGTCCGTCAAACCAGCGCGAATAAACAATTCTAACGGGTCCAGGCTGATGCCGTCGTAATGAATGATTTCTGTAAAGCGAACGGGCTGATGATTTTCAAAACGAAGCAAGCCGGCAAACCGGGATTGCATCGGCACGCCATTTTTGAGTAGCGCGCCGTTGAGCGTTATGGTGCAAACGGTGCAAAAACCGATTTTATCGTACGGAACGGAAACGTCTCCGGCGCGTTCGCCCGGTCCCAACAGGCAAACCAGCGTTCCCATCGAATAACCGCACGCGAAAACGCTGCAGATTTCTTTAACGCAGCCCGCGAAAATATGAGGATCAACCAGAGAGACGTTGACAATTACCTTGCCTGTTTTTTTTGACAAATCAAACGTCATTCGATAGATCATCTGATCTATTTTTGACGACATATACCCAACCCGCTGAAGAGCCTGAAGATCGTGAAGCTGTTCCTGACCGGAAGTGGTAAGAATTCGCCCCTGACGCCCGACGGATTGAGTAAATCCTTCCTGATCCAGTTCCTGAAGATACATTCGCACAGCGCGTTCTGATACGTCCATATCGGAAAACGACAACGCCTGAGCAATAGCCGTCGAACTGAGCGGACGATTCTCCGATTGCAATACTTCCAGAATGGCTTTTTTCTTTTTATCTATTTTATCCATGATAACAAGAGAGTAGAAAGTAGGGAGCAGGAAGCGGGGAATAGGAAGTAGGGAATAGGGAGTAGTTTTTTAATTCTGTCTTCGGGTCATTACTATTTCCTATTCCACATTCCCAAAACTACTGAAAAATGCCTAAATGCCGAATGTATACTTCCATAATCATTAAATTCATGGTGGTAATATAATGTTTCCCGCCAACGTTTGACCATTTATCGATTGATGGACTATCGGTATCCCAGCTTCCCCCGCAAGGATGGTTAGCAGGCAGTTGAGAGTCTCGCAATAAAGGCATAATGACGGACTGCCATTTCTTCCATGCTTCCCCTTTTTGTGCGAACATGACTGCTGTACCATAATACCAGTAATAGACGTCTCTTGTATAGTCTGAATCGCCTTTTCTTCCAGGCGCGTTTTGCAGCAGATACGGAATAGTTTGTTGTGAATCAACCAAATCCGGATTGATGCACCACTGCATAAAAAGCCCCTCCGCAGTCATGGCAGGAGTTGTTTTTCGCCAGTCTGTATACTTGGGATCGTTTCCGATATCCGGATTGTAAATATAACGTTTTGTTTCAGGATGCTGCGCTCTTTCAAGCCAATGCTGGGCTTTGTTAAGAACAGGAACAACCTCTTCCGATCGGAGAACTTCTGCCGCCATCGCTGAACGAAGAGCCATAATCTGCCATCCAGAGGAGGACGTGTCGGATTCAAGGTGCGGCTGTCCTTCCTGTCCGGGGGTTTCATATCGCCACCCTCCTAAATGTGGGTTTTGAGTGGCAATGATGTATCTTGCCGCCGCCTGCGCCGGAGGCAAAAGATTGGGATCGTGAGTCATGCCGTACGCTTCGCACAGAGCAATTGTCGCCATGGCGTGAGCGTATGGACTGTAATTGTAGTATACTTGCGTGTCGTCAAGATTATTGAGATCGTCTTTATCATAAATTGCTCCAACCGCGCCCTTGATCCCGTTGGTTCCAACGACGGGAACGGTTTGCTGCTGCTCGATTAAATAATTAAGTCCTTTTTGAATTTCCTCTTTATACGGGCCGTCTTTATGAGTATACCCGGCGCCGAGCATGCTTAACAGAGCCATTGACGTTGCTGCGGTATCGCACTTTTTAGAACCGTTTTGCTGCAATTTCTGACTGGCTTTAATCGACGCCGGCTGCTGATGAAAACTCCAGTGTCCATCAGGCCACTGCGTTTGAGAAATGTATTTAAGACCATTTTCAATCGTTTGATTGATAGCCGCATCGCCGCCATAACTGGTTATCATTTGAGGGCGCAGCGCAGGATCCCGCTTTTTATACGCTTCTGACGGCGTGGCGTCATTGCGGTCTATCGAAATAATTGACAGCGCGCCGATAGAAACGGAGGATTCCGGCAGCGTTTCCAAACTCTTGAATTCTTCGCCGTTTAATCCGCCAAAACCAGCGTTAAAGTCGCGAGGAATCGGAACGCTTGTCGCTTTTTGAGGCGATTCCAGAACGATGCTGTGCGAGATGTCTTTAGCCGTCTGATCTTTATACGTTGTGGAAGAATCGTAATTGGAACGAGGAAGCCCGCGAGAGCCTTCGGAAATAGGCGTGCGGGTTTGAGCCTGGGGCGCGTTTGAACTGGCTTTTGCCAATATTGCAGTCTCTTTAGCTCGAATAAAGTTATTGGGACGATCTGACATGACAGGTCGAATCTGATCCGGAACGGAACTGACGGACTGTTCCGGCATTTGATTGCTCAGTTCCGCCAGCGACGCGTCGTTTTGAAGATTAAGAATCGTCGGATCGTATATTGTCGGGCGGATTGATTCCGTATCTCCCGCTTCCAGAACGACCTGGGAAGAATCCGCTATAATGGCGGTTTGCTGCCCCATCGACCCAAAGTCCGACTGCGGCTGTTCATGCTCAACCGCAGAAATCTGAGGTTCATGCTCTGGAAGAGGAACGCTTTTGTGCATGTTGCTGGGATTGAATTCCGTATTGTACGTTCGGCTCAGGTCTGGTTGAACGTCTTCAGTCGGCGTTTTGAGTTCGTTTACAGATATTGGCGAAACATTGGGAATCTCCGACAGTTCCGGAGAATCTGGCGTTTGAAATTCGTGTTCAATCGACGAATTAAAATCGTCTGCCGCCGGCTGCGATTTTTCATCGTTGAACTCCTGTTCTTCCGCCGGAGACGTTGGCGTGAGTTGTTCAAAACTGTCTTGAACTTCAGGCGAATCCAGTCGGCTTTCAGAATACCCGGAAACAACGCGGGGTTCCTGAACCGGCATCGGGACTGGCTCTGCTTTATCAACGTCGGGGAAAAGACGATTTTCCACCAGACAGGTTTTTAATAAAATGAACTTGTCTTGCACATAGGCAAGTAATGCAATATGAGCCAAGACGCTGAGAAAAAGACAAAATTGTATTCGAAACAGCCATTGAGAGCGTTTTTCAGACAAAACGGCGTCATACGCAGCATTTGAGTTTTGAACCCTGCGGTTTGACCCTGAAATGGCGTTATTTGACGAAACGGTCGTTTCTGGCGCTTGTCGGTTCGGGCGAGTGATAACCGATTGCCCGTGGAGTATGTCATTGTGTACCGCACAGACTGCCCTTTTGCATCGTACCGGGCGAAGCCGGTAAT
>JAFZAL010000002.1 GCA_017557195.1 Thermoguttaceae bacterium | reverse complement strand
TTGTAATCTTGAGTTCTAACTTTAACTAAAATCTAAAAGTAAAATAGGTAAAACAAAATCTTTTCTAATCAATACAACAGAATTATTTTAACACGCTTTTTCCTTAAGTTGATACCTATGAGACAGGCGCCATCCAGGGGGCGTTGTTAGCTTACGCAATACGTTTTTCACACTTCTAACAAAGCGTAACTACGCTCACTGCGTTCGCTCCGTTACCGCCTTTCATTACTTTTCTAACTCAACCGGGGCGATGACCATCGCGGCGTCTTCTTTTCCCGTCCAGACGGGGACGTCGCAATGCGTCGCCTGCCAGCCGGGGTGAACGACGGTTCCTGTTACAGTACCGGAATCCCCGGTTGCGCCGGAAACTTGATATTTCAGCGGGTCGACAGGAGCGTCGATCGTCAGAGAGCTTCCTTCCGCGGCGTCGGTTAACGGCTTGACGTCAAACATGCGTTTGACAACGCCGGCGCAGCCGCGATGCACGTCTCGAACGATCGCGCCGACCTGGGCGTCGTCGTACGGCTGAAGGTCTTCCTGAAGGAAATCGACAAAGCGCGCCTCTCGCTGCAAGGCGGCTAAGAGCGTCAATGCGTCGGAACGAACCGGCTTCTCGACGACCTTCTTTTCGACGATTCTCTCGACAACCTTTTCGACAACCGTTTCTTTCGGCGCGTCCATCGGCGGATTCAACGCCAAATGAACCTTCTTCGCGGCGTCGCCGCTAAACAAAATCTGAAAAAATACTTTGAAAGCGTAGAATATTCGCATGGGTGTTTAGGGAATGGGGAATAGGGAGTAGGGAATAGGGAGCTATTAGCTTTTAGCTACTAGCCATTAGCTTGGGGATTTGAAATTCTAACTGCAAACTTTTAACGCTGGAAGTTAGCAATAAAAGCTAGGAGCTAGAAGCTAGTGGCTAGCAGCTTTAATTATATTATACTCATCTCGACGACCCTTTCAAGTAGTCGTCTAAAATTTTAAAGTCCGGCTCGAACTGTTTGGCTTGAGCGGGGGTTGGGGTTTTGAACGGTCGGACGACGCGGAAGCCAGCGCAGCAGGCGTCGGTGAAAAAACAAATGGACGGCGGATTCTGCGGGTCTTGCATCTTCCAGTCTTTGTGGGACGCCCAGCGAGCGGCGGAACGAAGTCGTTCCGGGTCGTCGTTCCAGGAGCCGCCGCGGAAAACGACTTTGTACTCGGCGCTGCCGCTTGGGTTGAGCGGGTCAATGAGCGTCTTGCCATGCGCGGCGTCGATGAGCTTTTTATACCCGTCGACTTCGTACTTGTCAAGACACATTTCCCAGACGTTGCCGTGCATATCGTACAGACCCCACGGATTCGGCTTTTTCGTTCCGACTTTAGCGTACTTGTCGGAACAGTTGTCGTAGTACACCGCGTAGTCGTCGATGTCGGCAGCGTCGAAGCTGTACGGACCAGTCGTACCGGCGCGGCAGGCGTATTCCCATTCCGCTTCAGTCGGCAATCTGTACAGACGTCCGGTAACGGCAGTTAGCCATTTGCAGTACAGTTTGGCGGCAAACGGAGTAACGTTGATAGCGGGGTAACGTCCGTCTTTGCCCATGCCGCAAGTCATGTCGGTATAGGCGCAAGCGGAAGGACAGGGAATCGCGTCCGCCATTTGCGAGTTCGCCGTTTCCGGTTCGTCTGACTCTTTACGCAGTCTTCCGGATTGCCCTGTCAGCCAGGACAAATACTCGTCCCACGTAACTTCGCATTTCCCCATCCAGAAGGGCGAGACTTGAACTCTATGCTGAGGCCCTTCCGCCGCGGGATCGTAGAAGTAATTTGGCTCGGCTTCGCCGCCTTGTTCTATTTGCTCTTGTTCGGAAGACCCCATGAGGAATTCTCCGCCCTTGATGGGAACCATGTCAAACGCGACGCCGGTTCCGGGAATCGTTTCTGTATAGGGCTTCATGTCGGATTCCGTCGCAGCCGAGGCGTTGGGAACGGCGACTTGAGGCAGATTCCATTCAACGTTGGGCTTGCGATACTCTTGACCGGACGCGGCAGAGCAGCCTGCAATTGCAATAATATCCAGCAGGAGGGAAGTCCATAAACTCCGATAGTTGATTAAACTGGTCATTGAAGTCTATCTCCACGTGAATCTGAATGGTGAAATCAATCCTGGATTGGAAACAGGCAGTTTTTTATTTTGAACGCGGAATACGCAGACGGGCTGGGAATGCGGCGACGACGCCAACTTCGTTGTCTACTCCGCCGACAAGGTCGGTTCCTGATTGGAAGTGGGTATTGCCAAAACCGGCTTTTTCGGAGGCAAAACCTCATCCTATCGCCCGTGCGGCTTCGCACATTCCCGCCCGATTAATTATTTTTGGCTCTTCCGGTAAGTTGGCGCCTAGCGTTTGCGCAGCATTTTCAATATCGGCGCCAACGTAAACCAGACCGCGGCGTTCGAAGCGGTCGGATAAGAAGGGAGAAAGCCGACGATACGAACCGGCGGAATAACGGCGCCCAACGATTGAGAACGACTTCAAACCCACAGCCGAACGCGAGCCGGTATTGCCCCGTTTCCTCTTTCGACGAAAAGAAGAAGTCGATAATTCTACGGCAGAATTATGAACTATTCGGGGCATTGGGAAAACGTTGTTTATTTTGAGTTATCAGTTGATATTATAAAACGTTCTAAAGGATAAATCAAGTCCTGCGAATAGGAAAATACAAATTATTTCAAATAAAATTCATACTCTTGGGAAATTGCCTGTACAAGTACTTACCAATAGTTTTTGTTGGAAAGCCGATAATATAAATTTACCAATTCCAAGGAATTCCATCGCTATACCATTTTGAACTCTTAGAATAATATGTACAATAAGGATATCCAATATTAACACTCAAAGTATACTCGCCATCTTTTATTTTGTATTCCCATTTATATGGTGGAACATACGGTTTCGGTAAGCTAGATAAATATTGAGGCACTAACAATTCTAATTTATCTGGAAATTTACCTTGATCATTTTTAAATCGTTCTATAGCAATAACAATTTTGTCACCTTCAACTACTGAACGGTTCACTTTTGACTGTGTCCACGAATAGAAATCAATAAATTCACATGCTGGTAAGTATAAAAAAAACATAGCAACCCCTAAAAGAGTACTAAATACTGTAATAATTATTTTTTTCATGATTGTTGATAGATTAAGTTTTTCTACTTAACTGTAGTTATTGGAAAACAATGAATAGTCAATTATTCAATCGGTGAAAATCCGTTTAATCCGTCAAATCCGTGAACGGACTGACCTGCGGAAACACTAGGTACCAACTTACCGGAAGAGCCAAAAATCAGCAGGAAATATTACGAGAAAGGACTGTTAATACAACAAGTGAGGAGCGGTTGAACTCCTCGCTTGTTACATTTATCTTATATGCGCCTTCCCTTTCGGGACAGAGCGTTATTCGCGTTACACAGACTATTCGCGCTTGCCGCGGTCTTTCATGTAGGCGTCGTAATGCTCAAAGTCCGGCTCGTACTGTTTGGCTTGAGCGGCAGTCGTCGGGTTGAGCGGTCGAACGATGCGGAAGCCCGCCCACTGTGAATCGGTGTAGTACCAAATGGACTGCGGGATCTGCGGGTCTTGCATCTTCCAGTCTTTGTGAGACGCCCAGCGAGCGGCGGAGCGGAGTCGTTCCGGGTCGTCGTTCCATGAGCCGCCGCGGAATACGACTTTGTATTCAGCGCCTTCTGCCGGGTTGAGCGGGTTGACCAGCGTCTTGCCGCCAGCGGCGTCGATGAGCTTCTGATAGCCGTCGACTTCGTACTTGTCAAGGCACATTTCCCAGACGTTGCCGTGCATGTCGTACAGACCCCACGGGTTGGGCTTTTTCGTTCCGACTTTGGCGTACTTGTCGTCGCAGTTGTCGTAGTAAACGGCGTAGTCGTCGATGTCGTCAGCGTCGAAGCTGTACGGACCGGTCGTGCCGGCGCGGCAGGCGTATTCCCATTCCGCTTCGGTCGGGAGACGGTACAGACGTCCTGTTACAGCGGTAAGCCATTTGCAGTACATAGAAGCGGAGAACGGCGGAATGCAGATCGCCGGGTATCCTTCCTTGCCCATGCCGAAGGTCATGTCGGTATAAGCGGGAGTGGGGTGAGGAATGGCGTCGGCGATTTCGGTGTTAGCCGTTTCCGGTTCGCCAGCCGCTTTACGCAGCTTTGCGGACTGACCGGTCGACCAGGACAGGTATTCGTCCCACGTTACTTCGTATTTGCCCATCCAGAAGGGGGAGACCTGAACTTTGTGCTGAGGCCCTTCCGCCTTGGGATCGTAGAAGTATTTCGGTTCGGCGTCGCCGCCTTCTTCTTCCTGTTCTTCTTCGGTAGAACCCATGAGGAATTCTCCGCCTTTGATGGGAACCATGTCAAACTTGACGCCGGTTCCGGGAATCGTTTCGGTATAGGGTTTCATGTCGGCTTCTGTCGAAGCGGAGGCGTTGGGGGTGGCGACTTGAGGCAGGTTCCATTCCGGGCAGAGCTTTCGATACTCTTGCGCGGACGCGGTCGCGCAGAAAGAAATTGCAAAAATTCCCAGCAGGAGGGCTTGCAAAATTCCCCGATTCTTGGTTAAAATAGTCATTAGAGTCAATCTCCGTGTTAAAAATTTCCGATTCATCCGGCAACGACGTACGAAATAGCTTTTAGCTCCTAGCCTCTAGCTCTTAGCTTTTGATATTAGCTTCTGGCTTTAACGCTGTCAGCTAAGAGCGTCAAACGCCCAAGCTAATGGCTAGCAGCTAACGGTTAGCGGCTTATTCTCCAGTACGGAATTGTCGGAAGAACCACATTTCGCAACTGCAATTTCCCCATGAAAATCACAGCAATCATTCCAATTGTCGCGACGATTATCGCAACTTTCATTCCCTATTATAACATAAAAGCGGAATCTTTGCAACCGTCCCAGCGGCTGGAATACAAAAAAATTCAAATGTCTATCCCGGTTCGGCTGGTTTTTTACGCCGATTTGGGCGCAGAAGACGGGAAAAAGCGAGCGGACGCCGCTGCTCAGCGCGTTTTTGAGAACGTCGAACGGCTGAAAATGGTCTTTAGCGACTACGAATCGGACTCGGAACTGAGAAAAGTCTGCGTCGCCGCTCAAGACGGCTCGGAAGTTCCCGTCTCCGACGACTTATGGACGGTTCTGGTCGCCGCGAAGAAATACCATCGTCTTTCCAACGGCGCGTTTGACCCGACTGTCGCAAACGCCGTCCGGCTTTGGCGCAGAGCGGTTCGAGAGGAAAAGTTTCCTAAACGCGACAAACTCGAAGAAGCCCGGGCGCTGACGGACTTCAATCTGGTCGTACTCAACGAGAAAACGCACACCGTCCGATTCCTCAAAAAGGGCGTTCGGCTTGACCTGGGCGGGATTGCCAAAGGATATATTATCGACAAGTCGCTGGAACTGCTCAAAGAGCTGGGATACCCCGCCGCGCTGGTCGACATCGGGGGAGACGTAGCCGTCGGCGACGCCCCGCCAGAATCAGACAGTAGGCAAGAGGCAGCAGGCAGTTGTGAGGACGCTTCGCTTAATTCTCGCAACTCGCAACTCGCAACTCGCAACTCTATAAAAGGCTGGAAAATCGGGATTCTCAACGAAACCGGCAAGGACGTCAAGGAGTTCAAGTATCTGACCAACTGCGGAATAGCGACGTCCGGCGCCAACGCCCGATTCGTAGTTATTGACTCAATTCGATATTCGCATATAATAGATCCCAAAACCGGACTCGGGCTGACCAACAGCGTCGTTACGACCGTTATCGCCCCGACCGCTATGGACGCCGACGCCTGGGCGTCTGCCAGGAGCGTTGATCCAAAATTACCCTCAAGTGTTTGGCAGTTAGAAGTGAGGAGTGAGGAGTGAGGAGCTGGAGTTCTTCACTATTGCCTACTGCCTACTGCCTACTGCCTACTGCCTACTGCCTACTGCCTACTGCCTCAATACCCATGTCCCAAGAATTCAATATCGACTGGACGCGCCAGCAGCGCTGCGGATTTCCTGAAGTCATTTACGGCGAAAGCAAGTCCGCCGAGCAGATAATCGCGATTGTTTCGGAAATGACCGCTCGCGGGGTCGACGCATTTGCAACCCGAGTCAGCGCTGAAAAAGCGGTGGAACTTCTCAAACGGTTCCCGGACGGCGCTTATAATCCCGTCGGGAGAACGTTTCGACTTGCTCCGAAAGGGCTTCTAAAAGCGCTGGCGGGAAAAGTCGCGATTGTAACAGCCGGAACCAGCGACCTGCCGGTTGCGGAAGAGGCGAAAGAAACCGTTGTCTGGTTTGGATGCGAAGCCGACCTGATTAACGACGTCGGCGTTGCGGGTCCCGCCCGTCTTATGGAGAAGCTGCCGCGAATCCAGTCGGCGGACGCGGTTATCGTCATCGCCGGCATGGAAGGGGCGCTGCCGAGCGTCGTCGGTGGATACGTTTCCGTCCCGGTAATCGCCGTCCCGACGAGCGTCGGCTACGGCGCGAACTTTGGCGGTCTTTCCGCCCTGCTGGGCATGCTCAACTCCTGCGCGTCCAACGTCGCCGTCGTCAATATCGACGCCGGATTCAAAGCCGGCTGCGTCGCCGGGCTGATAGCGCGGAGAGCGTAAGCGCCCAGAAAAATCTCACGCGGAGACGCGGAGACGCGGAGGATGTTCGCGAAGTAATGGAAGACGGTAATGGAGCGACCATCGGGAGCGGAATTACGCATTCGCCGATAGGCGAACAAAACGTTGGAACAATCAAAAATCATTGATATTACCCCGTTAAAACCTCACGCGGAGACGCGGAGGCGCGGAGGATGTTCGCGAAGTAATGGAAGGCGGTAACGGAGTGAGCGCAGCGAACGTAGTTACGCTTTGTTCGAAGGGTAAAATACCGTATTGCGTAAGGATAAAACGCCCCCTGGATGGCGCCTGTCTCGGGCGCCTTACGGTGTAACAAAATACACGATTCAGCCCGGATCGCGGCAGTCCCCTTCAGCCAAAGAACCCTCACGCGAAGTTCGCAAAGTTCGCTAAGTATTTTTAACCACAAAAAATATGATTCTCCAAAAATCTGTCGTCTGTCTTTTCGTTGGCTTAATATCCATACTGTCTTGCGTCTGTGACGCAGCGGTGGATCCTGAAGATTATTTCTATGATGAAGAGCTCAATCGTTTTGAAGATATGTTCAAATCAGACGATATTGATTTAGAATATCTTTCAAGCGATCGCTGCAACGTTCTGCATTACGCCGCAATGACCGGCGACCTTGACCGGGTTAAGCTTCTTCTCGAAAAAGGCGCTGACGTCAATCTGGCAGATAAATACGACAGAACGCCTCTGCATTTCGCAGCGAGCAGCGACAACCTGGAACTGGTGAAATATCTTGTCGAACAGGGAGCCGACGTTAATGCAAAAGACAATGAAGAATCGTCGGTCTTGCATGAGGCTGCCTATAGCGGCAATCTGGAACTGGTGAAATATCTTGTCGAACAGGGCGCCGACATTAATGCAAAAGACGATGAAGGAAGTTCTATTTTGCATTGTGCTGCTCATAGCGGTTCTCTGGAACTGGTTCAATGGCTTATCCAGCAGGGCTTTGACGTTAATACAAAAAGAAATGATGGACAGTCGATCTTGCATGAGGCGGTCTTTTCCCGCAATCTTGAACTGGTTCAATGGTTGGTTGAACAAGGCGCTGACATAAATGCAAAAACGGACATTGGAATTTCAGTCTTGCATGTCGCGGCTGCTACATGTTCATTGAAAATGGTTCAATGGCTGGTTGAACATGGCGCAGACGTTAAAGCAAAAGACAACTATGGACGGACAGTCCTGCATACCGCTGTTTATTGGATGCCTTATGGCAGTTCCAAGGATTTGTTTGAATGGTTAATTAATCAGGGCGTAGACGTCAATGCTGTTACAAGCAATGGCGAAACTGCATTATCGATAGCTTGTAATGGATATGACGATCTGGATTTCGTTCGTTTTCTGGTTGAACGCGGGGCAGACGACAATCCCAACAGAAATAAAACATTTATTCCATTTTGGTTTGAACTATGGAAACTTAGAACAGATGTTAAGAATCCGTTTAACGATCCGGTTATTCGTTATTTAATGCTGCGCGATAAAATGTTTACAGTCGGATTCCCAGGACTGATATTGGCGCTTATCTTGGGAATATGGTTTGTTTATAGATATATTCATTCCAAACTGAATAGACGTACAGAAAAATAATGTGGAACGCGTCCTCCTCGCGCAAGCGATCAGCTTCCATTACTTTGCGGACTTCGCGAACTTTGCGTGAGAATTCTACTGCGGACTTCGTCCGCGCCCCAGAATGATTACTGGCTGCGGCGAAGGTTGTCAGCGGGGCGGAGAGCGGCAGGGGACTGCCGCGTGCCGGGCTTATCGAAGGTTTTTAACGGGTCATTGGACAAGGCGGCGTCAAGCCGCCGCAGTCCCCGCGCAAGCGAGCGTCGATTGTTTATTTGCGTTCTTTGCGTCCTTTGCGGCTAAAAAACAGCGGGCGAAACGCCCGCTTTAAATAACCATACTACAGAAAATTTAAGCGACCAACGGGAGCGAATATAACATATCTCGCGCGGCAGCGCGGATTGGGAGCGGCGCCTCGCCGCCCTTTTTTGAAAAAAAGGTTCTTCCCCTCAAACTCCCCTTTCCAAAAAACTTTAGTAAGGGGGTAACAATTATTCAATCGGTGTGAATCTGTTTAATTCGTCTGATAAATCTTACTTGTTAATTGCCGGCGGCGGGATAACTTCAATCAGGCGTTTGATGATGTCGTCCGTCGTCATGCCTTCCGCCTGCGCCTGGAAGTTGGCGCTGATGCGGTGCCGCAGAGCGGGAACGGCGATTTTGCGAATGTCGTCGATGGCGACCGAGAAGCGTCCGTCCATGGCGGCGATTGCTTTTCCGCCCTGAATGAGAAACTGCCCGGCGCGGGGACCGGCGCCCCAGTCGACCAGTTCCTGAACGAACTTGGGAGCGTCGCTCGATTTCGGGCGCGTCGCTCTGACCAGCGCCGCAGCGTATTTGACAATGTACTGGCTGACGGCAACCGAATTGACCAGCTTCTGGAAAACGAGGATCGTCTTTCCGTTGAGGATGTGACCGATTTCGACTTTTTCGCTTCGCGTAGTGGCAGCGAGAATGCGCTCTTCCTCTTCCAGAGTCGGATAGTTGATTTTGATATTGAACATGAACCGGTCAAGCTGGGCTTCCGGCAGCGGATACGTTCCTTCCTGCTCGATGGGGTTTTGAGTGGCAATCGTAAAGAACGGGGCGGGCAGTTCGTACGTCGTCTGACCAACGGTTACTTCCCGTTCCTGCATTGCCTGGAGCAAAGCCGCCTGGGTTTTGGGCGGGGTTCGGTTGATTTCGTCCGCCAACAGAATGTTGGTAAATACGGGGCCTTCGACAAAGCGGAAGTTGCGGCGCCCGTTTTCGTCTTCGTCGAGAACGTTTGTCCCGGTAATGTCTGTCGGCATGAGGTCTGGCGTGAACTGGATTCGCTTGAATTTAACATCCAGAATCTTCGCCAGAGTCGAAACCATGAGCGTTTTCGCCAAGCCCGGCACGCCTTCGAGAAGACAATGCCCGCGAGTAAAAATCGCCGCAAAAAGCTGCTCGATGACTTCGTTTTGACCAATGATGACTTTTTGCAGTTCGTCCTGCATGCGTTTCCGCTGAACGGCGAAATCCTGCAGCAATTCGACTAACGTTTTCGGTTTTCCAGTTGACATGATGGGGAATAATTATGGGGTGAGGAATCAGGATTTAGCGCTGTCTTTCATAACGCTTTGGATTTCCTGTTTGCTGCTGAAGTAATACACAACGCCGAACGTCGAGACCAGTAGCACGAGAATTCTATACGTCAAAGCGACTACCAGCCCGGAACCGACGAGCATCTTTTCGCCCGTCGCAAGGGGAATGGCGGAATAGAAAATGTCCAGGACTACTTCAAACGGACCGACGCTCAGCGGAATCGCCCCGGTTGACAAGCCCAGCGGCGTAATAACCAAATGCGTTTCCAGCGGGAGGGAATTCGCGCCGAAAAGCGACGCGGAAATCAGGAAAATGCACGCGGCGAAAAAGAAATGGACGACCAAGCCCATAAGCGTTACAACGATCAGCGTTTTGATGTGTTTCTGGAACAGGCGAATGGACTCGACCGTTCGTTTCAGTCCCGGACCGACGTAGGGAATTCGCCCCAGCGCTTCGGTGGATTTGCCGTTGGTGTAGTCCGGTCCGAGAATGATGATAATCAGAGCCGTCCACGCAACGGCGATAATATACGTTGCGTAACAGATTTTCTGAATGATGGAATTGTCTATCTTGTCGATTCCGGAAAAGAAAATCGCAGCTGCCGCCAGCAGAAACAGCGCGTACAATCCAAACAGACGGTCTGTAAAGACGGTCGCCAGCGCGTCTGGAATGCGCGATTGCGGCTTCTCAACGCCGGTGGATTTCTTGTCGATTATTTCCTGTTCTTTGGCAAGAATCCACGCCTTGAGCAGGTCGCCGCCGACGATTCCGCCGACAGGCAAGAGATTGAAAAGATATCCGATAAACCCGATGCGAACGGAGTCCAGCCAATGCACCTGAAATCCGACCGCCCGGTTGAGCAGGTGCCATCGGACAAACGTAATAACGGACGCCGCCAGACAGCACAGAAAAGCCAAAAGCAAATATGTCCAGTTCTTTTCCGTTTCCATCAGAACGTTAAACACGTTCTTTCCGTTGGCGTCTGTCGTGTTAATTGCCATGTAAAACAGAAACGCCAAAATGCCGACCGACGCTAAAATCTTAACGGCGTTGATTAAAAACTTTTTCATATAAACGGTTTTGTATAAATGTATTTTTGCGCTGGAAAACGGCGCCGTTGCCCAGCAAACAAACTATTATAATTATAGAGAATATTATTACTCATTTTTAAAAAGAATGCAATAGGAATATTCGCCCAGGGCTGGCGAGACGCTCTTTTTTACGAAGAATAAAATGGACATTCAGAGACGTCAAGAAACGATTATCGTCCGCAAAGAGAGGAAAAGCGGTTGAACAAACCGTCAAACGCTTTTCAACTCAATACGGACGAAAAAGGTTGATAGCAATATCTCTATCGACCTTTTAACGATTATTTTTCTAATTTGTCAAGATCGCCCTTGGCTGATTTAGCTTTGACGTTACTCAAAATTCTCGCTAAAACATTTGCAGCGCTTTTGACTTTCGGATCGGAGGCATTGGATAACGCTTTGCAATATTTTTCCAAGCGACCTTCAGGAGCTGTATAATTGGGAATCGCCATGCCTGCCTGGATAACTGTTAACATATTTTGAGCCAGTATGAGGTTGATATCTTTCCCAACCTTTTCGACTTTTTTATCGATTTTTGCGGCAACCTTGGCAAATTCTTTAACATCGCCCCTACTGATATAAAGATTGATTTTAAACTGGAAGACAATATCTTCGGCTTCATCTGCGGCTTTCTCTTTATCCATTTTACGAAGCTGCTCTACGAACGCTTCCATTTTGCCGATAAGAGTTTTTACGTCTTCGGGATTATTCCCCGCTGACAATGCAATGAGTCGAAGTTTCCCGACTGCCAGTTCTGAAAGATCTTGATCTGTAATATCTTTGGCATTAATAGCTTTTGATATCGCCATGTTGTATTTCTTCATGCGTTGCGCTAGAAATACGGCATCTTGCAGCGCCCCAACAATTACCGCTACCTTCTTCGCCAAAACAGGGGAAATGTTTTCTCCTGCGTTGTCAATTTGTTCGTCGATTTCAGCGGCAATTTTAGCTAATGTTTTGACATCGCGTTTTGCCTTGCATTTATAAACTCTTGTTTGAATGAAATGAAAATCAACGATATCTGCTAATTTTGCTTTGTTCGTTTTGCGAAGCTGATCTATGAAAGCTGCCGCTTTGGCGATCGATTTATCGTCGTCATTAATCATTACAAGTCGAACTTTCTCAATTGCTAAATCTTCAAATTGCTCATCTGTGAGATCTTTCAGAAGAAGAGCTTTGTCAAGAGCTTGTTCAATACGGCTGAAGTATTTTTGGGACATCGCTTCTATAGCATTGCCAAACTCTTTTGATTGCGGATCTGCGCCGTTCTCGTACGCCTGTTGAGTCATTTTTCTGCTTTGAGCGCTGTACATGTCATAAAGATATTTGACATACTCTTTATATCTCTCGTATGTCAGATTTTCCGGTACTTCCGGAATGGCGTCGTCGTCCTCTGCTTGATCGAATTTGGCGGCAAGACGAGCGGCGTTGAGTCTTTGTTCTAAAACCTTCGTCAGTGGTTTGACGTCAGGGTTAGAGGATTCTGATAAAACTTTGAAATACTTCTCCAGACGTCCTTCGGGGGCTTTGTATTCTGGCAGCTCGCTGGCGCCCATAACAGTCAGTATTGCCGTCTGAGCCAAGTCCGGCGTGATGTCTTTACCGGCGTTTTTGACTCTTTCGTCAACCTCAAGCGCCGCTTTAGCGAATTCTTCGACGTTCTTTGACTCGACGTACTCATGCATTTTAACTCTAAGGATGATAATTTCGAGATCCTTAGCCAGTTCCTCTTTGCCCATTTTGCGAAGCTGTTCGATAAAAGCCTGCGTTTTGGCTTTAAAAGTGTCAACCTTTTTGTTGCTAAGCTGGGTTAAGATCTGGATAAGCTGAAGCTTTGCAACGTACAATGCATCAAACTCTTCATCGGGGATATCTTTGAGAAGCATCGCCTTGTCGAGCGCCTTTTCAATGAGGCTGTAATATTTCGTTCCCATTTCATTCCAGGAATTGGCGTATTCTTCAGACCGGGGGTCTGCGCCGTTCTTTTTTGCTTGACGCTCCATGCGATTCGCTTTTTTATCGAGCATGTCGTTTACCTTTTTGACATACTCTCTATAATCTGCCAGAGTTCCGTTTTCAGGAACGTCCGGAATGGCTTCGTCAGCGGCTTGATCGTCTTCGTCATCAGCGTTCTCGTCGTCATCGTCAAGACCTTCTACTTTGCCGTAGATTTTGACGAGCTGTTCTTTGAGTTCAATGTCGAGAGCGTTAAGGGAACTAACCTTGCCGTCTTTTCCAATGAGAATGGGGCAGGGAATTGAGTTAATTGCATAGTATTCGGAAACCGTAACCGGTTTGCCGTCTTTGTCCTTTTCGCCAGGAACGACCGCTTTTTTATCATACATCTGTTTCCAGGGAATGTCGTTAAATTTGAGGAATGTATTTAAATTCTTTTCCGCTTTGTCGGGATCGTCGAGGGAAACGCCAATGACTTCAAAGCCCTTGTCGTGATAGGCTTTGTACATCTTTTTGACGTTCGACAGTTCTTCGCAGCACGGTCCGCACCAAGTTGCCCAGAAGTCGATCAGAACGACTTTGCCGGCGTAATCTTTGGCGTTGTATTCAGAACCGTCGGTAAACGTTCCGCCGAATTTGAATTTATTGCCCAGGACTTCCTTGAATCTCTTTTCGCCTTCAGCGCGGCGAATGGCGCTTTCCAATTGGAAAGCCAGCTTTTGGACTTCCGGATCTGAGGCTTCCGAGAGCGCTTTGAGGTACTTGGCTTGACGATCTTCAGGAGCTTTGTACTCTTTCAGATCTTTGGCGCCCAAAACGATTATCATTGCTTGTACAGCCAACGGAGGCGTGATATCCTTTCCCGCTTTTTCGACTTTTTCGTCGATTTCAGCGGCGATTTTTGAGAATTTTTTGACGTCGCCAGAACGGACATAACCAATGATCTTATTCTGGAGAAGCTTTCCTTCAATATTTTCGGCAAGCTTTGTTTTGCCTATCTTGCGAAGCTGAACTGCAAGGGCTTCCAATTCGGGAGTAAAAGCGTCTTCGCCATCGTTGTTAATCTGAGCCAATGCTTGAAGAAGCTGAATTTTCCTGTTAACCAATTCTTCACAATCTTTGTCGGAGACGTCTTTGAGAAGCAGCGCTTTGTCGGTTGCCTGGAAAATGCGATCCATGTATTCCTTTGCCATGCTGTTAAATGGCTTGGAAAACTCTTCAGATCGGAAACTGACGTGATTCGCTTGCGCGACGTTAATCATAATTCTGGCTTTATTTCGGAACGCCTCGTTAAGTTTTTCGATATACTCTTTGTATTCTTCCAGAGTCCCGTTTTCCGGCGCTTCCGGAATGGCGTCGGCAGCTGCTGCGGCTTCTTTTTGTGAATCTGCAGCTTTTTCTTTCGCATTAACAGATGCACACAACCCCAGCAAAAAAATCAAACACAAAGACAATAAAAAGAAACGATATTTCATAATAACCTCCATGAGACGTTTACTATAAAAAAAGAGTAATATGGTTATGAAATTGTATTATTCAGACGCCATATTACTCTTAAAACATCAACTATTTTCTAACGATTATTCGTCGTCTTTTTGATTGACAACCGTTTTCAGGACGTCGACATACTTTTGGACTTCCGGATCGGAGGCTTCTGCAAGGGCTTTGAGATAATTGTCAATGCGTCCTTCGGGGGCTTTGTAATCTTTCAGTTCATCGGCGCCCAAAACAATCATCAGCGCCAACTGCGCCAAGTCCGGAGTGATGTCTTTCCCGGCTTTTTTGACTTTTTCGTCAACGTCCGCCGCCGCTTTGGCGAATTCCTCGACGTTGTTTGTCTGAACGTAGTTTTGCAGTTTGGCTCTAAGGATTATGCTTTCAATGTCTTTAGCGAATTCCTCTTTTTCCATTTTGCGGAGCTGATCGGCAAGAGCTTGTAATTTGGCGTTAACGACGTCAATCTTTTCGTCGTTAAGCTGCGTTACGATTTGGATAAGCTGAATTTTAGCGCCAATCAATTCGCCAAGGTCTTCGTCGGAGAGGTCTTTGAGAAGCAACGCCTTGTCAATCGCCTTTTCAATGCGGGTGAAGTATTCTTTTCCCGTTTCTTTTAAAGAATTGGCAAAATCTTCAGACTGCGGATTGACGCCGTCCTTTTTTGCTTGACGGAAAAGGCTTTTAGCTTTTTTATCGAGCATGACGTTTACTTTTTTGACATACTCTTGATAATCCGCCAGAGTTCCTTCTTCTGGAACGTCCGGAATGGGTTCGTCAGAGGCTTGATCGTCTTCGTCCAGATCGTCGACGTCGTCTTCTTCTGCGTCTTCGTCATCAACAACGTCAAGCTCTTCTTCATCGACTTCTTCGTCTTCTTCCTCGTCGGCAGCGTCAAGACCTTCAACTTCGCCGTAGATTTTGACGAGTTGTTCTTTGAGTTCTTTGCCGCGAGCGTTAAGGGAAATAACCTTGCCGTCTTTTCCAATGAGAACAGGGCAGGGGATTCCGTTAATTCCATAGTATTCGGAAACCGCAACAGGTTTACCGTCTTTGGTTTCCATACCCGGAACGACAGCCTTATCGTCAAACATCTGTTTCCAGGTGATGTCATTGTCTTTGAGGAATTTGTTTAAGTCTTCCTCTTCGTCGGGATCGTCACAGGTAACGCCGATGACTTCAAAGCCCTTGTCGTGATAGGCTTTGTACATCTTTTTGACGTTCGGCAGTTCAGCGCGGCATGGACCGCACCAGGTCGCCCAGAAGTCAATCAGTACGACTTTGCCGGCGTAGTCTTTGGCGTTGTATTCAGAACCGTCGGTAAACGTACCGCCGAATTTGAATTCATTGCCCAAGGCATCGTTGAATCGCTTTTCGCCTTCAGCGCGGAGAATCGAGCGTTCCATTTGGCCAGCCAGCTTTTGGACTTCTGGATCGGAGGCTTCCGAAAGAGCTTTGAGATATTTGTCTTGACGATCTTCAGGAGCTTTATACTCAGGAAGATCTTTGGCGCCCAAAACAATCAGCATTGCTTGAACAGCCAATGGAGGCGTGATGTCTTTTCCCGCTTTTTCGACTTTTTCGTCGGTTTCAGCGGCGATTTTTGAGAATTCTTCGACGTCGCCAGAACGGATATAACCAATGATCTTGTTCTGGAGAAGCTTTCCTTCAATATTATCGGCGAGCTTTGCTTTTCCCAGTTTGCGAAGCTGGGCTGCGAACGCTTCCAATTTGGCGGTAGCAGCGCTTTCGTCTTCCCCACTGATCTGAGCCGTTATTTGAATAATCTGGAGTTTATTGCCAGCCAGTTCTTCAAAATCTTCGTCGGAAATGTCTTTAAGAAGCATTGCCTTGTCAGCGGCCTGTTCAATGCGAGCAAAGTATTCTTTTGCCATTCCTTTTAAGGAATTGGTAAACTCTTCCGATTGCGGATTGACGCCGTCCTTTTGCGCCTGGGCGATCATGCTTTGAACTTTTTGCTGCATTCCTACCTTGAGGGCGGTAATACAATCCTGGTAGTCTTCCAGAGTTCCGTTTTCCGGAACGGCGGGAATGGCGTCGTCAGCTTCTTCAGCCGCGTCGTCTTTGTCGTCAGATTCGCTCTCATCATTGACGCCTTCGGAAACGATAACGTCGCTGGTAGTTTCAGAAGCAGCTTCTTCAGCAGCGGGTTCAGCCGGAGTTTCTTCAGCCGGAGCTTCTTCAGCCGGAGTTTCTTCAGCCGGGGTTTCTTCAGCCGGGGTTTCTTCAGCCGGAGTTTCTTCAGCCGGAGTTTCTTCAGCCGGAGTTTCTTCAGCCGGAGTTTCTTCAGCCGGAGTTTCTTCAGCCGGAGTTTCTTCAGCCGGAGTTTCTTCAGCCGGAGTTTCTTCAGC
>JAFZAL010000092.1 GCA_017557195.1 Thermoguttaceae bacterium | reverse complement strand
CACGTGCTGATGATGAACCTCTGGTTTGTCGGGCTTCCAGCGGCGTTGGCGATGTTTATCGTCGGCGGGACGAGCGGTCGGGCGTGGTCGCGCCGATTCTTCCAGCAGCTTCCGACGATTGTCGCCTTCGGCATCAACTTCGGAATCGTGCCGCTGCTGTTCCTTCAGACCGCGTACTACAAGGCGTTTTACACCGGTACGGTTTTGATGGCGTGGCCGTGGCTGCTGGTTTTGCTGTGGGTGATGATCAGCTATTACAGCGTCTACGTCGCGGCGTTTTCCGCCAAGGGAGAGCCGACGCCGCTGAAAAGCCAGCTTATCGTCTTTTTCGGCTCGCTGGCGTCGCTGTTCTTTATTATCGCCGGGCTGACGATGTCGACGGGGATCACGTTCATGGCGTCGCCCCAAAGCTGGGACGCCGTTTGGGAATCGACTCAAGTCGGCGGCGCGACGCTTGGCACGGCTATGCCGATTCACAACTACGTTGTCGTCTACCGCATTTTGACGATGCTGGGCATCGCCTTTGTAACAACCGGCGTTTGGGCGTTTTTCGACGGCGCCTGGCTGGGCGGAGCGGCGGGATGCTGCACCGATAAAACCTGCGCTGTCAATAAACCGTCCTGCTGCTGGCTGAGAGGCTTTTCGACCGTTATGGCGATTATCGGCGCGGCTGTCGCAACATACGCCTACGGGAAGTATTTAGGACTCGTTTCCGACCCGATTATCGAGGCGATTAACAGCCCCGGTAACGCGATTGTAACGTCGATTTCCAGGTACGTCTTCTGCATTCCCGCCGGGCTGCTGGTTTTGATTTGTCTGGTTCCGTCCGGCTGCCGAAAGGCGCTGGCGCTGCTGGCGTTTGTCGCTCAGCTGGGCGCAGTCGGCGTTTGGGCAACGGTTCGACAGTGGATTCAGCATCTGGAAATCGCGCCGGTCATGGACGCAGCGAAGATGACGGAATCGGTTCAATGGTCGCCGATAATCGCGTTTTTGGTTCTTTTCGTTTTCGGACTGCTGGTTTGCGGCTGGATTGTTTCCCGCGTCATTGTCGGGTGCAAGCAAAGTTAGCGCTTAGCGCTTAGTGCTTAGTGCTTAGCGCTTAGGACGCAAAGCGTTCCTCTCACTATGCACTATGCACTATGCACTATGCACTAAAATTAGAAATAACCGAATACCTTCAACATACACATATAAATCAGGAGAACAGTTATGCAATATCCGTGGTGGTACATACCGATTTTAACCAGTCCGCTTGTCATTGCGGCAGTGTCCGTCGTTCACGTATTGGTAAGCCATTACGCCGTTGGCGGCGGTCTTCTTTTGGCGAGAGAAAACGCCTACGCCGTCAAGACGGGCGACGAGGAGTATCGAAAATACTGGAAGAGTCACACAAAGTTTTTCGTCCTGCTGACCGTCGTTTTCGGGGCGATTACCGGCGTCGGGATCTGGTGGACGATTGGCTTGGCGTCTCCGCTGGCGACGCAGGCGCTCATTCAAACGTTCGTTTTCGGCTGGGCGATTGAATGGGTCTTTTTTGTCATCGAGCTGGCGGCGGCGTTCGCGTTCTATTATTACTGGGACAAGCTCGCCAAACGCGACCACGTTCTCATCGGCTGGGCTTACGCTCTGGCGGCGTGGATCAGCCTCGTTCTGATTACCGGAATCACTGCGTACATGATCAACGCCAAAGGACTTTTCGGCGACTACGCTCAAACCGGCAACTTCTGGCACGCGTTTTTCAACGTCGAGTTCCTGCCGCAAATGATCGCTCGAACCGGCGCGGCGCTCCTGCTGGGAACGCTGTACATTTTCGTTCACGCCAGCTGGACGATTAAAGACAACGACGCGCTGAAGACAAAAGTCGTCCGAAGAATGATCGCCCCGTCGATTGTCGGCGCGCTCTTCCTATTGGGCGGAATGGTCGCCAGCGTCGCCCTGTTCCCGCAAAATGCGCTGATGGCAATTGAACGCGCTGCGGCGCTGAACATCATGCTGGCGCTGACCGCCGGGTCGTTGGCTCTGCTGGCGGTGATGATCGTCTTTTTCGTCTTCCCGAAACCGCAGACGCTCACCCCGCAGTTTTCGCTCTGCCTGCTGTTTATCGCCTTTGCAGCGTTCGCCTGCAGCGAGTTCATTCGAGAAGCGGCGCGAAAGCCCTATATCGTCGACGGGCAGATTTTAGGCAACCAGATTGCCGTTTCTCAAATTGCCGACTGCCAGAAAGACGGCTTTTTGTCTCAGGGCGTCTGGACGAGCAAGTACATGCAGACAAAAGACGCCAATCCCGGCTTGGCTCTGTTTATGCACCACTGCAACGACTGCCACGCCTCGGAAATGGGGCTTTCCGCGTTGAGTCTGCTGACCTACGGCGAAACCAAAGAGCAGATTGCGGAAAAGATTAAACATCTCGACAAACCGAACGTCTCCATGCCGCCATGGTGCGGAACGGACGAAGAAGCCGACCAACTGGCGGATTACCTCGTTTCGATTCAGAGAAAAGAGGGAGAGAAGTAGGTCAGGGAGTAGGGAATTGTTTTGTCTTACGCGAAGTTCTCCAAGTTCGCCAAGTTATCATTCAAACTTAGCAAACGTCGCGAACTTCGCGTGTTTTTTAACATAATAATGGTTTAGGGAATAGCTATTTAATTCGCCGAAGGCGAAACACTACTGTCTACTGCCTACTGCCTATTGCCTTCCCCCGCCCCCTTTTATTTAAAAATCTTTCGGTTATAATAGATAAGTACCGGATTGGAATATTGGAAGCCAGTCTAAGCGTACATAACATGAAGTTTTTTTATTTCTTGCCAAAATGAGTAAATTTGTTTTTATAACGGGCGGAGTTGTTTCGTCGTTGGGTAAAGGGTTGACGTCAGCCAGTATTGGTCTTTTGCTGAAAAGCCGGGGCTTGCGCGTCGAGATGCTGAAAATGGATCCGTATATTAACGTCGATCCCGGAACCATGAACCCGTTTCAGCACGGCGAAGTTTTTGTAACCGACGACGGCGCGGAAACCGACCTCGACCTGGGGCATTACGAACGATTCGTCAACCAGCCGATGGGGCATCGCAACAACTTCACCACCGGGGCGATTTACTCTAAAATTATCGAGCGCGAACGCCGGGGCGATTTCAACGGCGCAACGGTTCAGGTCGTCCCGCACGTTACCAACGAAATCAAGCAGAAATGGCTCAATCTGGAACGCGAAGACGTCGACGTCATTCTGATTGAATTGGGCGGCACAGTCGGCGACATCGAAGGCTTGCCCTTCCTCGAAGCGATTCGTCAGTTCCATCTGGAACGCGACCCGGAAGACGTCATGTTTATTCACATGGCTTTGATTCCGTACCTGCGCGCGTCCGGGGAAATCAAGACCAAGCCGACTCAGCACTCCGTTCAGAAATTGCGCGAACTGGCTGTTCAGCCCGACATGATTATCTGCCGAACGACTCAGCATATTGACGACGACGTTCGGAAAAAGATCGCCTTGTTCTGCAGCGTTCGACCGCAAAACGTTATTATCGAACAGGACGTTCCCAACACGATTTACGAAGTCCCGCTGATTCTTCGTCAGCAAGGGACGGACGATATTATTTGCAAGCGTTTGCACCTGGACGCTCCCGAGCCGGATTTGTCACAGTGGCAAGCCATGATCGACCGCGTCGTCAACCCGGAAAAGACGGTGAAAATCGCCGTTGTCGGGAAGTACATCACGCTCACCGATAGTTACAAGTCGATTTACGAAGCCCTCATGCACGCCGGCGCCGCGTTCCACGCCAAGGTGGACATCCTCAAGGTGGAAGCTGAAGAAATCGAAGAGAAGGGCGCGGACGCTGTTTTGGAGGGCGTTCAGGGCGTTCTCACTCCCGGCGGCTTTGGTCTGCGCGGAGCGGAAGGCAAGATGGCGGCGATTCAGTGGGCGCGAGAAAACAACGTCCCGTTCCTGGGAATTTGCTATGGCTTGCAGTGCGCGGTAATTGAGTTTGCTCGTCACGTCTGCGGTTTGCCCAATGCGTACAGCATCGAATGGAAAACCGACACCGATATTTTTGAGGGCAATGCGTCTGCGCAGGCGCAAGACGCCGTTGTCGTTCTGATGGACTCGCAGCAAAACGTCGTCGACCGCGGCGGCACGATGCGCTTGGGCGCGTACGCCTGCTGGCTCAAGCAGGGCACTCACGCTCGAGAAGCCTACGGAACGGAAATGGTTCGGGAACGACATCGCCATCGATACGAAGTCAATCCCAAAATCAAAGATATGCTGGAATCCAAAGGCATGATCATTTCCGGCGTCAATCCCGACAGCCGTCTGGTCGAAATCGTCGAACTGAAAGATCACCCGTGGTTTGTCGCCACGCAGGCGCACCCGGAATTCAAAACCCGCCCGACGGAACCGCACCCGCTGTTCCTCGGATTGATCACAGCGTCGATGGAGAATTAGTCTATGTCCAAAGAACTGGAATCCCGAGCTGATTGTTTAGGGAATAGGGAATGGGGAAT
>JAFZAL010000091.1 GCA_017557195.1 Thermoguttaceae bacterium | reverse complement strand
GCGGCGAGGATGGCTTTTTGGGCGTGGAGGCGGTTGCCTGCCTGCTGGAAGATTTTGCATTGCGGGGATTCCAGAACGCCTTCCGTTACTTCCAGATTGTGACGCGCCGGCAGGCAGTGCATAAACCAGGCGTCCGGGCAGTTCGCCATGAGTTCTTCGTTGACCTGGTACGGGCGAAGATCCTTTTCCTTCTGCTCTTTGAGATCTTCCTGACCCATCGAAACCCAGACGTCCGTATAGACGACAGACGCGCCTTTAACCGCGTCGGCGGGATTTTCGTAAACCGTCATGTTGAGGTTCGGAACGTGATGGGTAAGATAGTCCGTCATTTCCGGGGTGAACCGATACCCGTCCGGCGTTCCCATGGTAAAGCGAATTCCCATCAGACCGCAAATTTCCGCCAGCGAGAACGCGACGTTGTTTCCGTCTCCGACCCACGCCAGGGTTTTGCCAACCAGGTTGGCAGACCCGGTTTTCTCCTTGAGCAGTTCCCGGAACGTCATGATGTCCGCCATCGCCTGGCAGGGGTGAGAGAAGTCCGTTAAGCCGTTAATAACGGGAATGGAACTGTACTTTGCCAGGCTGACAACGTCCTGATGATGTTTGGCGCGAACCATAACCAGATCGACCATTTCGCTCAATACGCTGGCGAACTCTTTCCAGGTTTCGCGCTGACCGAATCCGATTTCCGCGCCGGAAAGGTACATGGCGGACCCGCCTAAATGCGTCATGGCGCAGTCAAAACTGACTCGGGTGCGAAGCGATTGTTTTTCGAAAATCATCGCCAAGGTTCTTCTGGGAAACAACGGTTCCCGAATCCCGCGCTTGAGCCGGGCTTTCAGGTCGTCAGCCAGGTCCAGAATGTTCAGCAGTTCTTCTCCGGTGTAGTCGCTCAGGTTGATAAAATGACGCATGATGGTATGATGGTTGTTTGGAGTAATAAGTGGTTAGGGAGTGGGGAGTAGGGAGTAGGGAGTAGGGAGTAGAATTTAAATTCGCCGAAGGCGAAAACTATTCCCTATTCCCTACTCCCTATTTCCTGCTATTTACCGCAGTAGTCGATTGCGCGAGCGAGTTCGCTCTTTAAGTCGGCGCGTTTGACGATGCGGTCGATGTATCCGTGTTCAAGTAAAAATTCGCTTGTTTGGAATCCGGGCGGGAGTTCCAGGCGAACGGTTGCTTTGATTGTTCTCGGACCGGCAAAGCCGATGAGAGCTTTCGGTTCGGCGAAAATCAAGTCTCCCAGCGACGCGAAACTGGCGGCGACTCCGCCCATGGTCGGGTTGGTCAAGACGGAAATGTACAGTCCGCCGGCTTTGTCCAGTCTCGCCAACGCGGCGGAAACCTTTGCCATTTGCATCAACGACAGAATCCCTTCCTGCATTCTGGCGCCGCCGCCGGACGCGCTGACGATAATCAGCGGAAGCGAGTTGTCAATCGCCTGTTCGATGGTTCTGGTAAGGCGTTCGCCGACAACGGAACCCATCGATCCCATCATAAAGGCGGAATCGGTTACAGCAATCGCGACGCGGCGGGCGCGAATCATGCCTGTCCCGCTGACGATGGCGTCGTTGAGAGAGGTTTTCGCCTGCTCTTTGACGATTCGGTCGCTGTACGCGGATTTGGGGTCAACAAACTCCAGCGGGTCTGTTGGACGCAGCTGGGCGTCCCATTCTTCAAACGTCCCCTCGTCGATAAGCTGACGGATTCGTTCGCGAGCGGAAACGTACCAATGGTATTCGCATTCCGGGCAAACGCCCAGACGTCGGTCGGCTTCTTTGCGGAAAATAACCGCCTGACAGCCGGGACATCTGACCCAAAGCCCTTCCGGAACTCCGCGTTTAGGGTGCTTTGCCGAATTTTGCCAAGTTGAATTTTCGTCCATAGTGATAGGTTAGTGCCTAGTGCCTAGTGCATAGTGCATAGTGCATAGGGAGGTGAGCGCTTGCGTACTAAGCACTATGCACTAAGCACTAAGTACTAGCGTAAAAAACAATAACTCAAAACCTCTCTATAGCTTGCTGAGGTCTTCTTTTGAAATCTCAATCAACTCGAAAGTCCCTTGAGATCGGGTTAAATTCCAAAGGTCTGGATTGGAACAATCTCCGTTTTTCAAAACGAAACGAATCAGTCCGGCGCCCGGCTCGGAGGCGACGATAGCGGCGCAGTAGTCTTCGTCCCATTTTTTGGAAATCTTTTTCAGGGCGCTGACGACGCGCTTTTTCGCGTCTTGAAGCGTTTCTCCGTCTGGGGCGCGAAGGTTCCACGGGGATTCTTTCCCCTCTTTATAAACTGTCGGCTGATACTTGTGAAGTTCTTCAACCTCCATGCCTTGCCAAAGCCCCATGTTGACGTTTTGCAAACAGGCAACGGCGACAACCGGGGTTTCCAAAGCGGAACCCAGC
Organism: Thermoguttaceae bacterium; assembly: GCA_017557195.1. Taxonomy (GTDB): domain Bacteria; phylum Planctomycetota; class Planctomycetia; order Pirellulales; family Thermoguttaceae; genus RUG11551. The sequence goes on along the minus strand of JAFZAL010000091.1, from coordinate 3,186 downwards.
GTCTGAGCGCATTCCCAATCCGGCTGCATTTCCGGAGAGTAAATCACTTCCGGTCGTTTCGCCTTGAGTTCGTTTGCCAGGGAGGCAATTTGGTCTTTTCCCATTCGATTGAGTGGGACGCTTAAATTTCCCTGGATCCGCTGTTCAATATCGAACGACGTACATCCAGGATGAATTAAAACGATAGTAATCATTGTCGTGAGGCAATCTTGTCCCGCAGAAATTCAAAACGATCGCGGTAGCTTGGGTGACCCAAAATCGCGGTTCCCATGACCAGTAAATTCGCGCCTGCTTCTACGCAGGAACGAATCGTGCTTTCGTTTACTCCGCCGTCTACAGACCGCCAAACCCGGTCAGGAGCGTTTTTCCTGAGCCAGGACAGCTTGTCCAGCGCGACGGGATTGAATTTCTGACCGCCAAAACCGGGCATGACCGACATTGTAAGTACAAGGTCGCACAGCTCTAAATAGGGTTCCAGAACAACAATGTCTGTTGGCGGGTTGACGGCTAACCCTGCTCCGGCGCCCAGCTTGTGGATTTCATCCAAAAGACGGGTCGGGTCTGGAACGGCTTCTATATGGATGGTCAGACAGTCCGCTCCCGCTTTGCGAAACGGAACCAGAAAGTCTTCCGGGTTGGACAGCATCAAATGCACGTCCAGAGGCAAATCAGTTGTTTTTCTGACTGCCTCTACCACCGGGACGCCAAAACTGAGGTTTGGCGCGAAATGACCGTCCATAATATCCAAATGCAAAACTTCCGCCCCAGCCTGCTCCAAAGCGCGAATCTCGCGTTTCAGACAGGCGAAGTCTGCCGCCAAAAGCGACGGATTAAATACGGGCTGTCGAACGGCTCCGCAGGGAGTCGTCGGCGCTCGGAAAAATTGGGTTCTGGAAGTATTCATATCGGAAATACAATAAATTTTATTTTAAAATAATTGTCTTATACCATATTATAACGTATAGAGCGATTATTTGCAAGGGGCTATGACCCATAAACATAGCAGAATAACTGACGAAAACGTTTAATTTTAACTATTTTAATTATTTTACAGAGTTAAAGAAGGGGGGGCGAAAAGGGGCATGTCCTAAAAGGAGCGCGCAAATTTTTCCGGTGGATAGAAGGTTTGTCCGAATGAGAGACGCGATAGCGACTGCGAACAATAGTTCGCTGAATTCCCGAAGGGGCGATACTCATTGTAACCGGCGGACCGACAAGGTCGGTTCCTGAATGGACGTGGTTAGCGCCAAAACCAGTTTTTTCGGAGGCATAACCTTGTCCTTCTGCCGGTGCGGCTACGCACAACCGCCGGATGAGAACATGGGTAATTGTAATTCGACAAATACGCTTTTCCACCCGCGCCCCCAACGGGGCGCGGGTGGAAAAGCGGCTAAAGCGAGGGGGAGGATATTGCGATTATTCCGGGGGCTAAAGCCACCCGGTTACAAGAGTTGCGTCCCTCCGGGACGCGATTCAATATTCCAACGTTATCTATCTTCGCAAGAAATTTTTAGCGTCCCCTTCTTATTCTTCATCTATTTTGACAAGAAAGTCTATCCAAAACAAATATTATTACAGTAAGTATAAAAATTTTAAAAAACGTATCAAAAAGCAAAACTTTTTTTCTTTGAGCGGTGTATAAGATATATCGATTCGCGTTTGAAGGCGTTTGGCGTCTGCCGCGAAAAGAGCAGTTAATCATTTTAATGGAGATAATTTTATGACTCGTAAAATCTTCGCATTGTTAGCCGCGCTTATTATGGCGTTCACCGTCAGCGCGTCTCAGATTCAGGCTGCCGCCCCGGTTGCTGAAATCAGCATCGGCAGCTACGAAACGCTTTCGAGCAGCTTTGAAACTCTTGGCAAAATGCTCGACAACGATCAGTTGGCCGCTTTACCGAAACTCCTTGAAACGCAGATTGGCGACAACCTCAAGGCGTTCGACAAATCCAAACCCTCTGGAGCTTTGGTCTTCTTAAAAGAAAAGAACGGCAACGTTAGCGGAGCCAGCTTCCTTGCTTTTGTTCCGCTGTCTGATTCGGCAGTTCTCTTTGAATTCCTGGAAGACAACGACGCCGTTGAAGTGGAAACAACCACTGTCAAAGACGTTGAAATGAAAAAGGTTACGTACAACGAAAAGTCCGTTTACGTTATAACGAAAAACGGCTGGACGTTCGTATCCGACAAAGCTTCTTTGCTTCTCGATCTGCCCCAGAATCCGGCTGCTGCGCTGGGCGATCTGCCGTCCAAGTACCTGCTGGCTGCCAAGCTGAACATTGACGTTGTTCCGGAATCCGCCAAAAAGTGGGTTGAAGAACAGATTGAAAACGGCATCAAAGCTGCTGAAGCCGCCAATCTCGAAGACGACGAAGAAGAAGTCGAAGAAGAAGCGCTCCTGGAAAAAGTTCAAAAGTATTCTCAGAACGCTCAGCTGAAGCAGTTCAAGAAATTGCTTTATGAATTCAAATCGGTTGTAATTGGAGCTGCTTTTGACGGCAAAAAGAACGTTCTTCGTTTCGATCTGGACGTTGTCCCGGTTGAAGGTTCTGAAACCGCCAAAGAGTTTGAAGCTTACAAGGGTCAAACCGGTTTTGGCGCTACTGTTCTCGACGACGCGACTGGATACAGCTCCGAAGTCAGCATTCAGAATGATGCCAAGTCTATTCTCGAAGTTCTTGGAATGTACAAGGACCTTATCCTGAAAGGCGTTTCTGACAACGACGAATGCAAACTTGACAAAGAAAAGCTGAACGCTCTTATTGAAAAGACTTCTGCCGTAGTTGAAGATATTGTCAAAGCCAACGACGGCAAAGTTACCAAGTCTGGCGCAGCTTTCTTCTTCAAGACGGACGACATCAGCTTTGTTACAGTTTCCAAATGCGCCAATATCGAAGCGATTGACGGACTGATCAAAGATTGGCTTAAAGAAGCTGGCGACGAAGTTGACAAGTACTTCAAAGCCGATGCGGAAACCTGGGAAGGCTTGACGTTCAATGTTGCGACTATTCCGACGGAAAAGCTGACAAAAGAACTGCTCAAGAAGGCTGAAGACGCAGACGAAGATGAAGCCGACCAAATCAAGGAAGCCGTTAAAACGATCCAGGCGATTTACGGCGACAACATCACGATTGCCTACGCTGTTGGCAAAGATACGTTCTACTTCGCAGCTGGCAAAGACGCTGTCGC
>JAFZAL010000090.1 GCA_017557195.1 Thermoguttaceae bacterium | reverse complement strand
CTCTGATATGGTATCGTAAATCAGCGGATCAAGGAAATGACGACGCTCAAAAATCAATGGGCGATTGTTATTTTAACGGCGTCGGAGTCCGAAAAAACAAGTCGATAGCGGAAAAATGGTATCGCAAAAAAGCAGAAGATGGGGATGCTACCGCTCAATATGAACTCGGGAACCGCTATTTCGAGGGCGACAACGTCCCTCAGAATATTGTAGAAGCTCTGAAATGGTATCGTAAATCAGCGGAACAAGGAAATGACGAAGCTCAAAAATCAATGGGCGATTGTTATTATTACGGTTACGGCGTTCCTCAAAATCATGAAGAAGCTGTGAAATGGTATCAGCTTTCTGCTGAAAATGGAAATGCACTCGCACAAAAAATAATTGGCGATTGTTACTATAACGGCGATGGCGTACCTCAAAATAAAGCAAAAGCCGCAAAGTGGCATCGCAAAGCGGAGTTGTCAAGATCGTACATTTATGAAAAGTCCCCCATTTGATAATACGTAGTTCTCTAAAAGGATCTGATGACTTTAGACAAGGCGGCGCCTAGGGGCGCCGCACTCCCAGACGCAAGCGCTCATCGATGGTTAATTGGCAATATTTCCAGAGGCTTACGCACCGACAAGGTCGGTTCCTGATTGGAAGTGGGTAGCGCCCAAAAAGGCTTTTTCGGAGGCATAATCTAGTCTTACTGCTCGTGCGGCATCGCACCCCGGCACGCCTAATCGTTTCAGTTCCTTTCCCTCCCGCCCCTTCGGAGGACGAAAGGGAAAGGTTATTTGACGATATTCTTTTTTGCGTGTTCTATATTCCGCGGGTTTCACCCACGGCTAGAAATATTCAACCGCTGGCGCGGTTGTTAAGGAAGCGTAATTTCGTTCGCTGCGCTCTCTCCATTACCGCCTTCCATTTCTTTGCGCTCTCTGCGTTCTTTGCGGCTAAAAAATTCGGCGGACTTCGTCCGCGATCCGGAAGCGTTTTCGGCTACGACCTTGTCTATTAGTGGGTCTTTGGACAAGGCGGCGTCAAGCCGCCGCATTCCCCGCGCAAGCGGTTGCTTGATAAACTAACAAAGCGAGAGCCCCGCAAATGCGGAACTCTCGCCTGTGAAAAACATCGCTTTGTTTAATCCCACGCGGGATTATGCCTGCTTGCTATTTCATGCGGCGTGACGCCAATCAATGTCGTCGCTCCACAGTTCGTTCATAACGTCGGCAACGGTCTTGGAGTCCGCTTCCGCCGTCTGTTCTTCTTTGCTGTCCTCTTTCTTGGCGACTGCCTTGCTCAGGATGACGCCGCTGGTCATGCGGTTGTTTTCGCTCATGAACGGATAGATGTCAGAAAGTCGATCCGCCTGATCCCATTGGAAGTTGTACTCGAAATCGTCCAGCAGGTAGGATTCTTCTTCCTCTTCGACAATCTGTTTGATTGCCGCCGGAGTCGGCAGAGCCGCGGGTTGAGCGACCGGGGCGTCGCCGCAGGTGCAGACGATAATCGAGTAGTCCACTCTCCAGTCGCCCGCCTGAGATTTGCCGTTGTTGGTGTCGCGAGTCAGCATTTCGAGGTCGTGATCGCAGTTCTTGCCGTCAACGTTGAAGTCGACAAATTCCGGATCGGCTTCCGTATAGGCGGCGTAGTCGGATTCGTCGAAGTTGTCGATAACGCCGTCGTCGTTGAGGTCGAAGATAACCGGGACGATGTCGGTAATCCAGACGTCGTTAAACTTGACCAGTTTCGGAGCGTCAGCGCCGTCCTTGTAGGAGACAACCAGCTGTCCGTCAACGTTGGTCAGAACCAGATCGTCTTCAACGCCGTCGAGAGCAATGCCGTTTTCATCGCCGTTGCCGTCAGCCTGAGATTTCGGCGTAAGCTTGATCTGAGCCAACAGGGCGTCTTCGTCAGCGTTGTAGTTGTAGTCAACGTCAACGGTGATTGTAACAATCGTTCCGTCGTCGGAAACGTCAACCGTGGTTCCCGGCAGGTCGAGAACGCCGCCGAACTCGTAGTTTTCGTTGATTTCGATAACGGCAATCATTTCGCGTCCTTCAACCAGACCAACAATGTCGCTTGTCCAGAGTTCCAGGAACGCCGGCGTCCATTCGTCAATCTGCGGAACGCTTTCGGGCTTCTGCGTATCGGTCGCGTTGGACTTGTTTGTAACAACAACGGCGTCGAGGTCAATCTGAACCAGTCTGCAGGACAGACGGGTCGGGTTGGAATCGGTGTAGTGATCGCCATCGCCCAGCGCAGTAACCTGAATATCGTAGGTTGAGGAATCGATAACGTTTTCGATGGCGAAGCTGAGCGTGTCCGCGTCCAGAGCGCCGGACGTGTTCCAGGCGGAATGAGAGCCGGAAATGCGCCATTTGACCTGGTAGCCAGAGGCGTTGTCGACGGCGTCCCAGGAGACGCTGATGCCGTTGTTGGTGTTGGTCGGAGCGGCTTTGCCGTCGGGCGAATCGAGCTTGATCTTGTCGGTCGTCGCGCTGGCGAAGTTGGAGTACGCTTCTTCGTGGTCAACGTCGGCGTCGTCCGGATAAGCGATAACCTGGAAGGTG
>JAFZAL010000089.1 GCA_017557195.1 Thermoguttaceae bacterium | reverse complement strand
TGTGGAACTCTCGCCATCTGAACTCGCGGAAATCGAAACAGAACTCAGCAAAATAGCCATCCACGGCAACCGTACCGATGAGGACATTCAGAGGATGGGCTACGTAAAGGCGCAGTGAAACGAAAGAGAAACCATGATGAACAAACTGGCATTTGTCCTTATTCTCGCAATGGGCTGCGTCCCTGTGACGTTTGCTTCCCCCGATACGGAAACATCCAGGACGGACGATCTCGTTGTACGTGTTGCGGAAATCGAAGTCTTTCCGGAATGGCTCGACGCTTACCTCGCCGCGGCAAGAACGGTCGGCGCCGAGTCCGTCGCGAAGGAGCCGGGCGTCGTGTGCATTTTCCCGATGCGGCAGAAAGAAAACCCCTGCTCGATCCGTATCGTGGAAATCTACCGCGACGAAGCCGCATACAAGGCGCACCTCCAGACCCCTCATTTCCGGGCCTACAAGGAAGGAACGCCGCACATGATCAAGTCGCTTAAACTCGTCCCCATGTCCCCGCTTGACGCGGAGGGAATGAAACTCATTTTCAGAAAGAATACTGTTGAAAGGAATTGAAATGGACTTCAATGAAGTCATCGCAAAGCGCCGCACAACGCGGCAGTTCAAGAACGAGCCGGTGAGCCGCGAGACAATCGAGCGCATTATCAAGGCAGGGCTGACGGCGCCGTCGTTCGATCATTGCCGCAAGTGGAACTTCATCGTGCTGACCGACCCGGCGTCAAAGTCCGCTGCGATCGAATGTATTGAGCTGCTTCCCTGCGCGATAAAAGAAGCGGCAACGCCTGTCGCGCAAATGATCAAGATTGCCTTTCCCAGGCAGAAGTCGATGTTCGAGGATGCGCCGGTTCTCGTACTGCCGCTCTACAAGCGCGACAAACGCATCGTCAATGAGCCTGTACCGCGTACGCACATGGACACCGCCGAGATGTGGTGTGTTATTGAGAATATTTTTCTTGCCGCCACCGACGAAGGACTTTCCTGCGCGATGCGAATCCCGACAGAAGGTCAGCCGGAGAATATCCTCGCGGCTGTCGGCTGCGCTGAGGACTTTATTCTGCCGTGCATGATCGGCATCGGCGTTCCCGCCGACAACGCCGAATACCCGATGCAAAAATATCCCGCGTTGGAAGACTGCATCCATTGCGAAAAGTGGTAACAGCAAAGGATTTACAGACAAGTTCGAATCTGTTAGTGGAAAGTGGTAAGTTGTAAGTGGTAAGGACGCAAAGCGATTTGCCTGGCTTATTCCTTACCACTAACCACTTGCTACTAACCACTTGCCACTTACGGTCTGTCCAGAGTCTTAAATAGCAGTACTCTTGGATAGCCCGGGTGGGGGTCAGGGACGGCTCTACCTTTGTTTTCGTAACCTTCCGCCAGAACGTTTTTGAGACTGAAGCTGTTGTCCGGGTGAACGATCGCGCCCATGTACTTTATCTGGGGATTTTTGAGAGCTTCAGCCTCCAGCGCGCGCAGAAGCGTTCTTTGCAAACCGTGACCGCGATACGCCTCTTTGACGATTGCCATCTTGGCGTAGGCAAACTGTTTGTCTTCGTTATTTTGATAGTTGTTCAGAAGCGTCTTAAACATGCCGTGCGGGTCCCCAAAGGACATCGCAATGCAGGCAGACAGTTCGCCGTTGCAGTACGCCCCGAGAACCAGCAGGTCGTTATTCTTCAACCCTTCTACCAGATCGCGGCGTTCTGTGACAATATACCAACTCCCCCTGCCGGTCTTGTTATTGATTTCAATAACATGATCCTGCATGTCCATAATTGTATCGACGTCTTCAATTGAACACGGTTTTATCGTAAACATGGCGTTTCCTTTTGTTACAAAGACTCCCGTTCTTCTTCCGACTTGGCGAGGATTTCCTCTGTCGCCTGTGGGTCAGCGGCGGAGCAACATTGACGCAGGACGTCGGCGACGCCCAGCAGTTCCGGCTTCCACGTTTCCCGGACGCTGACAGGAACGTCCAGTTGAGCGAATTCTTCCAGCAGCAGAATCATGCGGAGCAGATGCCGGAAAATCAAGCCCTCCTGACGCGCCAGTCCCTTTGATGTGACATACTTGTTGAAATCGCCGTTGAACTCGAGAATTTCGCCTGTTATCCAAACAGGGGTAATACTGACATCTTCTACCAGCGGGTACTCGTACTGGAACAGACGATAAAGCTTTTCCGCAAACGGAATCACCCAGACCCGTTCCGAGGCGTCTGGCAGACCGCCGAACCGTTCCCGCTCTTCCTGAATCTCCTCTTTCGTTTTCTCGACCAGTTCGTCGATAGTCGCCAGACCAAGTTGTAACAGTTGTTTATCCAGCCGGCTTTGCGCCAGACGTCCCGGCGGCAGATCCCACTGACGAGGAACGCGAACGTTGCGTAACAGGGTCGTGGGAACTTCCAAAACGGACTCGAACGCCTGCAGTTTCTCTTTGAGATCCGCGTCGACCAGCTGATCAATCAGAAACGCCCCGTAAAGCGGATTGATCGACCGAATCTGAGTCAGAATCGGCATCTTTTCCGTACCGGCGGCGCGAAGGGGCGACCAGGGTTGCGCGTTGGAATCTGTGGTTTGCGAGTTAGGAGTTAGGAGTGAGGAGTGAGGAGTTGTTGGCGGCGTGGCGCTTGCGTCTTCTCGCAACTCGCAACTCGCAACTCGCAACTCATTTTCGCCTGACGGCGAATGCGTAATTCCGTTCGCTTCGCTCACTCCATTACCGCCTTCCAATCCACTTGCTACTTGCAATTCCTCCTCTTCCTCGTCGTCAAACAGCCCGAAACCAAATCCCTGTTCCTCTTTTGATTCCTGCGGAGTTTCTTTTTCCGGCAGATATTTGATCTCAATAGCGGGAGCGTCGGGCGAGGGTTCCGCTCCCAAGTCAAGCTCCGAAATAAGGCGGGATTTATCGGCGGGCGGAGCGGGTTCCAGAATAACATAGCCCGCGTTGTGAAGCGTCAGAAGCGCCTGATCGAGATCCCGCTGACCGCGTTCCATGCGTCCGGAATCGAGCAGGCGGTCTTGAACCAGCTTTCGCAATTGCTGAACGTCCGACGAGGCCTGAAGCATAAACGCCAGCAGACGCCACGGAATCTGCCCGACGGAATGAAGGTTCTCTGCCTTCGCGTTTTGCAAAACCTGGAACTGCTTTTCCGACCAGTACTGCTCTTCGGGCGATCGCTTGGGCTGTTTCTTTTTGAGCTGTTTTTTAGCCTTCTGCAAATTCGGGTCAGGCGTGTTCTCGGGAATCTGATCGTACTTTTGCTGCCATCGGGCGATTTTGACGTCGTCCGGATGAGCCAGGGCGAAAACGTATCCTTGCGTGTCAAACTGAGGGCGTCCGGCGCGGCCGAAAATCTGATGAGCCGTCCCGAACGGAACGAGTATCTTTTTCCCTTTTGGTCCCTTGAGCAGGCTGGGCAGAACCACCGACCGCGCCGGCAGGTTGATTCCCGCCGACAGCGTCTCGGTACAGGCGCAAACCGCCAGTAGCTTTTTCTGGAAACATCGTTCCACGATTCGTCGGTACTTGGGCATGACCCCGGCATGATGAACGCCCACACCGCGAAGAAGCATTGTCTTGAGTTTCGGACCAATCCCGTCCGTCATCTTTTCCGACTGCAATTCCGCAAGCAGCTGCGCCTGCTGTTCGGCGGAGATAAGCTTTTTTCCCTTGAGAATTTCCGCATAATCCCAGCACAAATCCCGGCTAAAGCAGAACAACAGCGCCGGGGTGCGGCGCGTTTCGTCGTCTCCCAACGCCATTTCTTCGACGAATTCTTCCAGAAAATGCTCCTCGTCCCACTGAAACATCAACGGGACTTTTCGCTCGTCCGACTCGACGACTTCCAGCTTCCGATGATGCCGCGTTTCCAGCCAGATGGCGAACTGTTTCGCGTTCCCGACCGTTGCCGACAGCAGCAGCGTCCGAATTCGCGGGGGAAGAAGCCGAAGCGAGAATTCCCAGACGATTCCCCGTTCCGGGTCGTTAAACTGATGGAATTCGTCCATGACGACCGCGTCAACGTCGTCAAAATTCAAGGCGGAACTCTCCGCCGCGGCGGTTTCTGGCTGAAGAAGCCGATTGAACAGGATTTCCGCAACGACGACCAGAATTTTGGCGTCTGGATTGATTTTGCGGTTGCCGGTTACCAGCCCGACATCGTTGGGGTCGAACCCCCATTGAGCCGCTTTGACCTGCAATTCGTGGAATTTCTGGTCAGTCAGAGCGATCAACGGCGTTGTGTAGTACGCCCGCCGTCCGGTAGTTAGAGCTTCAAAAACAACGGCTTCAGCAATGAGCGTCTTTCCCATACCCGTCGGCGCGGACACGAGAACGCCCTGCTCGGAAGAAAACCACGCCAAGAGCGCTTCTTCCTGCATGGGATACAATTCGTAGGGAACCTGAGCCAAAAACGCTTCGTAAATTTCGTCGCGGGTCATTGCCGTATTACGTTGATAATAGCATATTTAATTGATAACCACCTGGGTTTACGAATCCCGAGCGCGTATTTAGGGAATTATACCATAAAACGGATAAGAATCAATGAACGTTCCGGAAATCTCCAAATATTTTGGAAAAATTCCGGCGCGGGCGGTTGACAAAATATAAAAACGTGGCATAATACGTGCATTCAGTTTGCGGATAGCGTCTGCAAATCCTGGAAATGGGCAGTTAGCGCAGTTTGGTTAGCGCGCCTCCCTGACACGGAGGAGGTCACAGATTCGAGTTCTGTACTGCCCATTTTTTTATTTCTTGAACGTTTTGCAATATATCGCAGTTATTAACGGCATAAGGCAGAACCTCTTGAATTACAGGGGCTTGCGCTTCCTCTTGTCCTTGTCGGCGTCCGTTCCCGCCAGATGTTGCGCCGCCTTGCCCTGCAATAAAACCTGCAATATTTTCAGTGCTGTTTAGCCCTTGTTTTCCCGGCTCTTTAGCGTTTTGCTCCGCCGCGAATCCTGCAACCGTTTTTCCGTTAATCCCTGTATTTCCGGCGTCTGACGCTTCAGCGGCTTCTTGAACCTTCCAAAAACCCATCAAAAGCCCTTCTGCCTTCTCCTTCCGTGCCCTATGAAATATTTGATAATGCCGCAAGCCCATCGCGTAAGAGTGCCCGGTCAGCCGTTCGTAAGCTGCTGCGTCTTGTCCGCATGCTTCCATAACGTCGGAACAGTACGAACGCCGCAAGCTGTAAACCTGTTCGATATTGATTCCAGCGAAGCGGAGCGACTTTTTCAACCAAGAACCCGGATTGCTTGTCTTATACAATTTCGGAAACATTTTCAACCGCCCTTCCGGCGCTTCGTCATACCAGTCGCGCAGGCAGGTTTCCAGAACCGGGTGCAATGGAATGTTTCTGCTCTCTTTTCCCTTATGCCGTTTTGTCTTGTCTGCAATAAGGGTAATGTTTCCCGTTTCACCTCCACTGCTCCATCTAACCGTTTCCGGCGACCAAGTCATCTGATACATTTCAGACGCGCCGCGACAACCGGCGAATCTCATCAACGCAACCTGCGCCCGGTGTTCCCGGTTTGGTATTTTGTCAATGGCTTTGGCAATATCGTCTGGGGAGAAGTATTGCCATTTTGTCTTGTTGACAACGTCGCCGCCCTTGCAAAATCGGAACGGACTTTTAGAAACCCAGCCCAGCTTTTCGGCTTCATTGCAAAACTGTTTTGCAAGTGAAATTCTGCGTTTGGCTGTTGCTTCACAATACTTTTTATTCAGCCATGATTGAAACTCCGCCGCCTGTTCCGTGTCGATTGATTCTAACTGACAATCAGAACCGAAGTACTCTGTCAGATTGCTTGCAATTTTATCGTAGGTCAGGAGGGTCGCCGGCTCGACGTCTTTTCTGTTCTTGAACCTGTCGATAATATCCCGAATCGTTTTCGGCTCTTGCCTTGCTTCAAGCAAATCCGCCTTTTCAAGTCGGCGCCGAAGGTCAGGAGTAAGCGCTGCCAGCCAGCTTGCAAGCGTAGAATCCGGCTCGCCGGTCTTGCGCCAGTCAAGAAGCCGGTCAACGAAGTTACAAATATTTTGTGCCTTTTTCTTGTCGCCCGTAGCGGTCATGAAAGAACGTTGTGAAATTCCGTCCAAGCTGTAACAAATCCGATATTTTCCAGTTTGTTTTACCAGTGAAATAAAAGCCATAATCAATCTCCTTTTGGATATTCCTTATAATTGTGATGGTTATTATATCGAAAAAAATTTTTTGCGCAAGTACTTTAATTCAACTTTTTGCTAGATTTTTCTAAATATGGTATTCTGCGTAGGGAGTGCCAGAATGCCAGATTATATAGGGTATTGGCATTTGTGGCACTGTTCACCCGTTTTAACGTCATTGATAATCGCCGAAGTCATCGACGTGGTAACCGTCAGCGTCAGCCCAGCCGGTACGAATATCTTTTATGTATCGTGCGACACTCCGCTCCGGGACGCCGGTCTGCTCGCTAATCGCTTTAGGCGAAGTAATACCAGCATTGAAGGCTTCAACAACTGCGTGATAATTGGCGTCGTTTTTCGGTCTTCCCGCTGTGTTACAAGGCGCGCTGTAATCCTCGGTGTTCCATTGCCCAGTAATCGGGTCAAGTGCTGCGACGAAGGCTCTGACGTCATCGCCGTATAATCCCCGGTTTTTGGTAAACTCTACAACGAATTGCGCGCCGTTTTCCTGTTGGTAGCCGTCTGGACGTCGCAGCATTAGTGCGAAGTCAAGAACATCGCTTTTCGCGGACGTTCCCCGTGCGCTGTTTGCGTCCTTGCTTTTGCCGATATGGTCAATGACAAGAACGCCCAGCTTTTCGCGCCGTAGCTTCAGTAAAAATTCTTGCATTACTCCCCAAGACTCCACGCTGTTTGAGTTCTCGCCGTTCCTGTACAAGGCTGCGACGTTATCAACAACGACGCAGTCAACGCTGTATTCTTCGATTGTATTCATAATACGTCGCTGTCCTTCAGCGTCGGCGATATTAACGGAAGGCGAATCCGGGTCTAAGTCTGGATTGTACAAAATTACATTATCCCCGGCTTTATCCGCTTGTAACATCTTTAGACGCTCTTGCATTGCTTGTAACGACATTTCGCCGTCCAAGAAAAGAACCCGCCGCGGTTTGGGCGCTTCCCAGCGTCCGAAGGCTTCAGAACCAGTGGCAAGCGCTTGTGTAAGAGTCAAGGCAACCCAAGTTTTGCCAACGCCGGCGGGCGCTGCGACAAGTGCAAGCGTGCCTCGCCGCAACCATGGCGACAACAAAATTTCCGCCGGTGGTAATTCTTTGTTTACCAACTGCCCAGCCGTGATTATCGGAAGGAGTTTATCAGCTTTTAACGCTGCTCTGTTCGCCCGGTCTTTCTTTAACATTTCTTCCATTTCCGGCGGGTGCGGATTAAATGCCGCTGCTTTTCGGCTAACCTGTTCCAGCTTATCCTCAATCTCTTGTTGGTATGTATAATCATTGTCAGTCATTTGTTACAATCTCCTTTTCAATTTTTGCCGCGCCAACGCTTGCGACGCTTCTGATATTCCTCTTCTTGCTCCGGTGTCCGTCCGTGGTGCGTCCGCTTAAATTCCCATAGCTCGCGCCATTCCCGCCGCCATTGCCGAAGGGCTTCGGGGGTCGGATTGTCCGTCCCGCCTAGCGGTAGCGGTTTAGCGGTCGGAACCATCTCACCTAGTTCGTTTAATACAATCCGTTCCGGCGCGTCAAACCATTTCGCGGTGGCGCCGAATCGGTCGCCCGTCAACCTGTAAGCGGTAAACCCGGTGGGAAGTCCGTCCGCGCCAAACTTCGGGAATAGAACGACGCGGTATCCGAAGAACCGCCCGGTGGCAAAATACACGTTATTATCCAGCATTTGGGAATACTCGCGGGTGCCGTGGCGAGAATCCATCATCTCCGCCCAGCGGCTCGCAAGGTCAACGTTTGCGGGAACGTCAACGAATAGCCCGTTGCCGTGCTGTTCAAGAAATTGACGTTCCTTTTCTGCAACGGTTTCTTCCGGTCGGTCTTGCTTTATTCCTTCCGCAAGACGTGTTACACGTTGGATAAGTGCGTTTGATTTTTCCATAGTCAAAGGTGGTTAAACCCCTTGACAAGACGCCCTAGAGAAGGTATAATTAGAGCGTCCGTCAAGGATAATTTCTGAATCACTCGCCGCCGTTGGATTGCCGTCCGTTGGCGGCTTTCCTTTTATTTTGCCTTTAACGGTGCGGTCAGCATTTCACTTCTAATCTGCGCTGTTACATAAACGCTCGCTTTGAAGTTCCAGATAGCCGTTTTGATTCCAGAAACGACTTCCCGCAACGCTCGCGAATTGTAACGCTCCGTTTTGGAGAGTTCATCTCCAATCGACGACAAAAGCCGTTCTGCGTCCGTCCCGTGTTCAAGAATCCTCGCGTAAGTTTCCTTTTCAATTTTTCGCATTTTCGTCCTCCATCTGTTCGTTGTTGTCATTGCCGGTACTTCGTCCAGTAGCCCATCGTTCAAGCTCGCGTGCGTCGAATCGAACCAACTTCCCGCCGATGATGTGAGAGGGCAACCCGCCGCGCTCGCGGAAATAATCCAACGTTCTCGGACTAATGTTCAGGTACTCCGCGGCTTCTCTTTTGTTGAGCAAATGCGTCATAATGAATAATCTCCTGTTACAAAGATGTTACTGTTTAACCCTGCTTCCTAATCAGAGTTTACGCGATACATTGTAACGTTTTTACAGAATAATGCTTACCAACATTTCGTCAACGTTCGTCAATATTTCGTCAATATTTCGTCAACGTTTAGAAATTTTTTAAGCAAAGAAAAAAGACCGGATAAGAATCCGGTCTTTACGAGTCATTTTTAGATTGTCTTTTAATTGTAACTTTTTAGGATTGGCTTTCTCGCGCCCTTTCAGCCCTGTCAATTGCCTGTTCTATTTTGTGTGTAAATGCCGCTCTCTCACCTGCGTTTAAATCTTCCCAACAATCACCGGTTTCAAACTCCCAAATCTCCGATACTTTCATGCCGTACTTCTCAAACAATAGCAAGCGTCTGCGTCCTACATACCCCTTTCCAGTAATGCTATAATATTCTTTTTTCATGATTTCAAAAGCGGTCTGTTCTGGCGACGGGGGAGGGGTCTGTTCCGCGCTCTTTGCGGCTTGTCGTATTTCTTCAACAACCATCGCAAAACCTTCTCTTAAAATTTCTTTCCCGTCTTGAAGTACGGTTTGTATTGACGTTAGCTGCTTTGTATGCTGTTTATCTTCCTTGTCGATATTCCGAAGGTGTCTTGTACTTTCATCGTCCGGTTGTTTGACTTCAGACGTACAAGAGGGAACCATATCTTTCCGGCTTGCGACGAACGGAACGGGAACGGAACCATCTGGAACGACGGGGGAAAAGCTGTCAATCGGAAACGACGGGATATTTTCGACGCTCGCCGAATCCGCGCCGTTTGAATCTGAATCGTCATCTAATTCAGCCATTCTTTCAGCTTTGAATCGAACTATGCTTTCAAGTTCTTCCTTCACTTTAATCGCAACGTTTTGAAGCCATTGTCTTACGGGTCGGCGGTCTTGTAAAAGACTTTCGATTTCAATATCAGTCAATCCCAGCTTCCAAACCAATCTTATATCGTGAGAATATCCTGTATAGCCCTTCCTTTTAAGATATTCGCGGTATGCTCTCTTTAATCTTTTCAGATATTCCTCATGAATACTATTGGCTTCATCATAGCGAAAATCAGGAAGTTTCCCAATGCTAAAAACAAAATCTGTCTGCCCGTAGTATGACAAAACAATAAACCGTTCGCATTCCGAATCCATTTCGTCCCATTTTTTCATTTCAAAGACTCCTATCGATTTTGCAAGACTCGCCCCCGGTCGCCCGGAACGTCTGATAGGATAGACGTCGGGACGAACGGGACGGGGTAGCGAACCCCTAGCGAAAAATGAATTTTACAATATTATATTATTTTTGCTGCCCTTGTCAAGTCAACGAACATTTAATCTTGCTTGTCGGTTTGGGCTTTGTCGCCTGCGGCTTCGGTGGTGCCGTCCTTGTCGGACGATTCGGCGTCGGACTGCTGCTGTTCTTTTTGGTCTGTCTGTTCTGTCTGTCGATTTGTGAAATAGTCGTTGACGCGCCGCCAATATGCCCCCGGCTCTAACGCATTGGGAAGTTCTTCCTTTGTCGGCTGCAACGCCGCTTTCTGCGCTCGCAAAAGCCCGATTCTCGCCTTCTCCATTTCCAGCTTCGCCCGATACGTGAGATACCATCTCGCCGCTTCAGCGTCCCCAGCTTCAAGCTGTTGATGGAGAATCAGCTTCGCCAATGCCGCCGAATTTTCCTTGTAACTCGGTATTCTTGCTTTTAAATCCTTGTGCGAATCCAGAAACGTTTCAACCGCCTTCCTCGAACATTTCAAAAGCGACGCCATCTGTAAAGTCGATAAACCTGCAAGCGACCATTCTTCAATTTGTGCAAGGTCGGCTTCGGTCAGCCGTTCCGGTCGCCCGCGCCGTGGCTTCTCATTGCCATTTTTTCGTTTCATTTGTGTGTTTCCTCCTTGAATTTCGGGGTAAAATGAACCCCATCAAAATTTTATAAATCCATATAAATAAAGGTTTTCGCAAAATCCTTGCTCTGGATTTCTTCGCAAAAATCCCGGTACCGGCGCCGGCGGTCATCGGCTTTGAGAATCGCAAGCAGAAAAGCCCTAGCGGCTCCCCGTGGCTTGTTTCCTTCCAGCCGATAAGATAGACGGGGTACATTAAACCCCGCCAAAATCCGGCGACGTGGGGACGCCTAGCGGCTTGTTTCCGCCGCGGTCAGAACCCGTCCTTGCAAGTATGCAAGAAGGTCGTTTTGTTCGTCCGAATCCATCAAATCGAATAACGACAAAATCAATCCTGTTTTACTGCAACCCTGCAATATTTCCTGCAACTGACTAAATAGCGAATTGCATAACTCCTTTGATTTTAAGGGACTTAACCCCTCTTGTATCAAGTCCTGTACTGCCCATTTTTTTATTTCTTGAACGTTTTGCTCTCCATAGCAAGACGTTTTTTTGTTTTAGATAAGAGCTTATATTTTAATTGTTTACGGATAGGTAATTCGTCCTAAAATGAATTTAACGCCCAGACGCTGACGTTGAGGCTGGCGGCGTAGATAAGCCAGAGGATTTGCGGCAGGATCAGTTCCGCTCCGAGGCGAGTGAGTTTCCAAAGGCGATGGTACAGGTTGAGCGTCGAGACAAATATCGCCAGCATAAACGCCAGTCCGAGAAGCGGGCTGTGGACGCCGAAAAACGCCGCTGTCCACGCCAGTTGGAGAGCCAGGTTTATCAGAAAGGCAATTGTCAAGCTGCGACGCGGCGTTCCTACTGACTGTTGCCATCCAAGCCACGTTCCAACCGGCAGGAGGATATACAGAACCGTCCAGACGACCGGGAAAACCCAGTTCGGGGGTGAAAGCGGTCCGCGTTCGAGGTCGGAATACCATGGCTGAAGATTCGCGTAGACAATCATCCCGCCCAGAACGCTTGTCGCAAAACTCAAAACAATAAACGCCGTCAGGATTAAATAGGGATGCTTCTGGTTCATAATCGCAGAATTATAATCCTTCTGGCAAGAGAACGAGGCAAGAGAAGCACGAATAGAACGGCTATTCAACAAATAAAAAAGCGGTTAACTCAAAGAGGATTCTAATTCCTTGAATTAACCGCTGTTGATTTAAGCTGTATTAGTTTAACGTTCTGTCAATAATTCGATTACGCGAAGAAGTCGATAGCGTTTTTGAAAATCTTCAGACCGTCGCCGAGTTCCGGGTCGAAGCCGTCGGTTCCGACGCGACGAGTCCACTGCGGATTCTGAACGCCCTTGAGGTATCGTTCCGGGTGCGGCATCAAGCCGAAGACGCGGCCTGTTTCGTCGCAGCAGCCGGCGGCGTTTGCCTGAGCGCCGTTGGGGTTGTCCGGTTCCGGAAGAACAGCGTCGAGGTCATTGATATCGTAATTGGGAGCGCTGGTCAGACGGGGCGCGTAGCGCAGAGCCAGCTGACCATTGTCCGCCAGGCGTTTGAGCGTTTGAGCGTCCCGGGCGACGAACTTGCCTTCGGCGTGAGCCATCGGCATTTCGATGTCGGTAATTCCCTTTGTGAACACGCACGGCGTTTTCGGGTCGACAACCATGCGAACCCAGCGATCCTGGAATCGGTGGCAGTTGTTCCACGTCAGCGTCGCCTGAAATCCGTTGTCGTCGATGGGGAGAATCAGCCCGGACTTGATAAGAATCTGGAATCCGTTGCAGATGCCCAGAATCAGTTTGCCGTCGTCGCGGAATTTATGCAAGGCGTCTGAAAGAGCGTTTTGCATTTTCGAGGCAAGAATTCGACCGGCGGCAATGTCGTCGCCAAAACTGAACCCGCCGGGGAAACACAAAATCTGGAATTTATCGAACAAAGACGGGTTTTCCAGCAGTCGGTTGACGTGAAGCTGTTCGACAGTTCCGCCAGCCTGTTCAAAAGCGAAGCCGGTTTCGATATTGCAGTTGGTTCCGGGAGCGCGAAGTATCAGGACGTTAATCATGGGGTTTCTAAAAGGAATGGGGTAATTGGAATTGGGTTATTAATGGCTAATCCGGAAACCGCGAATCTATTTTGTGAAACAGCTTTTAGCTTCTAGCCTCTAGCTCCTAGCTTTTGATGTTAGCCTCTGGCTTTAAAAGCTAAGCTTAGAGTTTCAAATTCACAAGCTAATAGCTAGCAGCTAATAGCTAGAGGCTTCTCAGGTGCGGACTTGCCGGATTGACCTTATTAATGATTATACTCCATTCCTTTAGAGTTTCAAGCCCCCTGCCCTACTCTACCGGTCCGCCCCACAAACCGTGGAGATTGCAGTAGGCGTACGCAAACGGCGTCTTGCCGGAATCGCAGGCGTCCGGCGGGCAGGAAAACAGAGCTTCCGGGGCGTCGCCCGGCTTGAGATATTTTCTCTGAACCCGGTTGTCGGAATGGACTTCGATCCATTCAATATAATGTTCAGGAATCATCGGGTGCGGAACCGAGCCGATTTTTACTGTAACGACGTTTCCTTCTCGGCTGAAAACGGGCATGTGTTTTTCGTGAGACGCGTCGACTGTATTAGCTTCGAGTTTTTCCATTGGAGATCCGCAGCAAACCAGCCTTCCTCCGCCTTCGCCGACCACTTCAACAATGTTGCCGCAAATCGGACAACGATACACTTCGAATAGTTTCGCCATGATTCTGACTCCTTTAAATAAATGGGGAATGGAATGTAACAAACAGGAAACAACAAACGCAAAACATTGTTTGGAACCTGATTAACAGTTTATCCCGTTTGCCTATACGGGAACGCGAGGAAAAGCGCTTTAATAAACAAATTCCTGTCGATTACTAACTTTAATTTTTCTTTGATTATCCTCAAACTTTAGGCAAAAGTCAATAGTCTTTCCAAAAGAATATTATATTTTTCAGGAAAAGCCCTATACATCTCTCCTAACCGTTACAATCGGTACAGATTTTGGTAAATAAGTGAAAATTTTCAGCCGAATAATCATATCTTTTGAAAACATCGTGTATATTTTATGTAACTAAAACAATTTATTTC
The DNA here is from genome assembly GCA_017557195.1 of Thermoguttaceae bacterium. Taxonomy (GTDB): domain Bacteria; phylum Planctomycetota; class Planctomycetia; order Pirellulales; family Thermoguttaceae; genus RUG11551. The sequence continues at coordinate 835 of JAFZAL010000089.1, read as the reverse complement.
GTGCATGAGTCATAAATTGTTTAGATTATTCGGCAAATCTTAACTGCAAGGAATTGAAATTATGAACTGCCCCGTTACCCTATTTTCAGATTCGCATCAGGCTTCGCCTGACCGGTTTGAAACAGCGTTACGGGATTGTTTGTCTGAAGAAAGCAGTTTTTATCAAGCAGGTCAGGAAGACGTGCTTCATACTGACGCCCTTCAGTTTAATTTCAATCTTTGGGGAAACATAGACAGATTCATTTCTTTAGCTTTATCGCAGACAAATCGGAATTTCCGAGCCGATTTGGAAGCGCGAAGCAAAAACCTTCTCCAAAACAATAAAAACAAAATATCAGAAATGCAATCGACTCTTTGGTCTTGCCTTGGTATCCGACTTGGCAAGTCAAACCGTACTGTGTTTAATGAACGTAGTATCCGAATGCGTTCAACCCTGAAGCGCTTTCTTTGCTCGTTTGGATTCCTGCCTTTTTATCCAAACCTTTCCCAACTAAAACCAGATAACATTCAGATTGCATCTGAATTTCAGAGGAGTATTAATTGTGAACAATCCAACTTGCGAAGCCGTTCGTTCTTCGAACTCTCGCTGTCGTCGTGGAAAGATCGATCCCACAACATGCGAACGAGACTATTCAGAAGACGAAGTCGAATTTATGCGAGCTTTGGACAGCTATAAACGAATGTCCGGCCGAATGTTTCCTACGTGTAGCGAAATTCTCGAGGTTATCCGAAGCCTCGGCTACGTGAAAACAAGACGTTTTTAGTTTACACAGATAAACCCATATATTTGAGAATTGGAATTCCAGCCTCGGATTTGAGGCGTCCGCAGCCTGGA
>JAFZAL010000088.1 GCA_017557195.1 Thermoguttaceae bacterium | reverse complement strand
GCCGATGCTTCGCGTCCAGGCGACAGGTGTAACAGCGCCGCCGCTTTTGCCTGATAAAAGAGTCTGGCAGTCGGGAGCTAAATACGTAAATCGCGGAACTGTTCCGATAGGATAGAATTCTCGCATGTCCTTGATCAGTTCTGAAGAATCGTCAGAAACTGTTACACAAGGATTGGAAAGGCCGCTTCTTCGTCTGGCGCCGATGAGTTTATATTGCGTTTCGTCGTCCGGCGCGATATTGCCCCAGTAAATTGCTCGCCCGCCGTTTTTCAAATAATCGTGTATTCCCGCAAAAACCTTTGGCTTAACAGGCTGATCGTGCCCCATAATCAGCAGACAGTCTGACGATTTCCAGGGGTAAGCGTTAGATTTGCTTTCTTCCAATTCCGCAGGGTCAAATGTGCACGACCAGCGGCATGACAATACGCGTTTAATGTTTCTCGCAATGTCCCCGGTGATTCCGCTGTCGATATAAGGCGTAAGCGCCCAAATTGAGGCGATTGACGAAGCGGAATTGTTGTCAAGAGACGGATTCGATATCGTTGGGATTGATTGATCAACGGCGCTGCCTTCAAACGAAACCGCCGGCGCCGCGCTTTCCGAGGAAACTCCCCAAAACGGCGCAGAACGAAACGCGGAAGTAAGAGCTTGACCGAATTGTATGTAAATCGTCTTCCCTAACATAACGATGCTCTTTTATGGTTAGTGGTTAGCGGGAAACAGGGGATAAGTTGGTTATTTGGCAACTATTGAACCGCTTTGCGTTGATTGATAATTGCTGAAAAGTTCGTCCAGCATGTCGATCATGGCGTGAACCTGCTGCGTCTGTTTGAACTGCATGGCGTCCAGACCGCGATAAGCGTCCAAACTCCATTGCAGGAGCGTCTCCAGCGCGGATTCCGCAGTCGCAGGATGCTTCTGGCGGTATTCGTTCCATAACTTAACGCCTTGCTGGTATTTATCTTTGGCGCCCCAAAAGGATTCTTTCAAACATTCCCACAGTTTAATCAGTTCGTCGTCTGCAAACGGCTTTGAACAGCCCGACGTTTTGGCATTGAATCGCCGAACGTCCCATACCGGTAAACTGAAATGTTTTCGAATCCGGCGCAGTTCCGCGTTCGACTTGCCGATGCCCGTCATGAGGAACGGTCTGTTGGGGGAAAACTTTAACGACGTGCAAAAGGACGTCGATTCCCGTTCTGAAACCGACATTGCCGATAAGCGGTCGTCAAACCAGGACAGCAAATTCGTTTTCCCGAAAATTATCATGGAACAGTTCTGTTCCAACATCGCGTCAAACTCGCCGTTGGGAAGCGGAAGGCTTTTGCGGCGGGACAGCGTTTTGAGCGTTGCGATTACCGTTTCCTTCGGCGAAACGCTTTGTCCGTAAACCTGACCGTCCGGCGTTACCTGACAGCCGATGGATTCTTTCCTCAACGCCCGATACAGCGACAGCGGCTGCGAGCCGAAAAGCCGAAGCGTTTGCGGGCAAATCACCCATGCATGAGTAAACATTCGGACTTTTGGCGTTTCCATTGCCGCCTCCTGACGCAGCGCCATGAGGTCGTCCAGACTGGACGCGTCAATCTGACGCCGGGTTAGGCTCACGTTTGAATGTCGCGCGCTGCGAAGCGCCGCCGGGAAATCCGACGCCCAAAACGTGCGGCTGAGGCAATAGCGACCGCTGGGCAGCGGATGAAACGATACGTTTACCGCGTTGTATCCGCCCAATATATCGGAAAAGCCCGGCGACCATTGATAAATCTCTCGTTTATCCGACTGACAAACCGCTCCGCAGCCGTACGGCTGACGCTTTCCGTTTGAGAGCGTCTCAAACCAAAACGACTCCACCGTCGGACGCTCATAGGAATGAGCGCTTGAATCGTGGTTGTAGTCAGACGGATTGGAATTATAGAACATTTATCTAAAATAGGAAATTTGCAAGTTCTGAGAAACGAATGTATCTCTGATAGAGTTTAAGGAATAAGAAGCATGGAAATACAACTAAAAATACGAGTTTCTGGTTCCTTATTCAGCTCTTTTGATTAACGCTTTCGTTTCATTCACTTAAATAATATCCCATATTTACGTTCTTGGGCTATAATCCAATAATTATTTCGGTATTTTTCGATTCTGAATTTACCGTTTTCTCCAAAAAAGGAGGCGGTAGCGATTACATACGATCCGAGAAAATACGGGGAATGGAGAAGACGGTTTCGCGGCGTTTTCGTGGAGTGCGGCGGCTTGACGCCGCCTTGTCCAGAGTCCCGCGCGTGTACTATGACGCAGCAGACTTCCTCTCTGGGGCGCGGATATTATCCGCAACAGAAATTTTTTAACCGCAAAGAACGCAGAGAGCAAAGAACGCAGAGAAACAATTTCCTTATAATAATTGCTCGTCCTCTTGACGAAACCGTCCTAACAATTATAATACCTCGGTTTGTTTTGTTCTCGCAGTATGAAAGACGACAACGGGAACGTGTATGTTAATCGAAGAATGTTTAATTTTTAACAAGGAGGATTTATCATGTTTTTGGAAGATTTTTTGAATGCAAATTCCGATTGGCAAGCTCAACTTGCGGTTTCGCCGTACAATATTGAAACCAAGCAGGACGGTTGTTATTATATGTTAAAGTATACGACGGGAATGTCAGACTTTGAAAAGCCGGAAGTTATCGAGGCGCGAGGCGCCATTTTCCGTCAAGAGATAAACGGCAGATGGAAATGCGTATGCAGGTCTTTAGATAAATTTGGCAATTATGAGGAATCCTATGCGGCGACTCCTAAAATTGACTGGTCTAAAGGCGTTGACGTCCAGGAAAAAATAGACGGTTCCATAATGAGAATTTGGTACGATATGGACGAATGGCATATCAGTACTAACGGCGCTATTGACGCATTCAAGGTTACTTGCGGTTTAACCAATTTTGGCGATTTATTCTTGCGTATTCTTGGTCTGGGCAAAATTGACCGGCTGGATGAATATTTTGATCGCGAGAATTGCTATTGGTTTGAACTCGTTTCGCCTCTCCACAATCGTATTGTTATCAAGTATCCGGAAGATCGAGTTTATTTTCTGGGCGCTCGCAATATGCAAACGATGGAAGAGTTGGACCGCGAATTCAGTTTCGGCGAGTTAGACGATGTACTATGGCGGCCGAAGCATTTTTCGCACTATTCATTAGGAGAATGTATTGAGGCGGCTCATCGAATGGGCGACGACGAAGAAGGGTACGTCTGCGTTAGCGCTGAAAAAGAAAACGGCTCTCATTTACGAATTAAAGTCAAGGGAGACGAGTATTTTGCGTTACATAGGCTGCGTGAGCCCGGTTCATTAACCGTCCATAGCGTCATTGAAAAGTGGCAAAACGATAAGATAGACGATTACGTCGCTTGCAATCCTGAATATAAAGATTTTATTGACGAAATAATGGCAATCATCCGACAACTCATTGACGCGTCGGACAATGCATTTAAAACGGTTACAAGCCATTCGGATATTCACGAACAACGAGATTTTGCAAAATACGCAAACGAGTACGATAACCCATTGCGAGCTTTCCTTTATTCTCGTTATAGCGATCAATCGCCAAACGCCACTGCTTTTTATAAAAGCATGCGACCGCAAACTCTCGAGGTTCAGGTTATCAAAAATCTGACCCAGAAACAGACTGGCGTTGTGGAAGACGAATGATCTTGGAGTGCGGCGCCCCCGATGGCGGGGGAGCCAATCCGCGCTGCCGCGCGTTTGCCAATATTCGCTCCCGTTGGTCGCTTTGATTATTGCTAATACTAAGTTTTTCTCCCCTTACTAAAGTTTTTTGGAAAGGGGAGTTTGAGGGGAAGAACCTTTTTTTCAAAAAAGGTTTTCCCCTCATATTATTTACCTTGAAAAAACTTCCCTAAAAGGGAGCCAGCTTGCTGGCGACCGAAAGTTTTTTCAAGACGGACGAGTCAAGCCGCCGCAGTCCCTGAATGTTACATGTTCAGCTGGAAGTCCGGCTGTTCAAACAGATAGCCGAAGCGGGTGGGGAACGCCAAACCGTCACAGGCGGCGATGCGGATTTTCTCTGCCGATTCAACGATGCCGTCAGCAAGAATTCGGCGTCCTTCTTCCCACATGGGGCGAATCAGGCGTTCAATGATTTCCTGTTCCGGCATGGGGTTGTCTTTTTCGACCCACATTCTCCACTTCTGGGCTTTGGGATTCGGTTCGCTCCCGTCCCAGACGCGGAACCCCTGTCCGGATTTCACGCCCAGGCATTTGGATTTATACAGCGAAACGATAATCGGCGAGACAGTAATGCGATCCGGAAAGGCTTCGTAAAGGACGCGGCCGGCGTTGAACGTGGTGTCGATGCCGATTTCGTCCATCGTCTTAACCGGTCCCCATGCCATGCCGAAACTGACGGCGGCGTTGTCGATTCTGTCCATGTCGACGCCTTCCTGCAAGAGAATGAGCGCTTCGTTGAGGTACGGCTGAAGCAGTCGGTTGACGACGAAGCCGGGGCAGTCTTTGACCCACAGCGGCGTCTGGTCGACAGATTTCAAAACGGCGTCCGCCTGATCCAGCGTCGCCGGCGCAGTCTGCTCTCCGCAGACGATTTCCGTCAGCTTGCGGTTTCTGACCGGGTGCAGAAAATGGATTCCGCAGAACCGGTCGGGACGCTGTAACACAGACGCCAGGCGGCTAATGGGAATCGTGGACGTATTGGATCCGATCAGACAACTGGGAGACACGACGTCCTCCACCGCTTTGAGCAGTTCCTGTTTGACGTCGATTTTTTCAACGACGGATTCTATAATAACGTTACACTCGGACAGGTCTGAGAGTTGGTCGGTAAATTCTGCTCCCGAGACTTCTTCTCGAAACAGGTTCCGTTCGACCATTTCCCGACCGCCGGGAGCGATGTCGTAGACAACGACAGGGACGTCTTTTCGTCTAAATGCGGCGGCGATGCCTGCGCCCATAATTCCGCCGCCCAAGACGCCGAGCCTTAATTTTTCCATGTTATAAAAAGAGTAGAAGCTAGTTAGGAGTTACTGTAATGAAGTCAAGTAGGTGAATACGAAAAATTTTGAATTAAAATCAAAAATTTTCTAACGTGTTTTGGCTTGTTGAACTAAGCATAAAGCATATTATCCCTAGTCGGCGAATTGGAAGCTGTTAATTGGCAGCATTGAAAGATTCGCGGATAATGGCAAAATGCCAGAGTTCAAGTTTGAGCGGTAAGGTTGGTATTATAGCAATCTTACCGCATTGTTTTTGGGGTTGTCTTTGTCTTGCGTTGAGCAACTGATTTTACTATGGACGTTTGCTTTTTGGAAACGCGCGCTTTTTTAACCGTCGGTTTTTCTTCGATGACTTGTTCCGACTGGTTATTCAATTCATCAGCCGCCGGAGCGGAAACTGTCTGAACGTTATCTTGCAATTCATTCTTTTGTATTTTGTTTTCACCCCACTTTTGATTATTTCTAATCATTTGGTTAATAATAACCAACAATTTTCTCATGCTGGCAATCATAGCGACCTTTGGCGCCTTTCCTCTTGCGGTAAGCCGTTGATAAAAGTCTTTAAGTACAGGATTGTTTTTGATCGCTGAGGCGATAGCCGGCATCCAACCCCATTTGATTTTTTGCCGACCTTTTTTTGCTTCTCGCGAACCTTGTTTTGTTCCGCTATCGCTCGGATGAGGAGCCAATCCTGCCAGAGAAGCAATTCTTTCTCGATTGAGTTTTCCCAGTTCCGGTAAAAAGGCGATTAGTAAAGCGCTAACCACATTTGCGATGCCTGGAACGGACTGGAGTATTTCATCCCATCTTGCCATTTGCGGATCGCTGGCAATACACAATCGAATATCCTGCATATATGCCTTTCTTTCTTTGAGGAGCCATTTTAACTGACTTTTCAGACTTTTCGCGTTGACTTTATCCTCGTTGAATTCCGCTTTGCGAAGTCTGTTCTTGCATCTTACAATGTCGTTGGTAAGTTGATTATACCGATTAACCGCGCGCTGCAGCTTTTTCTGTTCCTTGGACATTGGCTCATAAGCAGACAGAACGTCTTCATCTCCCCAAAATCTTTGAGCGATTTTAGCCAAAACTTCCGCATCGACCTTGTCTGTTTTAGGGTTTATGCCCATTCCAGACATGAGGTGTCGAGCGCGTTTTGGGTTCAGCACGACGACATAATATCCTGCTTTTGCAAAAGCTTCAGCAGTGTACAGCTCATACCCGCCAGTGGCTTCCATCACAATGCAGGCGACCTTTTTGTCTTTCAAAACCGTGCGGATATAGTTTTCAATAGCTTTTTTATTGTTTGCAACTTTTTTGTAAACGCCGTCTGGTCTTGAATAACAGTGAATAAAATCCTTGGAGACGTCAATTCCGATGTAATACTCATTAAAAATTTGTGGGAATTTTGTATTTTTCATAAAACTCACACTTGTAAATGCGAACTATGGCGCTATAATGTAATAGCAGGAACCATGTTCTGGTTACTGTTCGAGTTAAAAGGAAAGCGCATGACGTATAAACTCCGAAACGAGCTAACGCTCAAACATCGCTCAAGTGCGGACATACTACCATGCGTTTTCTTTTTTTCTGCAGAATATATTCTGCAGAAAAAAAGAATCTCCAACGATAAAATCTATCTTAACACAAAACAGAACTTAGTAAATAACTTTTATTGATTAGCATTATACAAGTGAGGAGGGAGGAGTGAGGAGTTGGAGAAAAGCGCTTTCGTTTTCTCGCAACTCGCAACTCGCAACTCGCAACTAAAACAGCTTATCAGCCGAAACGTACTCGCGATCCTGAGCGTCTGCAACGCCTTTGAAAGTCAAAAGACCTTTGTACAGGTTGAGACCTTTCATCAAGGCGGAGTCGGCTTTCATAGCGCCTTCCGCTCCGAGGTTAGCCAGCTTCAGAACGTAGGGCAGCGTGGCGTTGGTCAGAGCGAAGGTTGAAGTTCGCGGGACGGCGCCAGGCATGTTCGCGACAGAGTAATGGACGACGCCGTGCTTGATAAAGTACGGGTGTTCGTGCGTCGTGCAGCGGTCGATAGTTTCAATCGATCCGCCCTGGTCAATAGCGACGTCAACCAGAACGGCGCCGGGTTTCATCTGCTTGACCATGTACTCTTTAACCAGTTTCGGCGTGCGGGAACCGGGAACGAGAACCGCGCCGATAACCAGGTCAGCGTCTTTCACCGCCGCTTCGATATTGTACGAGTTGGACATGAGGGTTTGCAGACGGCTGCCGAAGATGTCGTCAAGGTAAGCCAGCCGCGGGCCGGACAAGTCCAGAACTGTTACTTGAGCGCCCATGCCGAGAGCGATTTTCGCGGCAGATGCGCCGACGTTTCCGCCGCCGACGATAACGACTTTTCCCTTTTCAACGCCGGAGACGCCGCCAAGGAGAACGCCGCGACCGCCGTTGGTTCTTTCCAGCAGGAACGCGCCGACTTGTACCGCCATGCGCCCGGCGATTTCGCTCATCGGGGACAGCAGCGGCAGTGCGCCGTTGGGAAGCTGAACGGTTTCGTACGCAATCCCGATGATTTTCGCTCTCAGAAGAGCGTCTGTCAGTTCCTTGTCAGGAGCGAGATGGAAGTATGTGAATACAACCTGATTTTCTTTCAAAAACGGGATTTCAGCGGGAAGCGGTTCTTTGACTTTGACGATCATATCCGCCTTTTCAAAGGTTTCCTGAGCGGTCTTGAGAATCGTTGCGCCAGCGCGAACGTATTCTTCGTCAGTGAATCCGCTGCCAGCTCCGGCGCCAGACTCGATTACGACTTCATGCCCGGCGCGAACGCAGGCGTCGACCCCCGCCGGGGTCATGGAAACGCGGTCTTCCTGGGGTTTAATTTCTCGTGGAACTCCGATAATCATGGTAGTTGTTGTTGGGTTAGGGGTTAATGGAAGGCAGTAGGCAGTAGGCAGTAGGCAGTAGGCAATAGGGAAAGGCAATAGGCAGTAGGGATTTTTAAACTACTGCCTCTTGCTTTGCCTCGGTTGTTGATAAGGTTGAAGAAGGCAGTAGGCAATAGGAATGATTAACTACTGCCTACTGCCTCTTGCCTATTGCCTAATCAATCTTCATCGCCGCGGCGAGAATTGCCGACGTGCTGGGACGCATAATGCGCGGGTCAACGTGTTCGCCTTTCTGGAGCGTAGCGCGAACCTGTTTTCCGGAAATGAAGACGGGCTTTTCGTCTTTGTGGAATTCCATCAGGTCGACGCGGCCGATGGATTCGTAATAGGCGGCAAATCCAACGTTAAGCGGATGAATCTGCAGGTCGCCGTTGAGCTTGTTGAAAATCTCCTGAGCGTCGAAGTCGCCCCAAATCGCCGTGCCGTCGTCGTAGGGGGCGTCTGCGTGCTTGCGGCCGATAATCAGGTCGGTAAACCCGAAGTTCTGACGATAAATCGCGTGCATGACAGCTTCTTTCGGTCCGCCGTAGAACATCTTGATGTCCAAGCCGAGAAGGATGACTCTGTCCGGAACCGCTTCGCCCGGTCGGTTTGCCCACAGCTGAGCGTCCGAGTCGCCTTCGCCCAAAGCGCGGTCAGCGATGAGCTTTTCGTAGGTTTGCATGCGGATTTCGGCGTTGACGTCGTCGCCTTTGGTTTCTCCGACGAGCGGGTTGAGGCACGCGCCGGCGTTGAATCCCTGTTTGAGCAGCGTTTCCAAACCGTAAACCAAAGCGTATTCGTGAGCGCGATGGAGCGGGTTACGAGTCTGGAAAGCGACAACGCGTTCCCAGCCTTTGGATTCCAGCAGATCGCGAACTTCTACCGGGGAGAGGACGTACTTGCCGAACGCCGGGTTCTTTTTGGGCGGGAGAACCTGAATCTTGCCGCCGATAAGCCACGTCTTGGCGCCGTCGTTGACGAAAACCATTTTGGCGCCGGGGTGATCGGTGCGGCTGGTCAGGTAGACTTTTTTAACGTAGTCGACTTTGTCCCACGGAAAGACGTCTGTCAGTTCCAGAACAGCGACCAGTTCGCCGGCGGTGTTGACCAGCGCGACTTTCTGTCCCACTTTGAGGGTTTTCGCCAGTTCTTCCGTAACGGGCAAAGACAGCGGAATCGTCCAGGCGTACGCCTTGCCGTTAGAGAGAATGTTTTCTTCGTTGAGAACGCGATCGTAGGTTTCCTTGTCCATCGGACCGGTCAGAGGGGTCAAACCGCCGTCGCCGAACCGGTAAACGGTAGAAAGATCCGCGTCGGAGACGGGAACCTTAACCAACTCAGCCGCCTGAGCGGTGAAATCGGCAATCTGGTCTGCGGGAACGGTTAAATTCAACGGGGCGGACATTCCGCCGTGCGGAGCAATCAAATACGACATGGCTATGCCTTGTGGGGTTAAAGGAAATGATAT
>JAFZAL010000087.1 GCA_017557195.1 Thermoguttaceae bacterium | reverse complement strand
GACTTCGCCGGGACGCTTATCGTCGTCAGCCCCGACCGGGAATTTCTCAACAACGTTGTAACAGGAATTCTCGCCGTCGAGTGGAACGGGTTCGTCCATCAGTACGCCGGCGGCTACGACGACTACGTATCTCAGCGCGTCGCCCCGCCGTGGGAGACGGCTGTCAAAGAGGAACCGAAAAAATCCAAGCCGGTTCAGAAACCCAAACCCGCCGACAGCAAACCGAAACTGACGTACAAAGAAAAGCTGGAACTGGAAAAGATTCCCGAGGAAGTCGAAAAGCTGGAATCGCAAATCGCCCAACTCGACGACCAGATGTCCCAGCCCGGCTTTTACCAAAGCGCGTCCGAGGAAATCGCCGCCGTAACCCGTCAGCGGGAAGAACTCCAAAGCAAAATCGACGCGCTGTACGAGCGCTGGGAGGAACTGGAGGCAAAGGCTTGATACTTGGCAGGTCAGTCCGTTCACGGATTTGACGGATGAAACGGATTTGCGCCGATTGGTTAATTGACAACTCAATCATCATTCGTAAATCATATAGAATTTAAACACGAAAAACACAAAATAAGCGAAATATACGAAAAAATTTAAAATGTAAAATAATCCTTTCGTTTGTTTCGTTCTTTTCGTGTATTTCGTGTATTTCGTGTTTAAAAAAACTTTTGGACGGATGAACCATTTTAGAGGATCGCTTGCGTAATTCCGCATTCCGAATTCCGAATTCCGAATTAAAACCATGGAACACATCGAGATCATTACCACCTGTCCTGACGAAACCGTCGCTCAGCGCATTGGCAGAACGCTGGTCGAAGCGGGGCTGGCAGCTTGCGCTCAGATTTCCGCGCCGATTACAAGCGTTTATCGCTGGAAAGGGGCGATCGAAACCGCTCAGGAATATTACCTTGTCCTCAAGGCGAAACAGACGGACTTTCAGGCAATCGCAGACGTCATTCAGCGCGAACATCCTTACGAAGTCCCGGAGATTATCGCCCGACCCATTACGCACATCAGCGACTCCTATCGGAGTTGGCTGGAAGAGTAAAAGGCAGTAGGCAGTAGGCAATAGGCAATAGAAAAAGGCAATAGGCAGTAGAAAAAGGCAATAGGCAGTAGGCAGTAGGCAATAGGGTTTCGCCTTCGGCGAATTTAAAACGCTGCCTCATACTGTTGACAACTGTCTCCGTGAGTTAAACCAAATTGTTACTTATACGGAACCGCTCCGCGGTTCCTACTACTGCCTACTGCCTACTGCCTACTGCCTCCCCATCCCTCGCAACTCGCTACTCGCAACTCGCAACTAATATGATATACCTATCCCTTCAGTCGGTCAGAAAACATTTCAGCGCAGACCCGGTTTTAATGGACGTCAATTTTGAGATCCGTCCCGGGGAGCGCGTTGGGCTGGTCGGTCCAAACGGAACCGGCAAAACGACGCTCATGAAAATTATCGCCGGGAAAGAAGACGCGGACGGGGGCAAGATCGAAATTCACCCGTCCGTCAGAATGGGGTATCTGGAACAGACGCCTGACTATTCCGCCGGGCGGACGCTGATTGAAGAAGCGCGTCACGCTTTCGACGAGATTCTGTCGATGCACAAACAGGCGGAAGAAGTCGCCGCCGCCATGGCGGTCGAGCAAGACCCCAAAGAGCTGGAACGCCTGGCTCTGCGGTACGACCATCTGCAAACGGTTCTGCATACTCACGACGCCTATAATATCGATTACAAAGTCGAGCGCGTTCTGGAAGGGTTGGGCTTCGCCCGAAGTCAGTTCAATACGATGGTCGAGCAGCTTTCCGGCGGCGAGCAGAACCGGCTCATGCTGGCGAAACTTCTGCTGGCGGAACCGGATTTGATGCTTCTCGACGAACCGTCAAACCACCTCGACATTGAGGCGACGGAATGGCTGGAAGACTTCATCGCCAACGGGACGGCGGCTGTTCTGGTTGTCAGTCACGACCGCTATTTTCTCGACAAAACCACGACACGCACCCTCGAGCTGTTTCGCGGCACGGTCGATTCCTATACCGGGAACTTCTCCGCCTACTGGACGCAAAAGGCGGAACGGCTGGCGGTCGAAACCAAGACGTACGAAAAGCAGCAGGAAGAAATCGAAAAGGCGAAAGAGTTTATTCGCCGAAACCATTACGGCATGAAAGCCGGTCAGGCGGAAGACCGTCGGAAAAAGCTCGAACGCATCGTTCCCGTCCCGCCGCCGCGAAAAATCGAAGTCCCGCCGATGGGGTTCTCTAAACCGTCCCGATCCGGCGACGTCCCGCTCAAGGTCGTCGGCCTTCAAAAGAGCTACGACAGACCGCTGTTCAAAAACGTGACATTTACCATTCAGCGCGGAGAACGCTGGGGCATTCTCGGACCCAACGGAGCTGGCAAAACGACTCTTTTGCGCTGTATTTTAGGGAAAGAAACACCCGACGCCGGACAGACCCAAATCGGCGGCGCCGTCAGAATCGGGTACTTCGATCAGCAGCTTCACGAAGTCCCGGACGACGCGGAAGTCATCGACTCGATTATTCCGCCCAAAGAGGAAATCGTCCGGACGGGGGAAAGCAAAGGCGGGTTCACGCCAACGATTAAAGACTTCGACGAGCCGAAACGGCGATCTATGCTGGCGCGCTTTGGCATTACCGGCGACATGGTCTTTCAAAAGGTCAGCAGCCTTTCCGGGGGCGAACGCTGCCGAGCCGCCATGGCGCGTCTGTGCGCTCTGGAAGCTAACTTCCTCATTCTCGACGAACCGACAAACCACCTCGATCTGTGGGCAAGAGAAGGTCTGGAGGAATCGCTCCAAAACTTCGACGGCGGAACCGTTCTGTTCGTCAGCCACGACCGTTACTTTATCAACCAGACGGCGGACCATCTGCTGGTTATCGAGCCGGACGGCGCCCGAATTATCGAAGGGAACTACGACGACTATCTGAGAATGAAAAAAGGCGCAGTGAAAAACGCTGCGTCTGCAAAAGAAGAATCCCGCCCGACGGGAACGCAAAACAAATCTGTTACAAATAATAACGCTCCCAAGACGACCCCTGCCGCTGTCGAGAGGAAAGTCGAACCCCCTAAAAAGAGACGAAAGTTCCCGTATCGTAAAGTCGCCGATATTGAAGCGGACATCGAAAAGACGGAACAGGAAATCGCCGTCCTGCAGGAGAAATCTCTTGACCCGGCAACGCTCCGCGACGGCGCTGCGGTCAAGCAGGTGTTAAACGAAATCGCTCAGGCGCAGCAGCGTCTGGAATACCTCATGGAACACTGGGAAGAAGCGTCCGAGTTGAATTGGTAGCGGCGAACGTAAAATCTCACGCGGAGTTCGCAAATAAATGAAAGGCGGTTGGCGAGCCGGGGTGCGTAAGCCCCCGGAATAATATCGTAGCGAAAGTAGTTACGCTTAGGCGAGCCACGGGTGTTAACCCTTGGGCGTGAGCGTAGCGAACGAAGAAATCTCACGCGGAGCCGCGGAGACGCGGAGAATGTTCGCGAAGTTTTAAAAAACTTAGGCGAGCCGGGGTGCGTAAGCCCCCGGAAAAAATCTCACGCGGAGCCGCGGAGATGCGGAGGATGTTCGCGAAGTTTTAAAAAACGGACGCGAAGCGTGCATACCAAACTGACGCAGCCAAAACCTTCCTTTGCCCGCGCTAGTTTAACTTGTCCTAATAAAACAGACTTTTATTCTTCCTTCTCAATAGCAGCGTTATATTTTTCTACGATGTTATTGAAAATAGCGTCTATTCGCTCTGAGTATGTTTTTTTCTCTTCCTGGGGAACATTGCGTATCTCTTTTCTGATACTCATAATTTCTTCAAAATCTTGATTCAAATCAGGGTATACAGATAAGAGAATGTTACAAACTTTAGCAAAGTCCTCAACGGCTTCCTGTCCCTGCGATTCTAGCAGAGAAGGATTGTTGCGTAAATATAAAACTTGATTCAAAAATTGAATTGTAATAGGTATTTTTAAATCTAACAGCTTTATAGCACAGCTATAAAAGCATTTTTTTCCTCCAACAATCTCACCAAACGAGCTATCGAAAATAGCATTTAAAACAGAATCTTTGCCATTTCTTTTATATTCTACGCCTGCTTTAAGAAACGCATCCAACTTTATTTCACTAATGCGCGATAACACTTGAGGAGACGGATACGCCCCAAATTCCTCTTTTGTCTTCCATCGGCGTCTTAAATATCCTTGGTCAACACCAAATAAAAACTTAAACGCGTCATAACTGCAGTACCCTTTTTCTAACAGAGCAACAATATATGTCGGATCCAGATCGTTTGCCGCACAGATTAACAAATCGGGATCAATAATCTCATACCATTTCAATTGTTTTCTGTCAGATTCGTCAATTTTGATAGTTGGGTCTGCTTTGTTTTCCAGCAAGAGCTTAAAAACCTCTGGCTGTTGATAATGAAACGCTAAATACAACGGCGTAATGTTGATTTTCCCTTTTGCGTTGACATTCGCGCCTCCATCAATAAGCTGTTTTACCTTCAGGACGTTGCCTTCAATAACCGCTTGAGCAAATTCGATATCAGAGGGATTATCAAAACATTCATCAGGTCGTATCTTATGAAATTCCTTCAATACAGCACGAGGAATGTTTGTATTCTTTGCAACAGATTTGAATGCGTGTATTGCGAAAAATATAAATATAGTTAAAACAGCCGATATAAAAAAGGCAAACAAAACCAACGCCATCAATATAGTTGTTTTCTTCATTCTATATCTCCTTTAGACTTCGCTCGTAACCGTAGGAACCGATGGATTCTGAAACAGTTTTTCTGAAACCAGAAAGCCATACAACAAGCTTTCTAAATTTGTGTTATATTATAAACAAAAAAGAGACGCCGTCAATAGTAGACAAAACTTTGCGATCTTTGCGTTCTTTGCGGCTAAAAATTCTTTGGCGGATTTTATCCGCGATCCAGAAAGGTTTTCGGTTGAGTCATTTGTTATAAACGCTTCCCGCGTTTCGGTTCGCCGTTGGCGAACTGCGTAATTCCGCTCACTGCGTTCGCTTCATTACCGCCTTCCATTTCTTTCAAACTAATCGTTAAAGAAGTTCTGGATATTGTCCATCAGACGGCGCATGAACGATTCAAGCTGCTGTTTTTCGTCCGGCGTAAACCCTTTGAGAATGGCGTCCTCCGCCATCTTACGCGACGCGGTCAGCTGTTTTTCCAGCGCCAGGCTCTTTTCCGTCAGTTTGATAATATTGCTCCGTCGGTCTTTCGGGTTGGTAACCCGCTGAATCATTCCCTTCTTTTCCAGCAGGTTGAGCAGTCCTGTAACAGTCGGGTTCTTCAGACTAAACGTCTCTTCCAGGTCCCGCTGCGTCGTCTCGACAGACTTGTGATCAAACAGATACGCAATAATCGCATGCTGAGAGCAGGTCAAATCCCATTTGCGATAATCGCGATTCACCTTGCTGTCAAGCATGTTATTAAAGATTTTAACAAACTTTCCAACGTCGATTTCGTTTTTGTCTTTCATAGCGTCCGCCTTTAATTATATAGTTACCTATATAGTAGCAAAACGGCGGAATTTGTCAAGAGGAAAAAAGAAGAAATTCGTAATGCGTAATGCGTAATTCGTAATTACGCAAAGCGCTGATCGGGGGTTAGTTTCGCCTGCCTTGAAAAAACTTTCGGTCGCCAGCAAGCTGGCTCCCTTTTAGGGAAGTTTTTTCAAGGCGAAATGATATGAGGGGAAAACCTTTTTTGAAAAAAAGGTTCTTCCCCTCAAACTCCCCTTTCCAAAAAACTTTAGTAAGGGGAGAATTTAAAGTAAGAACGTCGGAAACCAATCGGCGAAAATCCGTCTAATCCGTTAAATCCGTGTCCGGACTGACCCGCGTATAACCTACGCCTACGCATTTTTCTCTCCCGCCAATTTTTGAGCGAGGTCTTTTGCGCCCTGAATGTCCAGTTTGCCGGATCCCAAAACCGGGACGGCGTCAACTTTATAGAACGCGTCGGCGGCGGGAATCCAAATCGGCGGGACGTCGCGATTGCGAAGCTCTTTGATAATCTCCATCGGGTCGTGCCCCTTCAGGTCTGAATACAGAACGATGAGTTTTTCGCCCTTGCGGTTGTCTTCAACAGAGGAGACGGAAACGCAAAGGGCGTCGTCCGGTTTAAGACCGATAATCTCGCCGATAATCTTTTCGACGCCTTCGTGCGGAACCATTTCGCCGCCGATTTTAGAGAATCGGCTTTGACGCCCAGTAATAAAGACGAACCCGTCTTCGTCCATGCGAGCCAGGTCGCCGGTGCAGTACCAGCCGTCAACGAGAACTTTCGCCGTCCGTTCCGGTTCGCCGTAGTATCCCAGCATGACGTTAGGCCCCGTAACCCACAGCATGCCGACTTCGTTTCTCGGCAGCGGTTCGCGCGTTTCGATGTCGCGAATTTCCGCCGCCATTTCCGGCAGCGCAACGCCAATCGAGCCGTCTTTTTCTCGAACTGGCAGCCCTTCTGGAATGTGAGCGTTGGGGAAATAGTTGGAAATGATAACCGGCGAGCATTCCGTGCATCCAAACGCTTCCAGAGGGCGGTGCCCGAACTTTTTCTCAAACGCGTCTTTGACTTCCGTCGGCATGCGTTCCGCGCCGACAAGCGGCATCGACATGTGAGCAAAACATTCCGCGTCAATTTTACGGATAAACGCTCTGTAGAACGTCGGCGCGCCGATAATAACGGTTGCCTTGTACTTTTTCGCCAGCTTGCCGATTTCAGCGCAGTCCAGCGGGGAATAATGGTACGCTGTGCGGAAATACGTGCAGAGGGTCGCCCACATGTTGACGGTGTATCCCAGCGTATGGAACAGCGGCAGCATGCCGATGACGATACTGCCTTCGTTGTTCATGTTTTGAGCGTCAATAAACAGCGTGAAGTCTTTGTAGATGTTGTGATGAGAGAGCATCACGCCTTTGGGAACGCCTGTCGATCCGGACGTAAAGACAACTGTGACCAAGTCGTTCGGATCGGCGTTTTTAAGTCCCAGAACCGATTCCATCACACTCAACGGCGAGTACGCCAGCAAGGCGCCTTTGATTTTATCCATCAGGCTGATCTTGCCGATGACGTCTTCCAGATAAACGATTTCCGCGTCCAGATGATCAAACTTCAGCCGTTCCATAACTCGGCGGCTGGTAAGAACGTGCTTGATTCCCACCTTTTTAATGCACTCGTTCATGATCGTTTCTGAAACGGTGAAGTTCAGATTGACCGCGACGCGTTTGTCCGCCGTCAAGGCGAAGTTGACAATAACGCCTGGCAGCGAGGCGGGCAGGATAATCCCGACGAACTTTTCGTCTTTGCCGAGAATGGCGCGGCGGAGGAAGTTCCGCATTACCATCATGTTCAGTATCGTCTGACGTCCGGTCAGTTCTTTTCCGGACGAGTCAGCCAGTTTCCAGCCTTTGGCCTGAAGAAGGCACTGTCGTAGAGCGGCAGATACGAGGTTCATGTCAAATATCCCTTTCTTATATCGGTATTCGTTTAATTATTTAATTCATGCAGACGGCATATTGAACTTCGCCGTCTATAATCATCTACTTTCTATTATAGCGTGTCGTTCGTATTTTTCCAGCATCCAGACCCGGAAATTACCGATATTTTACAAAACTATTACATCGTGGAGAGGGAGTAGGGAGTAGGGAATAGGCAGTAGGCAGTAGGCAGTAGGGAGTAGAGAGTAGGGAGTAGGGAGTAGGGAATAGGGAATAGGGAATAGGGAGTAGGGAATAGGGAGTAGGGAATAGGGAGTAGAAGATAGAG
>JAFZAL010000086.1 GCA_017557195.1 Thermoguttaceae bacterium | reverse complement strand
CTTTTTTTCTAAAATAACTTGGCGTTGCCAGCCCAAATCATGCTGTACAAGGCTTCCAGGAAAATGCCTATGAGCAAGTCCAGCAGTAAAATTGCAACAAACGAATTGACAAACGCTTCTGTAGCGGCGCGGCCAACGCCTTCTGCGCCAGCTCGACAGTTAAAGCCGCGATAGCAACTGATAACTCCAATCGCTCCGCCGAAGAAAAAGCTCTTGAAAATACCCGACGATATATCAAAAAGCCCTACAAACGACTGCGAATTGGATACATAATAATGGGAATCTATCCCTAATAAGTATACGCTATAAAACGCCCCGCCGACGATGCCCATAAAGTCCGCCATCAGCGCCAAAATGGGAATCAGGAGAAAACAGCCCAAAAATCTTGGAACAACCAGGTAATGAATCGGGTTGGTTCCCATGCAGGTCAAGGCGTCGATTTGTTCCGTAACGCGCATTGTTCCCAGTTCTGCCGCCATCGACGATCCAATTCGACCTGCGAGCATTGTTGCCGCCAAAACCGGACCGAGTTCACGAACAAGCGACATGTTAATCAAAGCCCCCATGCGGGTTTCCATACCCAGCGATTTGAGCTGCGTATAACTTTGAACCGCTAAAACCATGCCGATAAACGTCCCCGTCAGGGCGACAACCGGCAAGCTCTGAACACCGATTTGATAAAAACAGGGCAAAATTGTCCCTTTGCACGGCAAACGCGTCGTTAACCAGCGGATCATTTGAGCGATAAAATACCCAAATTCGCCGACTCGGCAAACTTTATCCATTACCGCGCCGCCAAGGCGTTCTGCAAATGAACAAAATGATTTAACAATGCCCATATTGGGAAAGCTGAAGGGAGTAAAAATGATTCTGGAGCCATGATAAGACAACGCGTCTGAACATGATCGCCAGAAAACGGAGAAACAATTCCGCGCTATCTAATATCGACGATTTTAAATATTATAAGAAGAATTCAGAGTTTGATTGTTAAAAATCGATACAATCGGTATATTTTAAGGGAGTAGGCAATAGGCAGTAGGCAGTAGTTTTTAAATTCGCCGTGGGCGGATTCCTATTCCCGAATCTTCGCTCGATTGATTGCTTCCATAACTTCCGGGAGAATTCGCGTTGGGCGGCCGTCGGAGATGTTGACAAACGCCCAAAGCGTTTCCCCGGTTGCAAGAGTCAAGTTGTCTTTGAGGCGAATGACTTCGTAGCTTCTGACGCTGGAAACCCTTTTAATTTCCGAAATCCAAGTGCGGATAACCAATTCGTCGCCCAAAAACGCTTGATGAAGATATTCAATTGTGTGTCGGCGGGCGACCCAGGTTGCGCCAAGATTCAGATAGAATTCCGGCGTCAAACCCCAGGAAGAGGAATTTTTAATGGCGACGGTTTCCATCCATTTGACGTAGACAACGTTATTGACGTGTTTGTTTTGATCCAAATCGGACTCTTCTACTGTATGCAGCCAATCGTACGGCGTGGTAACAACAGGAATATCTTTAATCATTTGACGTATTATCAAGATCGCTGATTTCTGCGGCAAATTGAACTTTTGTCAGCCCGCAAAGACGACACAAGTCGTAAATGTCGATTACGTTTCCCAGCGGAATCTCTGGGCCAACATCCAGCAGAACCGGCAAATCGGACTTTGCTTCAGACAACGCTTTGAGCGTTGCTCCGACAGACTCCAAAGAATCGTATCGAACGTCCGCAATGAGCCAGTAGAGCTTTCCGTCTGACCGGAGTTCAATAACCGCTTCGTCCAGGTCGAGCAGCTCGGGAGGAATGGCGTCAGGCGATTTTACCGCGCCAGGCAAGGACAGGTTCGTCGATAGAAGCCATTCCGGCTGAATAAAGTTTGAAGTACACAGAAAGAATATCAGCAGCTGAAAAATGACGTCAATCATAGGCGTCATATTCATCTCGAACGACGATTTTCGTTGACCGACAGGAAGTTTCATGGCGTTGCGAGGGGACTGCCGACAATCAGGCTTCGTTTCAAGGAAAACGGTTTTCCTTGAAAAATAAAACGAAACGCTTTCTTTAGATTATCAATATACTCCATCAGCCATGAATGTCAAGAGGAAATTATTAGGCAGCAGGCAATAGGCAGCCGCATGGGAGCAGAGAATGGTAATTCTACTCCCTATTCCCTATTCCCTACTCCCTATTTCCTATTTCCTATTACCTATTACCCGATTGACAAATCGCAGAATTGCAGCAGCATTTTTTTCATTTTTGTCAGATCGCAGTTTTTGACCGCGAAAAGGAGTCTTTCTGCCCATTGGAGAAGAACGGAAGAATGAATCTGTTCGCCAAATTGACGAACCTCGTTTGAGAAACTCTCAACTTCTGAAAATAACATCCGTTTTGACATGCGTTCGCATTTGGTTTTCCATACCTGGCGTTGGGATTCCCATGAAGACAGGGCGGAATCAGATAAAACGTCGATGACGCCGTCTTCTTCCTGAACTTCCCAGGCGGCAAGCCATTTTGCCAACATGGTTACTAACGCCTCCGGAGAAAGCGGCTTATGAAGGATGTCGCTGCAGCCGGACTCCAAAAGCAGGTTGTCTTGAGCGGAATCGACGTATGAAGAAAACGCGATAATCGGGATGTTTCCAGGAACAGGAAGCGGTTTGTTTCCGTTGTTTTGTCTTGTCGCGTTTGCCGCTTGATAAAGCGTTTGTTCCCACTGGCGAACCTGTCGAACGATTTGCGTTTGTCGAGAACCGGGGAAACAAACGTCCATTAAAATCAGGTCGGGAAAATATCGCTGGACGTTATCGAGCGTTTCGTCAACGTTGTAAATATGAATCCATCCGAAGTGATATGGTTTGAGTATTTGCGCCAAAGCCAAATGAGTCTCGCCCAAATCGTCAACAATCAAAATCGTACAGGGAGGAAACTCATAGCGTTTCAACTCGACGGAAACCGGTTTCATAGATGGAATAGCCGAACAAAGCGTCTGATTAAATGGCTCTGGATTCTTAGCGCAGGAATCTGCCGCCAAAACGCTTTCAGAACGATTCAGTCCGAGGCGTTTCATGCCGGACTTGTTTTCCTGAATGCGAACGGAAATTTGAACAATCTGTTCTGAAGAATAACGTATCGCGCTTTGAACCAGATTGACTAACAGCCTTCTCATTTGATCGGAATCAGACAGAAAACATTGAGGATTTTTATCCTGAACGTCCAGGACAAGATTGAATTGATTGTTACAGGCAGTAGAACTCATGAAAATACCTTTCAGGCGTGGGGAATTAATACGTGAAAAGGACGGCTCATGCGGGGTGAGGAAAAGGAAAGGACGGGGTTGAACGAATTGTTTCCAATGCGTCCAAGCCCCGACCTTGTCCCAACGCAATTACCCTAACCCTATCTTTATGCAAAACCGTTGGTTAAGCTTTATGCAAACTTAACGTCCGAATTTTTGCCGAAATCATAAACGCTTTTCTGATAACGTCAGCGCTCGTTTTCTTCCCTGATAATCAGAGAGAAGAACCGGCGTCGCCGAGGGAATTTCTCCCTCGACGACGCCGTTGGGAAACGGATACCGAGAAAGAAAAGCGCCAATCAACTTCTCGTTGAGGAGAGCGTTTTCAGTCGCGCATTGGGGCTGCGCAAGGAGAAACGCATTGATTGCATTGTATTGCTTCCTTTTTGACGCGTTCTGGGGACGGAAGGCGAAATCTCGTATATGAGCCGGAAGCGCTGATGTTTTATTCGCGCTCTATGGAGAGCGCTTTTAAAGAAACGGACTAAACATTGCGATTGTTCAGGCGGTTTCTGTGATCATGGAATTCTGGGATTATGTTTGTTGTAAATGAGTTGATGAAAAGGTCATGTTTTGTCAGTTGCAGGCGCGTAGTGGATGCCGCGTCAGCGACTCGTCATGGCGGTTTGAGCAAAGAACGTCAAGGAAATTTGGAAATCGCCAGCTTTGGGTTTTGTGGGAATCACAATAAAACGAGGACAAAAAATACGGGGGAGTGAATCTTAGGAGGAAGTGCGAACGGTCTTAAAAAGGTTCTTTAACTTGTTTGTACTTGATTTATCGTCATATACCTCTTGAGTCTTTAATCTAATGCAAATAAATTTTACGAACAAACTATCGATTGACAAAAATTAAATTGTTTTGTGATGGATAAACATCTAAGATGCTTTTCAAAACCGAAATTTTATTCTGGTTTACAAACGCAAGAAATCTTGCACCTGATAAGAATGTTTTAGCGCTTTTTCCTTTTGTTGTCAATAAGCGCTTTCACGATTTTCTAAAAAATTTAGCTTTTTTCTCGAAATTTTTTTCATTACGAAACTCCCGAAATTGAAAAATTTATCTATATTCTAAAAAATCAAGGCGTTTCTTTGAAATTTTCTGGATTTTTCACCCTGACGCCCATTTTCTTTTTATTTATTTCGATAATAATAGAACCCAATACAACAGCAAAAGCTATTACAGGTTCAAACGCTCCCCTGCCACGGGTAAAATGATTGAATTTCACGCTTTTGTTTCCTGTTTAATTCTTAACGTCAGGAGATTTAGCCGCTATGATGCAGCAAGCCATCGAAAAAGCCAACACGCTATTGGAAGCGTTACAATGGATTCGAGAATTCCGCAATAAATTTACCGTTATTAAACTGGGCGGATCGGTCATGACAAATCCCGTTGCCATGTCGCGACTGCTTTTGGACGTCATTTTTATGGAAACGGTCGGCATGCGCCCGATTATCGTTCACGGTGGAGGACCGACGATTAATCGCGCCATGGCGGAAGCGGGAATTAAACCAGTTTGGGTTCAGGGAAGACGTTACACAGACGAACAAACGCTGTCTATTGTAGAAAAAACTCTAGGACGCGAGCTGAACGAACAGCTGGCTGATCAGATTACCATTCTCGGCGGGCATGCGGAACCGCTCAATTTCCGCACTCACAACGTTCTGTTTGGTCGAAAGCTCAAACTCTTTGGCGACGACGGCAAGCTGCTTGACCTGGGCAGCGTCGGAGAAGTTACCCGCATTGACGAAGATTACATTCGATACCTGGTTGAATACAAAAATGTTATTCCGGTTATCCCGTCGATGGCGCTGGACGACGAATCCAATTCCGGGGGAAAGCTCAACGTCAATGCTGATTCCGCCGCGAACATAGTCGCTCAAAGACTTCATGCGGACAAGCTCATTTTCCTGACAGACATCAACGGCGTTCGACGTGACAAAAACGATCCGTCTACGTTAATTAATTCGCTCAATTCCAAAGAAGCGCAGGCGCTCATTGACGAACGCGTTGTCGACGCCGGCATGATTCCAAAATTGCAGGCGTGTATAGACACCGTCAACAAAGGCGTCAAACAGGTTCATATTATCGACGGCGGCGTTCGACATTCCCTCCTGTTGGAAATCTACACAAACACCGGCATCGGAACGGAGATTCACAAATAAGACGAGAAGGGGAGTCGCTAACATTTAGCCTTTTGTAAGCCGCTAGCTATTAGCTCCAGGCTATTAGCTTTTGAATTTGTGGTTCTTAGCGTTAATAATTAAAGCCTGAAAATAAAATAACAAAGCTAGTAGCTAAAAGCTTAAAAAGTTGGAAGCTAAAAGCTGTTTCACAACCATTCACTTTACCCCCGGAGGAGATTTCATGGATTCCAAGGCGTTATTTAAAATCGGGTACGGACTGTACGTTGTATCGGCGCAGGAAAACGGCAAAGACAACGGCTGTATTTCCAACACGTTTATTCAGGTAACCGGCGATCCCTGCCGCGTCAGCGTTACGCTCAACAAGAGCAACTACACCACCGGCATGATCGAACGCACCGGCGCGTTCAACGTCTCGATTATTTCTCAAAGCGCGTCCTTTGACCTGTTCAAACGCTTTGGATTCCAGAGCGGCAAGACGGCAGACAAGTTCGCAGACTTCCCCGCCCCGCGCAAGGCGAACGGCGTCCTGGCGGTTGAAGACGCTGCCAACGCAGTCTTCTGCTGCAAGGTATTCCAGACCGTCGACCTGGGAACGCATTTGATGTTCTTCGCCGACGTCGAAGACGCTGAAGTTCTTTCGACCGTTCCGACGGCTACGTACACGTACTATCAAGAACACATCAAGCCGGCGCCGAAAAAGGCGACAAAAACGCGCTGGGTCTGCCCGGTCTGCGGTTACGTCTACGAAGGCGAACAATTGCCGGAAGGATTCATCTGCCCGCTGTGCAAGCATGCAGGAAGCGAATTTGTCAAAGAAACGGCAGACGCGTCGAACGATGCTCCGAGTCTCAAGGGAAGCAAGACGGAAGCGAATCTCGAGTACGCCTTTGCCGGCGAGTCCATGGCGCGCAACAAGTACACGTATTTCGCCAGTCGAGCAAAGAAGGACGGCTATGAACAAATTGCCGCTCTGTTTGAACTGACTGCCAACAACGAAAAAGAACACGCCAAGCTCTGGTTCAAAGCTCTGGACGGCATCAACGGCACTCTGGAAAACATCAAGGCGGCTGCCGCAGGCGAGCATGAAGAATGGACGGATATGTACAAGCGGTTTGCTGAGGTTGCCCGCGAAGAAGGGTTTACGGAACTGGCGGATCAGTTTGCCGCTGTCGCCCTGATTGAAAAGCGGCATGAAGAGCGATACCTCAAACTGGCTCAAAACATCGAACAGGGCGAAGTTTGGGTTCGCACCGGCGAGCGACGCTGGGAATGCCGCAACTGCGGACACGTTTACATCGGCGACAAGGCCCCGGACGTCTGCCCGGTCTGCAAGCACCCGCAGGCGTTCTTCGAAATTGAAGCGGAAAACTACTAATTTTGTGAGCGATTGGCGGGGGGCGGGTATTACCCGCCAACAATCAACCTTGTTTATTGCGGACAATGTCCGCTCCCCAGAATGATTGACCTGCAATACCTTTTGTTCCTTCAGGATATACGCTTATCCGTTCCGGACTTTGTTACGCAATTGTTAGAGTTCGTTTCAAAGTTCGGATCGATTTTGTCCATTCCTATAATGTGTTACGTATACTGGAGCGGCAAAAAAGAAGACGGCATTTTGGCTTTTTGGTCGTTTGGGACGTCGATTATCGTCAACGGTTTTCTCAAACAGATAATGTGCGTATACCGTCCCTGGATTCGCGACCCGAACATCGTTCCGCCGGAAAGCGCCAAGCTGAACGCGACTGGATACTCGTTTCCAAGCGGTCATTCAACCAACGCCTCGGCGTATCTGGGCGCGCTGGCGTGGCAAAATCGCAAACGATCTTTTGTGTTTTTCGGATTGATAACCCTGATCCTTCTGGTTGGCTTTTCCCGAAATTTTCTCGGCGTTCATACGCCGCAAGACGTTGTTGTCGGCTTTGCCTGCGGTGTGTTGAGCATTATCCTGTCTTGGCGCGTTTTGAAGTGGGGGCAGGGCGGAAAGAATCGAGACGTCGTTATTTTAATCGCCAGCGTTATTGTAATCGCGATGTACTTAACGTATATAACCTGCAAATCGTACCCGATAGACTACGACGCTGAAGGCAAGCTGCTGGTTGACCCTCAAAAGATGATGTTGGACTCTTGGGCGTCTGCCGGGTTCTATCTTGGAATTGTCCTCAGCTGGCTTCTGGAAAAACGAACGCTCCGGTTCCTGCCTCCAACAAACGCCGTCGTCGGACTACGGCGTTACATCGTTGGTTTTATGATGATGATTGTCATAAACCATTACAAATATTGTTTCTGTTCCATCCTCCCGGAAAACTGGGGGTACTTTGTTCCCGGGTTCCTGACGATGCTGGTTTTACTTTACTTCTATCCCGCGTTGTTTACAGCAATTGAATCGAGATTTACTCGTAAACAGGAAAGAAAAAAATAAGCTGTTAGAAAAGGGCAAACTGTTCTCGATGGTTACATACAGAGCTTGTTCTTCGAGCGTCGCGGCGCTCAGACTGCAATAAAAGTCAATATCTTGACCCATTCAGCTAAATCTATATTTATAACCAAGATATACCGCTCCCGCTTCTCTTTATTTTATCTCTTCCCTCCCGGGTTGAAATAAAAGAATTTTTTGATATAATCTATACAATTAAATATTTTATCATTTGAACTCAAACATTTCAAATTGATTTAATCCTAAGTATTCAGGTAAAATTTATGAAAGTATCCATTGGCAGCGACCACCGCGGTATTGACGCGCGGCATCAGGTCGCTCAAATCCTCACCGCGCTGGGGCATGCCGTTGATGATTGCGGAACGGACCGTCCAGGCAGCGTAGACTATCCAGACATTGCAGCGCAGGTGGCAGAAAAAGTCAGCTCTGGCGTCAGCGATCGCGGGATTTTGATTTGCGGAACCGGCATCGGCATGTCGCTGGCGGCTAATAAATTCCGAGGCGTTCGCGCGGCGGTTTGCCAGGACGAGCTGTTTGCTGAAATCAGCCGTCGGCACAACGACCTCAATATCCTGTGTCTTTCCGGAGATACGATCAGCCAAAACGCGCTTCCACGCATTATCGAAATCTGGATGAAAACTCCGTTTGACGGCGGACGTCATCAGGTTCGAGTTGATAAAATTAAAGCCCTGGAAGATCGTAATTTCAAATAAGTCGAGAGCCAGACGGCGCGGCGCCGCCTCAATAATCGCTTGTTGACCATTTTAACTTTTCATTTCCAATCAAAATTCCCATGCTTCGAACAGACGAAATCCTTTCAACGATTGAAATGCTTCATGCGGAACATCTTGACGTTCGCGCGGTAACTTTGGCTTTGAACGTCAATGATTGCGCGGCTTCAAATGTAGACCTTGTTTGTGACAAACTTCGCAACAAGATTCGCAAATACGCCGGTCGTCTTGTCGAAACGTGCGATAAAATCGGCGCGAAGTACGGCATTCCCGTTATTAACAAGCGCGTTGCTCTGTCGGCGGTGTCGCAGATTCTTGCCGGGCATGGTCGTTCCGCTGGATTGCAAATCGCCCGGGCGCTGGATAAATCGGCTCAGGAATGCGGCATCGACTTCGTCGGCGGCTATTCGGCGTACGTCCAAAAGGGAATTACGGTTTCCGACCAAATTATTATCGATACGCTGCCGGAAGTTCTTTCTGAAACAAAACAGGTTTGCGCGTCTGTCAACGTCGCCTCTCGCAAAGCGGGCATCAACATGAACGCTGTTAAGCAGATGGGCGTCATTGTCAAAAAGATTGCTCAGGCGACTGAAAGCTCTCGCGGGTTCGGCGCGGCGAAGTTGGTTATTTTCTCCAACGTTCCGGAAGATTCGCCCTTTATGGCTGGCGCAGTTGCCGGCAACGGCGAAGGCGAAGCGGCGATTAACATCGGCGTTTCCGGCCCTGGCGTTGTGTCGTCTGCCCTGAAACGACGCCTGGAAATGGAGCCAAACGCAACGCTCGACGAACTGGCAGAAGAAATCAAGATCACCAGTTTCCGCGTTACCCGCTGCGGAGAGCTTATCGGCCGCGAAGTTGCCAAAGCTCTCGGAATTGAATTCGGCATTGTCGACTTGTCGCTGGCTCCTACTCCCATGATCGGCGACAGTATCGGCGAAATTCTCAAAGCGCTGGGAATCGCTCGCATTGGCGCGCCAGGCTCAACTGCGGCAATCGCCATGCTCAACGACGCCGTCAAAAAAGGCGGGCTTTTCGCGTCCAGCTCCGTTGGCGGTCTGTCTGGCGCGTTCATTCCCGTCAGCGAAGACTCTACTCTGGCAGACGCCGTCGGACAGGGACATCTGGTTTTGGAAAAACTCGAAGCCATGACTGCCGTTTGCTCTGTTGGTTTGGATATGGTTCTCATCCCCGGCGACACGGCCCCGGAAACCATCTCTGCGATTATTGCAGACGAAATGGCGATTGGCGTTATTAACAACAAAACGACAGCCGCCCGACTCATTCCCGTTCCCGGCGCGAAAGCCGGCGACGTTATCGACTTCGGCGGTCTGTTTGGCAGCGCCCCTGTCTTGGACGTTCGCAATAATGAAGGCTCAAACGCCTTTATCAACCACGCCGGACGCATCCCCGCCCCGTTGCAGTCATTGGGGAACTAATTTTAATTCGTAATGCGTAATTCGTAATTCGTAATTACGCAAGCGATCCTCTAAAGATAATTACGCATTAAGCATTACGAATTCTCTTTGCTCTCCCTTGTATTTTTCTCAAATTAATATAGAATACCGCTCAATTAATATGGTTTTTTCGTCTTTGACCGTTGCGTAGCGGCGGGCGAATTGACTTTTGACGTTTTTTCACTCCACAAATATAAGGAGATACAAACGATGTTTAACGTTACAGCTGTTGTTGGCGCAACCGGCGCCGTCGGTACTTTGATTCGTGAAATCATGGAAACCCGGAACTTCCCGTCCAAAAAGGTGAAGTTCATTGCTTCTAAACGTTCAGCTGGCACGATTCTTAAATATAAAGGCGAAGACGTTGTCGTAGAAGAAATGCTTCCCGAAGCGTTCGAGGGCGTTGATTTGGTTATCGGTTCCACGCCGGACGAAGTCGCCGCAGTTTTTGTGCCATGGGCAAGAGAAAAAGGTTGCCTCGTCGTTGACGAATCCGCGTACTACCGCATGCACGACGACGTCCCGCTGGTCATTCCGGAAGTCAACCCGGACGCTGTCGACAACCACAAGGGAATCGTTTCCAGCCCCAACTGCTCCACGACCCAGATGGTCATGGCTCTTAAAGCTCTGTACAACTACAGCAAGATTCGCCGCGTTATCGTTACGACGTTCCAGGCGACTTCTGGCGCAGGCGTTGCCGGCAACCGCGACCTGAAAAACGGTTCCGCCGCCGCCCTTCGCGGGGAAGAATACAAGTACGAAACCTTTGCTCATCCGATTGCGTTCAACTGCATGCCGCAAATCGGTTCGCCCAAGCACCCGGATCGCTTCCCCGGATACACGTCTGAAGAAGTCAAGATGATTCTCGAAACATGGAAGATTATGGGTGACAACTCCTTCGGCGTCTGCCCGACCTGCGTTCGCGTTCCGGTTGAAAACTGCCATTCAGAAAGCATTTCCGTCGAAACCGAACAGGAAATCACGGTCGAAAAGGCGCGCGAGCTGTTCGCGGCGTTCCCCGGCATTATCGTCATGGACGACATCGACAACAAGGTTTATCCGATGCCGTACCTCTGCACTGGCAAAGACGAAACGTTCATCGGGCGCATTCGCAAAGACCCCAGCGCTCCGAACACGCTTACCTTCTGGTGCGTCAGCGACAACCTCCGTAAAGGCGCCGCTACCAACGCCGTTCAGATTGGCGAACTGCTGGCAAAGAAATTCTCCAAATAACGTCTTTTAATCCCGCATTGGGGTTATAAAATGAACATAAAGAACAGGGAACGGATGCTCAATCCGCTCCCTGTTTTTCGTAGAATTCTTTGAGAATCGAGAACCATTCCTCTCGGCTTCGGACTGTTACAAATCGGGCAACCAGCTCGTCTTTTCTCGGATGCGTCAACGCGTGTTTAATTCCAAACTTGCGGATTATCGAGCACGTTCTTCTTTCGCCGTATAAATCGACACATCGATTAAAATGCTCTGCCAAGACAGCCGCCTGTTCTTCCAGACTGGGGGGCGGCAACGCGGGCAGCCCCATCGCCAAGGCGTTAAACGCCGGGAATATCCATGGATTGCCAATCGCGCCGCGGGCAATACAGACGCCATCGACGCCGGTTTCTAGAATTCTGTCAAGGCACGTTTGGGCGGAAAACAGATCTCCGCAACCCAAAATAACCAGCGACGGGAACTCGGATTTAACTCGTTTGAGAAACGACCAATCCGCATCGCCGGTATAGCGCTGTAACACCGTTCGACCGTGAATGGCAACCGCGTCGACGCCGATTGAAATCGCGCCGTTGAGCAGTTTATAGAAGTTATCCTCGCTCTGAGCGGAATCGTCGTAACCCTTGCGAAGTTTAATCGTCAGCGGGACGCCGTCCGGCAGAGCGTCACGCGTTCGAGCCGTCATTTCCAGAGCCGTTTCCGGTTCAGACAAAAGAAACCCGCCGCGCTTTCTTCCTAATACTTTTTTAACCGGACAGGCGAAGTTCAAATCAATCCAGTCGAATCCGCTTTTGACAAGCCGCATCGCCGCCGGGGGAAAATCCTCCGGGAACGCTCCCATGATTTGCGCCCCGCATGGATGGTCAGACGGCTCTAATCCCATACGCTGATTTACCTTAACGCTCTTTTTGACCGTTAAAACAAACTGATCCAGCATGACCTCCGCCACAGTTGCCGCCGCTCCGATAATAGACGTTTTCCATTCAGAGGGCAGGGCAGAGTATTCCGGGAAATCTGCAACGGACTCATGAAGATTTTGTGTGACATGACGCTGCGGTCTGTCGCTGTACCCGCTTAAAGGCGCTTGAATTGCCGGGAATCCAATATAGACTTTCCCGATTGACAACGGTTTGAGTCCCTTAATAAGCGGCAGATTCGATGATGATGTCATAATAAAGAATAAACGTGGAATAACGCCTGTTACGAATTAAGCAATGGGGGTCAATTCCACGTTAGAAGAACTACTCTGCCTGTTCCGGTTGATCAGTCGACGGAACGTCAACGCCTTTGTTAATTGTCTCACCGGCGTTATAGCGTTCGACCTGTTTGTCGAGCTTTTTCTGGATGCGGCGGCGTTCGTTTTCATCCAGACGGTCAACGAAGCAGTAGCCGTCCAGATGGTCGTTTTCATGCTGAACGCAGCGAGCCGCCAGCCCTTCAAAAGTGGCGGTGAACATTTCGCCCTTAATATTAAACGCGCGAACTGTAACACGTTCTGGACGAACGACTTTGGCAAAGATGCCGGGAAAGCTCAGACACCCTTCTTCACCGCTGACCAGTTTCCCGCCCCGACGGAGAATAATCGGGTTGATGAAGACCATCTCTTTGTCTTTCTTTTCCGCGTCGCCGGTATAGTTCATAACAAAAACTCGATATGGCAGCTCCACCTGCGGACCAGCCAAACCAACGCCGTTGGTTGCGTACATGAGTTGGAACATGTTTTCAATCTGCTGACGCAGAATACTGTCAATGCGAAGAACCGGATTTGCGGTCATCTTCAGCGACGGATGCGGGTATAGTACAACGTCCATAGTGAAAAATCCTTTGAGATTCAATATTGATTTTGAGATACTATATATTATACCAAAGATGCTTTTTTTCGCAAGGGACGGTAAAAATAAATGCCAAAATATCCACTCATTTTAAAATTTTTCGAGCAAACGCCCTTTTTCTTTCGTATAAAATTTGATATAATGGGCATAACTGTTAAACATTTATCCTTTGACATTATTATGGGAGAAACAAACATGAAAGCTTCATTAACCATCAAAATGACAGCGCTTACGTTGGTTGCGTTTTTGCTGACGTCAACGCTGTCCTTCGCCCAACCGGGTCCTCGTGGAGGGCGTCCCAGCGCTCCGCCCAGTGCACGCCCAGCTCCAAGCCGCCCGG
>JAFZAL010000085.1 GCA_017557195.1 Thermoguttaceae bacterium | reverse complement strand
TGAAACCGCCGGTTATAGAGAGTTACGTCCCTTCGGGACTATGCGGCGGACTGCGTCCGCTGCCGCTATCGCGACGTATTATATCAGACGTTTTTGCAGAGTCAAAACTCTATTGAGCGCCGGAAAAATTTGCGTGCACCCAAAAACAAAAAGAGCGCATCGCCATCTAGCAGCGAGCGCTCTTTTTTATTATAAGGTTAATCGATTGACGTTATCGGTTGGCGGCGGCAACGACGGCTTCGGCGGTAATGCCGAACTCTTTCATCAGCCTGGCAAATGGCGCGCTGGCTCCGAAAGATTGCATGCCGATAAAGGCGCCTTTTGTTCCGATGTACTTTTCCCAGCCGAAGGGCAACGCGGCTTCGACCGCAATGCGGTTTTCGCATTCCTGGGGAAGGACAGAGGCTTTATAGGCGTCGTCCTGAGCGTCGAACCATTCCCAGCACGGCATGCTCACAACGCGGGCTTTTTTGCCCTGCTGAGCGAGCGTCTTTTGCGCTTCGAGACAGATTCCGACTTCAGAACCCGTTCCGATAAGAATAACGTCCGGAGTTCCGTCACAGTCGGAAAGAACGTAAGCGCCTTTTTCCGTCATGCTGGCGGGAGCGAGAGTTGAACGGTCAAGCGTTGGGAGGTTCTGTCTGGTAAGAACCATGCACGTTGGGGTTGTGTTCTGATTCAAAGCGGTTTTGTACGCCCAAACGACTTCGTTGGCGTCTGCGGGACGAACGACAGCCATGTTCGGCATGCAGCGCAGAGACGCCAGCTGTTCGACCGGCTGATGAGTCGGGCCGTCTTCTCCAACGCCGATGGAGTCGTGAGTAAAGACGTAAATGTTAGGCAGACCCATCAAGCTCGCCAAACGCATGGCAGGTCGAAGGTAATCGCAGAAGACGAAGAACGTGGCGCAGTATCCGCGCAGTCCGGAAAGTGTCAAGCCGTTGCAGATCGCGCCCATGGCGTGTTCGCGAATTCCGAAATGGAAGTTGCGACCGCCGCGGTCGTTGGCGGAGAACTCTCCCGCGCCGTCGAATTTGAGGAGCGTGTTGTTGGACGGCGCCAGGTCGGCGGAACCGCCCAGGAGCCACGGCAACCCTTGAGCGCACATATTGAGAACCTTTCCGCTTGAGGCTCGAGACGCCATGCCTTTCGCGTCGGCGGGGAATTCTTCAATAGCGCTGTCCCAACCGGCGGGTAGTTTGCCGGAGAAAATCGCTTCCAGCTGAGCGGCTTTTTCGGGATTGGCGTCACAAAAGCTCTTGTACTCTTCTTCCCACTGAGCGTATTCCCGTTTACCGTTTTCGATTACGCCCTGTCGGAACATCTGTCGGACTTCTTCCGGGACATAGAATTTTTTCTCGGGATCCCAGCCGAGGGCTTTTTTGGTCAGAACGATTTCTTCTTCACCCAGCGGCGCGCCGTGAGCGGCGGCTGTTCCCGCCTTGTTGGGAGAACCGTATCCGATAACGCTCTTAACGATAATCAGCGTCGGACGGGCGGTTTCCGCTTCGAACTCGTCAAAAGCGTGACGAAGCGCGTTGAGGTCGTTGACGTCCGCGACTTTCACGACGTTCCAGCCGTACGCTTCAAAGCGTTTGGCAACGTCTTCCGTAAAGGCGAGTTTGGTTGATCCTTCAATCGTAATGCCGTTGTCGTCGTAAATCCAGCACAGGTTGGACAGCTTGAGCTGACCTGCCAGAGACGCCGCTTCGCTGGAAATGCCTTCCATCATGTCGCCGTCTCCGCATAGAGCGTAGACGTTTGAGGAAAAGAGCGACTTGTCGAATCGGGTCGCCATCCAGTCGGACGCAATCGCCATGCCAACGCTCGTTGCAACGCCCTGACCGAGCGGTCCGGTTGTAACTTCCACGCCAGACGTGTGACGATATTCCGGATGTCCGGCGCAGCGGGAACCCCATTGACGGAACGCCTTCAAGTCGTCCAGCGTAACGGCTTTTTCGCCCGTCGGAACGCCGTTGACGTCCAGCTGATCGACTTCGCACAGATGAAGCAGCGCGTATTGCAGCGTTGAAGCGTGCCCAATCGAGAGAACGAATTTATCGCGACCCGGCCAAAGCGGGTGGGCGGGATCGTACTTCATGCGTTCGTTATAAAGCAGGTACGCGACGGGAGCCATTGCCATCGGCGTGCCGGGATGTCCGCTGTTGGCGGCCTGAACGGCGTCCATCGCCAAAGTGCGAATTGTATTCAAAGCTAAGGTTTCTGACATGGTTGGTAGTTTGTGGTAAAGTGGTAAGGATTGACAGACAATTCAAAAAGCGGAACTCGCTTCCCGCTTTTCAATTTGCAGTCTTGAACTGACAATATATTATATTAATAATATGAAATTATTATCCGAGAAGAGGCGATTTTGTCAAGGAGGGGTTGAAGGCAGTAGGCAATAGGCAGTAGGCAATAGGACGCAAGCGCAGCGCTCAGTGGTTAGTAATAAGTTCTTAGTGGTTAGGACGCAAGCGTTCATCTCACTAACCACTTACCACTAACCACTTACTACTGCCTACTGCCTCTTGCCTATTGCCTCTTTATTCCTTCGCACTCGTCGTACAGGTCAAAGAAGACTTCGCGGAGGTTGCCGTTGTGTTTTGTCAGAAGGGATTCCAGATTTTCAGGCGGTTCAGAGCCGGTAAGCGTTCGAACCAGATTTTGGGTGGTTTCAAGGTCAACGCTTGTTTCCAGCAGCGTCGGCAGACCAAACGAGACGTGAGACGTCGTTAGCAACCCGATATTACGCCAGAGGGTTGAATGGATAATCTTAAAGCGACGCCAGAACGGAAGCTGTTCAAAACCGTCAAGAATTAGAATGGAACCAGGCTTCAGCGTTAACAGATTATTTAACTCGCTCTTGTCAAACGAGTGAAGCGTAATCAAATGAGCGTCCAGCCCGCGAGTGGCGAGTTCTTTTTGAAATGCAATAACAAACGTTGACTTGCCAGTCCCATGCGGTCCGACAACCTGACCGCGCCGACCGTTGGATAAAAAACAATCCGCATAGTACGCTATCGACTTGCCGGGAGCGCATTGATACGCTATTGCTCCCGGACGGATAAACTTTGTACTAAACGGATTGCTTGACATGGCGGTTTCGCCTGATTAGTTATTAGCTAACAGTTTCTTTTTCTCAAAAATCAACGTCGTTGTCCTGGATATCGACATTTTCTCCAATGTCGTAGTTATCGTCTTCAACATTGGCATTATCTTCTTCAACTTCAACGTCTTCGTCAGCATTGGCGTCTTCTTCGACGTCAACGTCTTCGTCAACATCGGCGTCGTCTTCAACGTCAACGTCTTCGTCAACATCAGCGTCGTCTTCAACGTCAACGTCTTCGTCAACATCGGCGTCGTCATCAACGTCGGCGTCATCTTCAACGTCTACATCGTCTTCGTCATCAACGTCGGCGTCATCTTCAACGTCTACATCGTCTTCGTCATCGATATCAACGTTTTCGTCGTCTTCCTCAACTTCTTCGATGTCTTCTTCGGTTACTGTTAATTCACCATACTTATCTGTCAACGTTTCAATCAGAAGGTCGTTGCGAGCGTCAATTGAGATTACTTTTCCATCAGGACCAACCATAAACATGCAGGGCAAAGCTACAATGCCAAAGTAATCGCTGATGCAAACATTGTTAACCAGGGCGTCCTTTTCCCACAGATTAATCCAAGGGAAATTGTGTTTTTTAACGAACGAGGCAACCTGTTTTTTGTCCTGGTCCAAAGCGATGCAGACAATTTCAAATCCTTTGTCTTTGTAAGACGGATAGGCGAGTTTCAAGTATTTGAATTCATCCATACAGGGAGGAACGCCCGGCGACCAGAAGTAAACCAAAACGGTTTTATCTTTCAGGTCAGCCATGTTGAAGTCTTTGCCGTCGACGGTTTTGCCGGTAAGCGGCAGTTCTTTTCCCTTGAGAGTAAGACGCTTGGCGGAACCGCGCATTGTATTAACAATTTTCTGAACGCTTTCGTCTTGAATCTTTTCAAACAGCGCGGCGTATTTTTCATAGCGAGCGGCAGCGGCGTCTGCGTCAAACACCTCTTCGGTAAAAGCGGTTTGGAAAGCGATTGCCGCAACTTTCAGATTGGCTTTAGCTCCGTAGTCTGCAATCATGTTATCAACCGCTTTGGCAGTTTTATCGAACTTGACTTTATCATTTTGAGCAACCGATTCTGACAGCGCGCTGGCGAGCTTGCCCATGAAAATGTCTTCAACCATTTCACCCAAACCGGCTTCTTTGATTTCAGCAATAACCGCTTCAAAATCAGCCGAGTTGTCTACTTCTTTGAGCTGTCCGAGTCCTTTGACGCAAATAAGTTTAATCAGGTACAGACGCTGAAGTTTTTCTTTGTTTTCTGCAGGCGTCTTTTTAATGGTTTGAGTAGTTTGCTCGATAATCTTTTCGATTTCAGAAAAATCGCCGCTCTGTTTGGCGTCCTGGAACGTCAGAGTAATCAATCCCATGACAATTTCGTCTGCAATTTGAGACTGCCCGACTTTTTCGAGCTGACCCGGCATGGAGTACAGTTGAATTTTAGCGTCTTTGTTTCCCGCCTTGATAAGAATCTGCAGACTCTTGATTTTGACGGCGACAGCGCGCTGAATCTGTTCTGGCGTTGCGTCTTTATGTTCAATGACCTTGTCAGCCGCCGCGACCTGAGCGTTGCACAGTTTGGTGTAATGAGCAATCATTTCTTCCCGCGACTGGTCGTGAGGACGTTCGACGAGCATGAGCTTTCCGATAAACGCCAGGTATTCTGCCGGGGTTCCGTTTTCCGGGACGGGATAAGTTTCGGAATCGGCGCTTTCCTCTTCGAGAGCTTCTTCGACGTTTGCTTCCGCATCCATATCTTCAGCGGGAACGTCGTCCGCAGTCTGCTCTGCGTTTTCAACAGCAGGCGCTTCGTCAGTCGGGGCAGGGGCGTCGTCAGCAAAACAGGACGCCATAAACAGGGTCATAGCCAAAAAGGCGGCTATATTCATTAATGTACAACGCATGGTTCTCTCCTTGTTGTTTTGGAAATGGTGTGGACAATTAGTTGCATGAAAGAAAGCTACTAGCTTTTAGCTATTAGCTAACAGCTTTATATTATATATTACCAGAAAACACTCAATTTGACAAGAGGAATTTTGACGCTTGAGAACTCCGTTTCCTTTTAAGATTGATGGGGTGAATTCGCCAAAGGCGAATTACTACTTCCTATTCCCCACTCCCTATTCCCTTACTTCGCCACCAGCAGATCGTCCCATTCGGTCGTGTATCGGGGAGACGAATTTTGCTGAACGGATTTCCATGAGTCGTCCAGAAGCTGAGTTCCCGTCATGACAGAGCTGCGGCCGAATTTTTCGTTGAGCCGGTCGAGAGTTTTCATCAGTCCGGCGCGGCGTTCCAGTTCTTCCGGGTCGTCGAAAAAGGTTAGCTGAGCTCTGTTGACAGCGGCGGAGGACAAGTCAATAAGAATGATTCCCGCTTTCTGATAGGCGTAGTTGGGCTGAAAGATTTTGGCAAGACCGTCAAGAGCCGCTTGAGTCAGCAAGAGCGTGTCGCTGGTGGGGCGTCCAAGCGGAACGACGGTTGACGCAGAGTATTGCGCCACCGGTCGAAATGGGCTGGTGCGAATATAGACGTCAACGGCGCGGGCGACTTGCCCTTGCTCCCGGAGCTTTTCCGCCGCGCGGGAAACGAACGTCGATATTGCGGAAGAAAGCGCGTCGAACTCGTATCGCGGCTTGCCAAACGAACGAGACGTCTGAATGCTTTTCGCCGTCGGCGGGGACTGCTGGTTGCCCAGACAGGTTTCCCCGTTGAGTTCTCGAACCATCGCCTCCTGAATAACGGTGAATCGTTTGCGGATTTGAACCGGGTCTTGCTGGGCGAGGTCGAATGCCGACTGGATTCCCATACGTTCCAGCTTGACGGACAGCTGACGTCCAACGCCCCAGACTTCTTCTACCGGAAAGCGTTTCAGAACGTCGATTCGCTTGGATTCGTCCAGAAGAAGACAGGTTTTCATGCCGTCCATTTTCGCCTGACGGTTGGCGACTTTTGCCAGCGTTCGGGTTGGGGCGATTCCAATCGAAATCGGAATGCCCGTCCAGAGCTTGACGCGATCAACGATAGACTCGGCGAACGCCGTTGTAACGTTTCGCATTCCCGTCAGATTCAAAAACGCCTCGTCGATAGAGTACTGCTCAATTTCCGGAACTGTTGATGCCAAGGTTTGCATAACCCGCTGGCTCATGTCGCCATAAAGAGCGTAGTTTGAAGAAAAGACGGCAACGCGATTGGCTCGGCAGAATTCCCGAATCTGGAAAAACGGCGCGCCCATGGCGATTCCGAGTTGCTTCGCTTCCCGACTTCTGGCGACAACGCACCCGTCGTTGTTCGACAGGACAATAACAGGGCGTCCGCGCAAAAACGGCTTGAACGCCGTCTCGCACGACGCGTAAAAACTGTTACAGTCAGCCAGAGCGAAGAGCATGATTTTAGGCAGTAGGCAGTAGGCAAGAGGCAATAGTTTAAAAACCTCTACTGCCTACTGCCTATTGCCTACTGCCTTTAACTCCTATTCCCTAATCTTGATATGAATTCCCTCCGTCTTCCCGTACCGATCAATGACGTGAAGTTCCAAGTCGCCTTTGAATTCCTCGCAGCTGTCTTTGAGTTCGTCTAAAGAAAAACTCATCTGTTTAGGCAGAGGCTGACCGGGTAGTGGCGCAACGTAAAGCTGTCTATCTTCGCCGGACGCGACGCCGAAAAAGGCGATGCCGTTTTCCGCTTCGAGTTTAACGGTCTGATTGTCGTCGGTGAGCTGAATGTTGACTTCCCCTTCATCGTCCATCGGCGGTTCGTCCTGGAAGAACCGGTTGACGTTCAGAGCCGCGGCGGAAATGGGCGACCAATTGGCGGCTTCATCGTCAATGTTTTCCAGCCAATCGTCGTTTTCTTTGCTGGGGGCTTCCCGCATGACAAAGAAACGGTTAAGCTGGTCGATTCCGCGGGTCATGATGTCGCGCGGTTCATTGGAATGCGGCAGATCGAAGGTGTGTCCCAACTCGTGCAGAGCCGCGCCGATTGTCGTTGCAGCCGCTGCCCAGTAAACGGAACGATAGGCGGAATCGTCATGATAATGTTTGCCGTCAACGGGGGTAGAGTCCGTAAACGCTTTGACGACGCCGTCGAGTGAGTCCGGCCACGTATACATGCAACCCGAGCCAAACAGAGCCTGCCAGCCGCCGCCCAACGCTGTGTGACATTTCGCCTTTTTGGTTTTGGAATCAAAGCGAGTATAAGCGGGAATGACGAGGTTGCGTCCAGAATGACCCGGGAACCGAGGCGAAATTTCATCAGAAATCATGTCGAACCAATCTTCATCGGAAACGGAACCGTATTCCTCTGCGGTCTTCTTCCCCTTGAAAACGTGAACGATTACGTCTCCGTTTTCGTCCAGTTCCAGATTAAACGTCTTTCTGCCCAATCCGGCATCGTTCATGGTTTCTGCCGTAAAGCACTGCATCAGCTTCAAAGCCGTATCGAGTTTGCCCTTGAAATTTTGAGGGTCGTTTTTATACGGCGTTTGAAAAGTCGTGTCGCCCGTCGAATCCGTCATATAAATCATGCGGACAACCAGCGGATTGGAGTTCTTTTTGTAGTTCAGCTTCAGAGTCGTTTTATAGTCGCCGCTTGTCAGTTCGAGTTCGTTTTCCCCCGGAACGAGTTCAGCAAGAACCTTGAACTGTCCTTTCCAAGCGTCGCCGTGAATCTGTCGAGACGCTTTTTGTGACGACAAATTCGTGCAGACGATTTCCGTAGCGGTTTCGTCGTACAGACGCCCGCGCAGCAACGCGACCGGATAGTCAATTTCCGTCCCGTCGGTAAAATTGACGACTTGAATTTCCTCGTCAGCAAACAGAGCCGATGCCAACGAGATGAATAAAGCAAAAACGATAGTTGTAATATAACGTGTCATGGTTAGTTGGGGTTAATTGGGTGAGGGAGTAGGGAATAGGGAATAGTAATTCGCCTTCGGCGAATTTAAAAACTACTGCCTACTGCCTCTTGCCTATTGCCTAATACGAACGCTTCTCGTCTTTCCGTATCGGTCAATGGCGTGAAGTTCCATACCGTCTTTGAAATTTTTGACGTTGTCTTTGAGTTCCTCAACGGTGAATCGCATCTGTTTGGGCAGTTCCTGACCCGGTTGTGGGGCAACGAAAAACTGGCGATGTCCGTCAGACATGGCGCCGAAATAGGCGATGCCGTTTTCCGCCTCGACCTCAACGGCTTTCCCGTCGTCGACAATTTGCAGACTAACCCTTCCCTGATTCTCAGTCGGCGCTTCGTCCTGGAAGAACGGGCAGACGTTCAGCGCGGCTGCGGAAATGAGCGACCAGTTGGCGGCTCGGTCATCCATGTTTTCCAGCCAATCGCGATTGTATCGGCTGGGAGCTTCCCGCATGACGAAAAAGCGGTTGAGATGGTCGATTCCGCGGGTCATGATGTCGCGCGGCTGGTTGGAATGGGGCAGCCCGAAAGTGTGTCCCAACTCGTGCAAAGCCGCGCCGATTGTCGTTGACGCCGCCGCCCAGTAAACGGAACGATAAGCGGTGTCGTCATGGAAACGTTCTTTATCAACAGGCGTAGAGTCTGTAAACGCCTTGACAACGCCGTCGAGAGAATCCGGCCAAGTATACATGCAGCCCGATCCAAACAGAGCCAGACTTCCGCCGCCCAACGCTGTGTGACATTTTGCCCTTTTGGTTTCGGAATCAAAGCGCGTATAGGCGGGAATGACGAGGTTTTTCCCATTGTACCACGGGAAGTCATTTGAAATTTCCTGATAGACCTTAACGTACCATTCGTGATCAGAAAGATCTGCGTATTCTTCCATCGTCTTCTCCCCTTTGAAGACGTGAACGATTACATCGCCGTTTTCGTCCAGTTCCAGATTGAACGTTTTTCTTCCCAAACCGGCGTCGTTCATGGTTTCTGCGGTAAAGCACTGCATCAGCTTCAACGCCGTATCGAGCTTACCTTTGTAATTCTGCGGGTCGTTTTCATACGGCGTTTGAAACGCCGTGTCGCCGGTTGAGTCCGTCATATATATCATACGGACAACCAGCGGATTGGAGTTCTTTTTGTAGTTCAGTTTCAGAGTCGTTTTATGTTCTCCGCTTGTCAGTTCGAGTTCGTTTTCTCCCGGAACGAGTTCAGTCAGGACTTTGAACTGTCCTTTCCAGGCGTCGCCGTGAATCTGCCGGGACGCTTTGGGCGACGATAAATTTGTACAGACAATTTCCGTTGACGATTCGTCTGAAAGACGCCCTCGCAGCAGCGCGACCGGGTAATCAATTTCCGTCCCGTTGGTAAAATTAACGACTTGAATCGCCTCGTCAGCAAACAGAGCCGTCGTCAGCGAGATAAACAAAGCAAAAACAATAGTTGTGATGGTGCGTGTCATGGTTGAGGGGTTAATTGGGTGAGGGAATTGGGAGTAGGGAATAGGGAATAGTAATTCGCCGAAAGCGAACCACTACTGCCTACTGCCTATTGCCTAATGCCTAACTTTATTCAATTTTCGGAACGATAAACGGCGTGCGCTGCGGACGAGTCAGCAGCGCGTTGGCGTCCGGCATGCCGTCAATCTGGAACGTGTCGTTGTTGATGGAAATCTTTTTGCCCAGCGTCCAGGAAACGTCTTTGTTGAGGTCAAGTTCCGGCAGGCAGAACTGGACGTTTTCGAGCGTTTCGTCAATCGTCTGCTGCATAATCGGATTGTTTCCGACGGCTTCGCGGCAGGCGCTCAGCGGCGCTGTTGACCCGGAACGATAGGAGACGTTGCCCAAGTGACAAATTCCGGCGCTGAAATGCCCTTCGGTAATCGGCGCGTTGAGTTTGTCCGGCGTATTGTCGCGAACGCAGTTGATAAAGTTCTGGAAGATGTCGCCGGGGTTGAGAGCTTCGCAGTCAATATTGACGGGTTCCGTCTTTCCACTGTTGGAATGGAACGTCGAGCCTTGAATGTATCCGTCTTCTGTAACAAACCAGCCGACTTCTCGCGGATTCCATTTTTCATTGTTGCGATTTCTCAAATTGCAGGACTGGAAAATGAGCGGAATCCCGTTAAAGTCGCAAATTCCCAGCATGACGGTTGGCGTTTCCGCGGCGTCCTTATAATTATGCTCTTTGTCGATAACCGTTCGCGTTCCGAAAAAGACGACGTTTTTCGGGAATTTGAGATCGGGGAAAAGCTGCGTCAAACCGATTCGGCAGACGTCAAAGTAATGAACGCCGTTGTTGCCGATTTCTCCGTTGCCAAAATTCCAGTACCAATGCCAGTTGTACGGGACGTATCGTTCGCTAAAGGGAACCATTGCCGCCGGACCGACCCACAAATCCCAATCGATGTTTTGCGGGACAGGGGCGTCTGGAAGGAACGGCATGGGATTGCGAGGTCGGTTGGCAAACGCCTTGACGGCAATCGGCTTCCCGAACATTCCCTTTGCCCAGGCGACTGCGCCTTTTTTGATTCCAAAGTCGCAGCGACGCTGCGTTCCGTGCTGAATGCAGACGTTGTACTTTCTCATCGCCGCGGCCAGCTGACAGCCCTCAAAGAGGTTTTGCGAACATGGCTTTTCGACGTAGACGTGTTTTCCCGCCTGCGCCGCCCAAATACCCAGCAAAGAATGCCAGTGGTTGCAAGTCGCGATAGAAACGAAATCGATGTTTTTGTCGTCAAAAATCTTGCGGGCGTCCTGAACGGCGCCACAGTCTTTCCCCATTTTTTCTTTGACCCATTTAGCGGCGCTGTTGGCGCGATTCAAATCAGCGTCAACTGTTCCGACGATGTCAACGCCGTCAATTTTGGAAAACGCCTGAACGTGATGATTTCCGCGACCGCCAACGCCCAAAACGGCCCCGCGAAGGCGGTCGTTCGCTCCAAACGCCTCGGACGAAATAAACAACGGACAAACCGCCGCGCCGGCAACGACGACGCTGGCTTTAACGAAATCTCGTCTGGAAATCTTTCTCTTGACAGTCATGATCATTTTTACAGGGTTAAAGGAAGGGAAAGCGTCTTTGATGGCAATCTAAACAACGCTCTAATTATTAATTTTCATTTATTATATCAAAATCGATTTTTAAATGGAATAGGGGGGGAGATGAGCTTTTAGCTGCTAGCCGCTAGCTGTTAGCTTTGTGATTTTAGCTTCCAGCGTTAAATATTACCGCTAAGAACCACGAACGTCCAAGCTAATAGCCAGGAGCTAACAGCTAGCAACTCAAAAACTACTTCCTACTCCCTATTCCCTACTCCCTACAGCCTCTTTTCTCACTTTTCCCTTCTATTTTGGATAAAAAAGAACAAATAGGGGTTTTTTGACGTATCATTATATATTGTTTTCGTGTATAATTATAAGTAGTTCAAATAATTATATTGTATCAGTTTAACCCTTTATAAGAGAAAAACATGTCCATTCAATTCCTTTCCAACGCCTGGACGTCGCGGCTTGCCCTGCTGACTCTCGGCTTGTTGACGATGTTTACTTTTAGCGACGCGTTCGCTCAATCTTCACCACTAACTACCCCCTCTGCTATGAATTCAACTTCATCTTCTGCGCCTGCCACTGAACCTCTGACAGTTCTCAGCCGCGAAACGCTTCAACCCGGTTTGACGATGGCAAAACTGTCCAACGGTTTGACGATTCTTATTCAGGAAAACCATACTGCGCCCAACGCAACGGTTCGCTGCTTTGTTCAAAACACCGGCAGCATGAACGAAACCGGACATCTGGGCGCCGGTTTGAGCCACGTTCTTGAACACGTTGTTTCCGGCGGGTCTACGGCGACGAGAACCGAAGCGGAAACGGAAGACATGGTAGACCGCATGGGCGGCGTTACCAACGCCTTTACGTCTATCAATGTTACAGCGTACTTTATCGACTGCCCGTCCAAAGACGTCATCAAGGCTGTCGACATTATCGCGGACGAAATGCAGCATATCATCTTTAATCCCAGCGAATTCAATCGGGAACTGCAGGTTGTTCAGCAGGAACTTCGAGACGGCGAAGCCAGCCGCGCCCGGGTTATGTGGAAGATGATTTCTGAAACCCACTATCGAAAGCATCCTGCCCGTCTGCCGGTTATTGGATATTTGGACGTCTTGCAGCGCGCTTCCAATGACGACATCATTTCCTTCTATAAACAGCGATACATTCCCAACAACCAGATT
Source organism: Thermoguttaceae bacterium (assembly GCA_017557195.1). Taxonomy (GTDB): domain Bacteria; phylum Planctomycetota; class Planctomycetia; order Pirellulales; family Thermoguttaceae; genus RUG11551. The sequence continues at coordinate 35,877 of JAFZAL010000085.1, read as the reverse complement.
TTCGTCGTTGTCGGAGACGTTAAAACGGACGAAATTCTCGAACGCGTTCGCAAGAATTACGAGGGAACGCCCCGCGGCAAGATGACCGAAATTGTCGTTCCACGGGAACCGGAGCAGGTTTCTCCGCGCCTGGCGGTTAGAGAGATGGACGGCGCGACTTTCGATGTTACCGTCTTCTGGCCGACGGTCAGCATCGATTCACCCGACATGTACCCGCTGGACATTCTCGACTACGTTCTGGCAGAGGGCGCAAGTTCCCTGCTGGTCAAAAAATACTGCATGGACAACCCCTTGGCGCTGTCGATTGGCGCGTCCAGTTCCACGCCCAACTACGCGCCGGGCATGTTTGCCGTTCAGATGTCGCTGACGGAAGAGAACTATCCCGCCGTCGTCGATCAGGTCATTGCCGACATCTACAAGATGCGCGACGTTCTTATTCCGGAAGAACTGCTCGAGAAAGCCAAAAAGCAGAAAGTCGCCGAGCAGATTTTCGGTCTTCAGACGATTCAGGCGCAGGCGGACAACCTGGCGCAGTCCTATATCGCCACCGGAGACCCGCTGTTCGACAACACCTACGTTGAACAGATTAAAAAGGTAACGGCGCAGGACGTTCAGCGCGTTGCCAGAAAATACCTCGTTCCGGAACGATTCAATAAAGTCGTTATTACCCCGTTGGGTAAATCTCAAAAAGCGACGCAAAGCGCGGCTGACGCGGTCAATTCTCCCATCAAACAGCTTACGCTGGATAACGGCGTAACTGTTTTGACAAAGCAGATTCCCAACTTGCCGCTGGTTTCGATGCAGGTTTACGTTAAAGGCGGCGCCGTTGTCGAGACGCCGGAAAACGCTGGCGTGAGTCTGCTGTCCGCCTCCATGTTTGAGAAGGGCTGCAAGGGCATGACCGCCGCTCAAATTGCCGAGTATTTCGACCTTATCGGCGGAACAATCGGCTGCACGTCTGCCCGCAACACAACGTCCGGCAGCATCCTGACGCTCAAAGAGGATTTCCCCAAGGCGTCGGCAATTCTGGCGGAATGTTTCCTCCGTCCGACGTTCCCGGAAGACGAATTCGCCAAGCTGAAAGTTCAGGCAATCGGTCTTCTTCAGAGAAAGAAAGCCGACCCGCGATCCGAAGCTCGAGACGCATTCTTCAACGCTCTGCCCAAGACCAGCGCATTTAGTCACATCGTTGGCGGAACGATTGAGTCCGTTTCCAACTTGACGCTCGACGACGTCAAAAAGTATCATCAAACGTACGTTCAGCCGGACGGCATGGTCGTCGCGATTTTCGGAGACATTTCCACCGAAGACGCTGTCGCGCAGGCGAAAAAGCTCTTTGGAAACCTCAAGCAAACTGCTCGTCCCGTTGTTTCCTACGACCTCCCCAACACGATTGAAGAATCGGTTGTCAAACACGTCAAGACGGAAAAGACGACAGCTATGATTCTCATCGGGTACGAATGTCCGTCCATGGTCGACGTTGAAGATTACAACGCGATGTACGTTCTCAACGGAATTATTGCCGGCTGCGGCTACCCTGGGGGCTGGCTTTTCCCGGAACTGCGCGGCGCTGGGCTGGTCTACAGCGTTCACGGAATTCGTATGGCTGGAATCAGTTCCGGATACTTCACCGTAGTCGCCCAAACTCGCCCGGACGCCGTTGACGAAGTTGTTGCACGAATTCGCAAGAACATCGAAAAAGCAAAGGCGGGAACGATTACCGAAGAAGAATTTGAGAAGACCAAAGAGATGATTATTGCCATGGAAGCCCAGGACAACACAACTGCCAGCGAGCAGGCGTCACAGGCGGCTGTCGATACAATTCTCGGATTTGGTCCGGAATACCAAAAGGGATCCGCCGACCGCATCAACGCCGTTACGCTTGACCAGGTCAAAGCCGTCGCGAAGAAATACCTGACCAAGTCCGTTCAGGTTACTCTGTCGAATAAAGACGAGTAAACAATTAATGGAAGGCGGTAATGAAGCGACCAACGGGAGCGGAATTACGCAGTTTGCCGAAGGCAAACCTAAAATGAACCCGAAATCAGGTTCGCCTGACGGCGAATGCGTAATTTCGTTCGCTTTGCGAACTCCATTACCGCCTTTCATCCACTTGCAACTCTCATCGCAACCTTTTTGTCTTGAACTGCTTCCCCGCCAACGCCTGTTTGACGTATACGCCCCAGAATTCTGTGGGCGTATAGTCCCAATCTTTAATGACGTTGGGTCCGCACGTCGGGTGAAAGCTGAACGCCGTCCAGTTGAGCCGGTAATGCTGAATCACGCCCAGCATGTCCGCCGGCCATGGACTGTCCATTCCAACGACTTCATTTTGAGCGCTTTTGGGAATGAAGCTGAAATCGTCCCACGAACGCAGGTTTCCGACCTCGCCGATAAAAATCGGGTATTTCTTCGCAGCGTCGAGAAACGCTTTCTGCCACCCCGTCTTCCACGGATAAATATGTGACGAATAAATAATCCCTCGACCGGATTTTGTATCTGTCAAAACAAACTCGCCGCTGGCAACGCCGGATAAATCGAAGCCCCAGTCCAAACCGCCGACAATAACAGGGTTGTTCGCCCCGGTTTGTCGAACTGCGTCGAGAAGCGACTGCATGGACGAGCGCCACGTTTCCAAATCGATGCCATGCGGCTCGTTAAACAGTTCAAAAATGACGGCTGGGTGATTCTTGTATCGAATAGCGGCGTCCGACCAGAATTTTCGATGTTCTTCTTTCGGCGTCCCGAACCGGTGCAGGTCGAGAACCAGATACGCCTTGCGTTCAGCGCACAGCGCGACAACGCGGTCGACCAGCTGACGGTACTTCTCCCCGCCGTCGTTTTGCCATTTGTTCAGACCGAACCAGAATTCCTCGTTGACTGGAAGCCGAACGACATTTGCCTTCCAGTCGTTCAGAGCGACCGCAACGCTTTGCTCGATATGCTCGCCGCCTGCGCTCCATTCCAAAGAGTCTATGCAGACGCCCTGCAGCCAAACCTCTTTGCCTTGTCGATCGACAATTCTATTCCCCGACACGCGAATCGGCTCTGACAGTCCTGTTACATCACGCGGCGTCTGAACAGTTGACGGCTTCGCCTGAACGCGGGGGCGTTCTTTCTTCACCGGCGGCGCCTGATCGGTCGCGCTGACTTGAATTGCCGCGAAGTCCATAGTCCCGGACTGCGCCTGAAGGAAATACGGCATCAGCTCGACAAACTCCGCTCCCTCTGGAACGGCAACAACGTACTCAACGTTCTTCCAGCCGTCGGACGTTCCTTTGAACGTCGGCACGTGCGGCGTCGGCGAAAGCGTCTTGCCATCGGACGATTTGAAGTTCATAATAACCCGCCCATCGTTCCAGTTCTGCGCCCCGGACTGAACGTTCTCGTATCGAACTTTCAACTGAACTTTAAGAGCTTTGGGTGGATTCTTCGGAAGATACATACGGCGATAAACCATCACGTTCGACCGCGGCTGTTTTACCGTCAGACGTAAAACCGGGACGTCTTTCCCATCGATCTTTTCATTTACAACGGACGTTGTATCGCCGTTCACGCCCCAGTCAGACGCCAGTTGCGCAGCTGTTGTTTTGGAGAAATCGCCGTTAGACAGTTCCACCTGTCCGTACGCGGGAATCGTCAATAATAAAACCGTCAGAATGGGGAGGATTCGGGAATGTAACATAATATTTAGGGAATAGGGAGTAGGGAATAGGGAATAGTCGCAAAGCGAGACTCGATTATTCGTTCTCAATTTTCCATTTTTCTGGAATTTTATTTCCAGACTGTTGCACGTTTCTCTTTCCATGCTTTTTTACAAGCGTTGCGGGAGCGCCCGATCCGGCATCGGAAAAGACGTTGTCATTCAGGATGACGCCGTTCCCGTCTGTCATTTCAATAACCGACGAGGAAAACGGCGTTTCAATGAAGTTATTTTTCAGAATCAAAAGGCCTGGGTGAGGATAGTCGCCGTCTTTTCCAAAATGAATACAGCTGCGATTTCCTTTACACAAAGGGTCTTTTTTAATCGAACAGTTGACAATCTCAGCAATTCCTGGTCCTTCTGTAAAACCTTTGCTGTCTACAAAGTCCATCTCTCGGTTGGCGGCGTCATGAATGGAACAGTTGGAAATAGTAACCCGACGAACGCGACATTTAATGTTGTGTCCCGTCTTCGCCCGGGCGATTTCCGAATACTGAATTTTAACGCTGTCCCCGCCGAGATACAGATTGTGATTGTACCCGGGCTCTTCCTCTGCCCCGTTGTCTGTAATGCGGCAATACGTTATGAGCTGTTTAGAACAGATAGGACCAGGCAATGTATAGAGTATTTGAGTTTTTTTATCAGACGTATTGATATCGGGTGGGGGCGTTGGGTTAGCGCGCTGTGGTACAAAAACTCCGTCGCTCATTATTCCCATATCGTTGTCATGAATTACGCACCGGGTTATTGTAACGCTGCACGCCTGCGAGATTCTCACGCCGGCAGCGTTGTGCGTATCGTTATGTGCGTTGCGAAGAACAAAACCGTCGAGCGTACTGCCGGAACCCTCATAATTAAACTGGACAATCGCTCTGGGAGTTGAACCAGCGCCGGAATAGTTAACGCCTGCTCCGTCAAGAACAATGGGTTGATTCGGGTTGGCCGCCTGAATAATCAGGTACGGTTTGTCTATTACTAATTTGACCTCTTTGTACGGCTCGCCATTTGGGTGCGGCATAACGATTATTTTAGAACCAGGCGTTGCCGCCTCAACGGCGTCTTCAATACGTGAAAACGCCTGATCTGGACCAACGTGCAACGTCTCGCCGTAGGCAGTCGTGGCAAACAGGACAATCAGTAAAAAGTGTAAATATTTCATGAGTGTAATAAGGCAGTAGGCAGTAGGCAATAGGCAGTAGGGATTCGCCTTCGGCGAATTTAGAGCTACTCGCAACTAATAATCACAGCGGTAACGGACGGCAGCGATAAGTTGCTAATCGTAACGCTGTTGGACGTTCGCGTCAGCTGGGATTCGTCAATCGGCGTTCGGGCGCCGGTAAGCGGATTCCAGATTTCCAGAGTCTTGAACGTTCCACGAATCGTTACGTCCAGCGCGACATCTGAATTGGACGAATTGGCGACGAAGTAAAAATCTCGCCCATCTTTGACTTTATGAATGTACTGAATCATGCCGTCGTAATCGTAGTCCCAACGCGGAGTAATTTTGTTTTCCGGCAGGGCTGATCCGTCATGGGAAACGATTTTCACATCGGGAACGGCAATCAGTTCGTCCAGCGCCTTTTGTAACGCTGCGGGCGTTGGTTGCGGCAAAAAGACGGCGCGGTCGCGGTGTATCTCCGACAGCGTCTGACGTTCAATACCCGGATACGTCATGGGGAACTGCCCGTCTTTGTTGAGTTCTCGAACCTCGCGATAATGCTCCGGCAGAACAATGTCGTCCTGACCACAGGTCGCCGCCTCGACTTCGCCCTGAACGCGGGGATCGACGTCGAACATGTCTTTAATCCACGCAACGATTTTGGCGTCAAACTCCGCGCCTTCTGCCGCCCGATTGGGCAAGCGCGTTGTTGCCAGAACCTTCCCGCCCTGTTTCCAGAACTCGTAAACCTGTTTCAGCGTCTTCCAGGAAATTATTTCGGAACCGGTCAGGACGAGAACCTGATACTGCTCGTAATTCTGAGCGTTGTTGAGCTTGTAGACCGTCTGCCCCGTCTCATTTTTCCCAATCGAACAGCGTGACAGCATCACCTCCGGGTGCAGATACGTATAGTCCCGGTAAATGCTGGACGTGAGAGCTTTCCCGACAGCCATGTAGTCCGTCTCCGGCGGGATATAATATCCGAACGGGTGTTCGCCCGGCGCGAATTTATCGTGAAAATAAAAGTACGACTTGAGGTTGTCAATCGGGTAGACGATTCCGATATCGGCAACGTGTCGGCTGTAACGCATGATGAGGCTGATTCGGCTGACCCAGTCGCCGTACTGCGGCAGCGTTCCGTTGAGGTTCGGGTTTCGCCACGAAATATCTGGGGGAATGTACATCGTCTTCGGGTCAGACCAAATGCCGTGCGGCAGGAGAACGTTTCCGCCGCGGCAGAAAATCTCCATCGCGCTGCGATAAAGCATTTTGTCGTCAAAGGTCGGTTTTCCGTTTCGAACGACGTCACGATAATTCCCGTAGATTTCGACCAGAACCAGCGGTTTATCCAGATTGTTGGCGGCGGACGTGGGAACCTTGAACCCGTCGCGGCCGTGCCCGTAGTAATGAATCGAGTCGAACAGCGGGGCGTCGCTGGAACGATGGAACATCATCTCGTCGCCGCACATGTTACACGGCTGAATTACGTACGGTCCTTGCGGGTGCCCGCTAGACATCATTCCGTGCTCAGCGCACCATTCGTGAACGACTTTCGGATAGCCGTCGGAAAAGAGTTCGTTTCTGACCGTCCACAGCCGAACCCGGGCGACCGCCGTTTCCGGGCCAATCGACATGAACGCAGCCGGATAATCCAGCGCAGGGCTTCGACCGTACATCTGCTGATACTTTGCGTTAAACCCCGGCGTCCAGTTGCGCCCACCCTGCGTTTGGGTTATTGTTACATCGTCAAAAAAGCAGATGGGAATCGTCGTTCCGAAATGCTCCGGGAAACGCTTGTAGAATTGATCGTACGTCAGCGTGAGGAACTTCCTCATCGCTTCCGGATCCATGTTGTCCACCTTGCGGTTGTCGGTCAGACAATAGAAAATCATGACTTTCCATTCGCCTTCCGGAACCGTCCAGACGATTTTTTCGTCTGTAACAGCCGCATTCTTCGCTTGCGTCAGGTCGATTCGCTCCCACGTTTTGAGGTTCATCGCGACCGCCGCCTGGGTATAGCCGTCTTTCCAGTTCTGATTCAGCTTACGGGAAAAGACGAACTCTGCGTTGGGCTTCGGGCCGGTTTGCGTCCATGATTCCATATCCAGACGTTTGACGCAGTAGTCCGGGAACTGCGCCAGCATCGCCCCGCAGGCGGAACCGGACGGGAAATCGACGTCGTCGTAGAAAACGACTTTCTCGCCCCGCGCTTTGGCGGATTCGAGAACCTTCCCAAAGAGCCTGAAGTACTCGTCCGACAGGTACTTTGGCTGCGTCCGACCGAGCGGTAAAAACGTGAACCCGCCGAACCCGTTTTCCGTTCCCTTTTCAAAGAACTCGTCAATCAGCTCTTCCGTCAGGATTCCGTTTGTATGCCACAACGGCAGCGGCTTAAGAGAAATTTTATCGCCCGGCAGAATCATGGGCGCCGTCTGAAAATTCTCCTCCAAAGTCGCTGTTGGCTTTTGCGCTTCGTCTGCGACTGTTACATTCATCATAAGCGCGAACGCGACAACGCCTGCGCTAAAAAGTCGTTTTATCATTATAATTTCTCCAATATAGTTGCGAGTTGCGAGTGGCGAGTTGCGAGAAAGACGCTACCATCAAATCCGCATTCTCACTACTGCCTACTGCCTACTGCCTATTGCCTACTGCCTAACTACTCTCGCTCCAAAACAAACATTCTCAATTGGCTGGGCTGCGGAACGACGTTATGCGGTCGATCCCGGTTTATCGGCAGCGTTTCCCAGATGAAAAAGTACAGCCTATTTGGATTGGTCTTATCATTCATAGCAAACGTCTTTCGACCTTGATTCTCTTGCGTGTTCTCGACTTTGTAACATTCCGCCGGGATTTTCGACTTGGGCGGGGCGGCTCCGATTGGTTTGAACGTTTCAGCGTCCAGTTCAAAGTCCCCGGACTTCTCATATTTCCGGTTCCACGACTGATACAGCTTCCCGTTTTCGGATCGAACGGCAGAGAACGACAATTCGCCCGGAATGCACCCGCCGCCGGAAAAGACCCAGCTATGCGTCCAGTCCGTCGTTTGATAATATTTCCAGACGCCGTTTTCCAGACGCGCCTGCATGATTTGATTGTTTTTGTTTTCGTCGTATCGCGTGTACGTTAGCACAACGCGATTTTGCGTATCGAACCCAATTTGAACCAACGGATTGAACAGTCCCTCGCCGTTTTTCAGCGGCGCGACAACCTCACCTGTCCGCTCTGTTACAGGCAGCGTCAGCGGCGCGCCCTGACTGGTTTCCCAATGGATCAAATCCCGACTTCGTATGTACGACAAATCGTGATTCGTCGCGCAGTCCGGCGTGTCACGCCAAACCCACGCGATATGATACCAGCCGTCGGGTCCCTTGACCGGACCTTTAAAATAGGCGTTGCATTTCCCCAAGCCGTCAAACATGGGAGCGTCCAAAAACCGTTTCCAGGTTTTGGAGTCCGGGTCATAAACGTTCCACAGCTGACTTCCGTTCCCGGACGCCCCGTCGCGATACGTGAAAACCAGCGCGCCGTCGACAGAACTCATAAAAGACGGATACGTAACTCTGTTTTCCCTCGCCTGACGAAGCTCTTCCATCGTCGTTCCCGCCGCTGTCATGCAATTTATCGGTTCAAGAGACTCTATATCCAGCGGTTGTGCCGATCGATAATAAATCATGGGAACGCAATGCATGTTCCCGCAGACGTGAAGACAATTGTCCCTATCAAACGCGATGGTAATATAATTATGAGAATCCCAGCCGATTTTCGTATCCAGTTTTTTGAACTTCCAGTCTCCGTCCGGCAGACGCTTCTGACCGATGACCATGCTCTTGTCCTCGCCGGAATAGAAGCCGATAAACAGCTGTCCTTCTTTTTGAACGAACGCGAACTGAACGGGATTTCCAGACCAGACTGATGCAATGTTCTCTCTCGATACGACTTTCCACGGCGCGGGATCAGCCGCCTGAATTTGGGTTTGACAAAACGCGCCAATCAGCGCAGCGGCGATAATTATTAATACTGAATGTTTCATGGCAGGGAGGGAGGCAGTAGGCAATAGGCAGTAGGCAGTAGTAAGAATATGTTAGCGACCAACGGGAGCGGCGTCTCGCAACTCGCTACTCGCAACTCGCAACTAATTATAAACCAATCAAAAATAAAAATCAAGAATTTTCCAGTATTTTTCTGTTTCCCGGTTTCTTTTTCTTAAATAAATCGTATATTATAAATAGGAATAGTGAAGGACTCTTTCCAAACGTTTACTTCAAACCCCTTATTTAGCGCCATGACAATGCTTCATACCCTGTTTCTGATTTGCGCCGTAGTCGGCGGGTTGATTATGGTAATCCAGTTCCTGATGATGATTCTGGGATTTGGCGACTTCAACGACGTCGACGCTCCTGACGTTGACATGGACGGCGGAGACGTTGGCGCTGGCGATACCGACGTTGGCAGCGGGAGCGTGATTTCCCTGGCGCGTTTTTTGAGTTTTCGCGTCATAGTTGCTGCAAGCGCCTTTTTTGGCGTAATCGGTTTATGGGCGGACAGCGCCAAGCTGCATCCGATTGTTAGTTTTGCTTGCGCGCTCATTGGCGGCTGGGTTGCCGGCGCCGCTGTCGCGTTTATTTTGGGATTAATCAACAAGCTGCAGTCAAGCGGAAACGTTAAGGTTGAATCCGCCATCGGAAAAACTGCGACGGTCTACATTCCCATTCCCGAAAACAAAACCAATACCGGCAAAATTCAGCTGACCATTCAAGGGCGAATCGACGAAATGGAAGCTATGACGCCCGGTCCCGCTTTACCGTCCGGCGTTACGGTAGTTATCAAAGAGATTATCGACGGTCGTATCGCCATCGTAGAAGCTGATAAACAGAGCGAATAGGGACGCGGCGGCGCCCCTATTCAGCGTAGAAGTCCATATTTTTAGAACCCGCTATTTGACTTTCGGCAAGCCGTCAACCCATTCCAGTTCAACGCGAGACAGAAACCAGGATTTCCCGTGTTCGTCGTTGCCTTGGAAGAACAGCCAGGTCTTGCCGGTTTCCGGGTCAATAAAGACGCCGGGATGTCCGGATTCGCTGAAGTTCCATTGTCCTTTTGGACCGTTGGTAATAAACGGGACGTTCCAGACGCGCGTCCAGAGGATTCCGTCTTCCGACTGCGCCAAGCCGATGTGCTGCGGGTCGTTATTGTATCCGCCTGCATAAAACATGAACAGCTTCCCGTCGCGTTCGCAAACGGACGCCGCTTCTATACAGCGCGTTTCCCATGGCAGAGTCGGTTCGAGAATGGAATGATCGCATTGCTTCCACTGGTCCGGGGCGAGGTTGTCCCGATTCTCCGCTACGGCAACAACCTGTTTTTGAATCTTCCCTTCCGGGTCTCGGGTGGCGGCATAGAGGAAGCATTTTCCCTTGAACTCGATAAAATCAGCGTCGATCGCCCGACCGTTTGTCCAGTCGCCCTTGGGCGAGAAAATCGCCGTTGGATAAACGCTCTTGAAGTTCAGTCCGTCTTCTGACGCCGCGTAATAAATGGCGTCTTTGGGACCGTTGCCGTAGGACTGATAAAACAAATGAACTTTTCCGTCCCAGACTTTCGCGCAAGGAGCGCCCAAGCCTTTTTTGTCGCCTTCGCACAGCGGTGTAACAGCCCCGACATAAGTCCAATTGGTCAGGTTGTCGCTGGTTGCTATGCCAATATACAGGTCGTAACCGGTTTTTTGAGGGTCAAGTGAGAAAAGAGAGAAATACATCCAGTACTTTCCTTTGAAACGGACGACCGTCGGGTCTTTGGCAAAAGGCTTTCCATGCTTGTTGATCAGTCCGAATTTCATCTCCGGATTTTTTAAACTGGGATAATCGGCAGGCGTAATCGCGTCGCCGGGCTTGTAGTCGTCTGCAAAGCTGGACGTTGACAGCAAAAGCGCCAGCGTCGATAAAATGATTAAAACTGTGTGTTTCATGATGACAATTTGAAATGGAGTTGCGAGTTACGAGTTGCGAGTTGCGAGAAAACGCAAACGCCTCAATATAATATTCCTTATTATAATAGAATTGCAATTAGAATAAAAGAGGGTACAGGAAAAAAACAGCGCCGTCTTGACGCAATGTTCATACAATGTATAATAAATTAATAATTGAAATGCGCTTTGCGTAATTCCTAATTCCGCATTCCGAATTAAACTATTCCCTATTCCCCATTCCCTACTCCCTGCTATGGAAAAAATCTGTCAACTTCGATTGCCGCTTCACGTTGTTTTGATTGAAAACGGGTTCGTCTGCCTGTCGACGGACGCGCATACGGAAGAGAACCCGGAATTCGCGATTGCTTTGTTTCAGGAAGAACGCGCAGCAGAGAAGTTCGTCGAGAAAGCCGCGATTCTCGGCGCGGAAGTCCGAACAGTGTTTACGTACAAAGACCTCGTCTTTTTCCTGACGCTGTTTAACAAGCCGTATACTCATCTGGCGTGGAATCCTCAAGTAACAGAAGACGGCGCTGTCAAAACGGAATGGATTGACTCCATCGACAACATCCTGGAGCAGCTTCCTCCCGTATCCAAACAGGAAGGCGAAGACCGCGCCGCCCCTTGGCAGTATCCCGCTTACGTCATGTCAGAGCCGGGAATTGAAAAGAAGTACGTTGTTATCAACACGCAAATGCCCGACGGCAAACCGATTTCCGCCGTCGTGTTGTTTTCGTCAAGCGCGATTGCCGACGAGTTCTCGAAAAAGTCCAACATCCTCGGTTTGACGGTTGAGAAAGTCGAAAACCACGCTCAAATGACCGAAATTTTCCGCATCTGGAAATCGCTCTACGATGCCGTTGCCGTTGACCCTGTTATTGCCGACGATGGCAAGCAGTCCGCCATTTGCCTTTGGACAGAAAGTCTCTGGGAAAAATACTTTGAATAGAACGCCGTCTTTTATCGATTGTTTTTCTTAGGCGGACGCCCGCTTTTAGCAGCGTAGTAGTTGGGGTTCTCGGATTGTCCGGTGGCTTCGTACAGGAATCGGCTGGGAATCGTTTCGCGCTGTTTGCCCCATTTCATTCTCGTCAAGGCGAACGTGAGCGTCAGCTTTTGTTTTGCTCTGGTAAACCCGACGTAACACAAGCGGCGTTCTTCGTCGATGTCTTTTTCCTCGTACGATTCAATCGACTTTTTGTGCGGCAAAAGCCCTTCTTCCATGCCGACCATGTACACTTCCGGGAACTCCAGCCCTTTGGCGGCGTGAAGCGTCATGAGCGTAACGTTGTTTCCCGCCAGTTTTTCTTCTTTGTCGTCTGGCGAGGACGACCAGTCTGAAAGCGTCAGTTCCTGAACGAAGTTGTAGAGCGTCGGCTTTTCTCCGGATTCCTGCTGACGTTTAACAAACTCGCCCGCCGCGTTGACCAAATCCTGAACCATGTTCCAGCGCTCATCCTGATCCGATGGCTTTTCGTACAGACGCATGATTTCCGCTTTGTATTGAATCTTGTCCAGCAAATACTGGATAAATTCGACCAGAGGCATTTGTCTCGATTTGCGGCGCAGGTCGGCAATGAGTTCGTGAAATCCGGCAACGGCTTTGGCGGTTTGCGGCTTGAAATTGAGCGTCTCAGAACAGCGTGGAAGGAATTCGGCAATAGGAATGTGATTGGCAACAGCATGTTCCATGATTTGCGTTACCGTTGTCTGACCGATGCCGCGGGCAGGCGTGTTGATAATTCTCAACAAAGAGATTTCATCTTTATTTGTAACGACCGTTCGCAGGTACGCCAAAATGTCGCGAACTTCTTTTCGGTCAAAAAAAGATTGCCCGCCCACTAACACGTAAGGCACTCGCTGACGCCGGAACTCCGTTTCAAAGGCGCGGGGCTGTTCGTTGGTTCGAAAGAGAATCGCGAAATCAGACGGACGTCTGCCGCTGTTGATTTGCAGTTTGATTTCTCTAACGACGCGCATCGCTTCCGTTTCGCCGTCTTCCATTTGGAGAATGCGAGGCCGCTCTCCTGAACGCGTTGCTTGTAAAACTTTGGGATGTCGAACGCGGTTGAACGCAATGAGACGGTTTGACCATTCGATAATTTCGTTGGTTGAACGATAGTTCGTTACCAACTGAATGACTTTTGCTTCGGGCCAGTCGTTTTGAAATCGAAGAATATGCGTTACCTCGGCGCCTCGCCAGGCGTAAATGGACTGGTCGTCGTCGCCGACAACGCACAGATTGCGATGACGCAGCGCCAGCGTTTTAACAATCTTGTACTGCGACTGGTTTGTGTCCTGGTACTCGTCAACGAGAATGTGATCAAAGCGTTCCGATTCCGCCTGAGCGACTTCAGGGAACTGAGTAAACAAATCGTCGGTGAGCAAAAGCAGATCGTCAAAGTCGACAGCGCCTGACGCTTTAAGCCCGTCTTGATAATGTCGATACGCAACGGCGGCAAGATGCTGCTTGTCGGTTTCTGCATATCGGTTGGCGTCGCGAGGTCGAATGCCCTGCGTTTTCCACGCGCCAATCTGGTTTACCAAATCTGACGGTTTGAGAGCGGTTTCCGGACAATGAATCTCTTTGAGAACTGACCGGGCGAGGCTTTCCTGATCGCCGCGGTCGCGAATGGCAAATTCGTTTGGATAGCCCAAGTGATGAATGTTGCGTTTTAAAATTCGAACGCAAAGAGAATGGAAAGTTGAAATCTCTGGAACGGCGACGCCGCGCTGATGCGAGTTGGCTATGCCAAGCGTTTGCATAACGCGGTCTTTCATTTCCTTTGCCGCCTTGTTGGTAAACGTAACCGCCAGGATTCTCTGCGGCGCAACGCCGTGTTTAATCAGGTTGGCGATTCGCATCGTTACTACTCGCGTCTTGCCTGATCCCGCGCCTGCCAAAACCAGCAGCGGTCCGGATAATGTATCGACAGCCTCTTGCTGTTGAGGATTTAATGACATATCAGTATTGCTTGAATATTCAAATTATTTTTTAGATGAAAATTATAGACGTATTATATTCAATTCGAAAGAAAATGGAAGGTGGACGGACGAAAGAAAGTTTTATCATTCCGGGGAGCGGACATTGTCCGCGAAAAAGGCGGGTAATACCCGCCCCCCATAATAGTATTCCAGAAATATTATCGACCGTATAGCGGCTTACAAAAAAACAGGACTGCAATTGGTTAATTGCAATCCTGTTTTGAAAATGCGAAAAACGCAGAAATCTGGCATCGTTAACGAGGATTGTCTGTAACTCTGCCAGATAAAGCTGTTGCTTTTTTGGCGTTAGCTTATTTTGTGCATTTCTTGCAGCAAGTCTTCTTAGCCGGAGCAGCCTTGGGGGCAGCTTTCTTGGCAACGGTCTTCTTTGCAGCCGGAGCAGCCTTGGTCGTAGCCTTCTTGGCAACGGTCTTCTTGGCAGCGGTCTTCTTGGCAGCCGGAGCAGCCTTGGCAGTGGTCTTCTTGGCAGCTGTCTTCTTAGCAGCCGGAGCAGCCTTCTTGGCAGTGGTCTTCTTGGCAGCAGTTTTCTTAGCAGCCGGAGCAGCCTTCTTGGCAACGGTTTTCTTTGTAGCAGTCTTCTTGGTTTCAGTAGCCACAGTAAATCCTCCATCCATAGTTTGGGGAAGCCTCTTGTAAACGAACGTGACATCGACTCAATTCGATGACCGAAGACGATCCGCGTCTGTCGGAATTTAACTGGTGAGGCGTATTCCCTTGAACCTAAAAAACGTTGATCAATTTGAACGAATCTTGTTTTGACTTTGAAAAAAAGTTTGTTCAATTGAACGCGTGTGTTATTAATAAAACAATATACCATAAATCAGAATTATGCAAGACGTCTTTCTTAAAAAAACATAAAAAAAATAAAAAATACTTAAAAAAGTTTTGAAAAAGTTTTAATAATGCTATCGACAGACCATAATTTTGAGAAACGATAACGATGAAGTTGTTAATCAATCTTGACGTTTATGATTTTTCTCTGAACGTTTTTAATAACAACTTTAAAACTCGTTGAGACGTTTTTGAAGTTTGATTGAACAGTGATAGTGTTGCAGAAAAGCCCTGAAAATACGCATTATCAGAGGATTTTCAGTTATGAATGAAACAGTATAACGCAATTGAATCAAACGCATGTTCATGTTGACGGATTAATGATTGTCAAATGTTTTTAGACCGTGAGGCGCTAAAGAGAATTCTTTTCGTTCATTTGTCAATCATAAACTTGAACGAATTAATAACCGCAGGCGTTAAACGTTCATAAAGAAAAAAGCAAGACGCTAATGATGATTAACGCTTGCTTTTTCTTTCGAGAGTAAGAGCCATTCTTGTACGAGACGATTTTGTCAGCCCCTGATATTAAGCGCAATATAACGAATGTCGCGTTGATTCGTTATTTATTGGTTGATTCAGGGAATCCGCTTTTTCATTTCTGCTATTATCTTGAGCAGCTTTTCTTTTGTTTGCATAACAGGTTTAATATAAGCGGACAAGTCGAGCATTTCGTCTTCTTCTTCCGAACGGTTGCGAATTCTCTGAGCTTCTTTTTCGATGGATTCAAGCCAGGCGGGCAATTCGAATCCGTTGCCTTTTGGCGTTTGAGCAAATTGAGCGACGCCGTCGCTGAACGCCTTAAACGAAACCAGAGGCTTCTTTTCCCGCTTTTCGTTGATGGCTGGTTCAATCAATGAACACAACTGTTCAACTTCCAGCGGTCTGACAAAGCGCTCTTCAATCCTGTCGCCGATGGCAGACATGAGCATGCCATATTGCTTTTGAAGCTGAATGTAACGTTCCCATTGAGAATCCGCTTCTTCATTTAGACGATGCGCAATTGCTTGAAGCCAGAAGTCTGCCGCTTCCATTTTTCCTTCGTGAACCAGGACGGAATGAATGGTCGAAACAGGCATGAGCTTCCAGACAATGCGGTCGTAGCCAGCTTGAATACGCAGAAAATCCAGTAACGTATAGAGCATTTCTCCTTTATCAGACTGCGTTGTGGTTGAGTTGTAGTCAATGTATTGACCGAAATACTCCATAACGGTGTCGTAGATAAGCTCAAGCCAGTGACACGCTTCCTCAAAAGAGATTTTATCGTTATTTAAATCTTCCAGCAGTTTTTCACCCACCTCCGGTTCTTCGGATTCCATAAGGTTTTTCAGCCATACAGGAACGGTCTGATGAAGAATCGCCTGAAGTTCTCCATAGCCCATGTGAATAGGTGAGAACAGGTCTTTCCCGTATTTTTTGATAAACGATTGACAGCGAGCCCACTGATCTTGACCGAGAACCGGTTCAATTGAGGAAACGCGAATTCCGTTAGCGTGAGGCAGCCAGGTTAATAACAGAGCTTCTGCGAGTTTTTCCAACGTTTCAGTCAAAGATTTGACAGACCAGTTTGGACGTCGATGGGCGCTGCTTTCTATAATGCTGCGAACCATCCCAAAACAGGCGACTTCAAATATTTTGTCAAAACGGGTAATGGCGCCCATGCCTATTGGATGAATCTGCTCAATCTTTTGACTGATCTTGATCAGATCTACGGAGAATAACATCAGCCCGAGTTTGGGGAGCGTATAGAGCAGACGTTGGATAACAGTCTGAACGCCTTTTGACTTTGCGATTTTTTGAACGCTTCCACCGCGAGAGATCGGACGATACAGCAGCGTTTGTTCGCTTAGAACTTCCAAAAACGGCTGCCATAGTTTGTGAATCAATTCGACGTCTGAATGGAGAACCGCCTGAAGAATCTGTTGATTGAGCGTTTCCCACGAGTTGTCTTTTGCGGGAATTGGCTCACTTTGCGTTGCGGCAAGAATGCGGCAAACGTCTTCCATTTCGACAATGGTTGACATGAGCCGTTCCAAGAGAGCGTCTTTAATTGATCGGCGCTGTTCATATTCGATCATGGACTGGCGAGAGTCTGTCGGAGCGGAAATCTTGAACCGTTCCACTTCGTTTGCCAAATAGAGCAGCTGATAGAGTTTTTCGCGCCCGATTTTTGCCCACGATTGCAGCGTTTCGTCTCTGTCAGGATGATCGCCGGCATAGTTAAGCGAAAAGACGGCTGACATTTTCCACAGTCGAGCGACCGTAACCCAAAACAACAGACGGTCGCTGATTCTTTCCATTTCATCAGTCAGTTCGAAATCGCCTAGCGGGTCGGCGGACTTGTCGTCCATCATGTCGCTGTCGATTCCGTCGTCTGTTGTATCGTGATAAATGACGTTTTCGTAAGCGCTGCGGAAGAGGTTGTCCTCGTCTTCGTCGTCTTCGTCAAAGTCTTCATCTTCCTCATTTTCATCAAGAGGAATGAAGTCGTCGGGATTGGCGTCCTTGGCTGGGGGCTTGGGCATTCCCATAAAATTGAGAAACAGATCGTCAAAGCTGTCGCTGTCGACGGCGTCGTCTTTAAGCCCCTGTTTAAATTCGTCAAAAGACGGGAACTTGTTTTGAGAAACTTCCAGATGAGGAATTTCCCAGTACGCGCCGGCGTTGGCTTCGAGGAAATCGATAAACTTTTTCGCAGCCGACCAGCCGTCTTTTGTTTCCTTGCCGCGCCGTCCTTCAATGCGATCAATTTTTGTGGAGTTAAACCATTGCTCTTCCATCCATCGAAGAATCAGCGGATGAATAGTATAGTCTCCGTCGTCCAGGAGAATTTCGTCAGACGCGCTAAGCCAGTTCATCAGCAGCGCCATGGCGGCAACGTAATCGTTTTGATCCATGAGTTCTTCGATTAACAGCGCGTACGCTTTTGTCGAATCGAAGTTTTCCACTTGCGGACGCCAGAATTTGATGTCGCCTGCAGCGGCGCCGGCTTTTTTCCAAACTGCTAACGCGTCTGCAACCAGGTTGGCTGACTCCCAGCTTTCTTCTCCGGATATGCTTTCGATAGAACTGAGTTCGCTTGAGGCAAATTGATCCCACCAGTTTGCCAATCGATGCATGTTAGCCGAGAACTTTTCATTTAACGACGTTTTATTAAACACGGCGGCTTGACGCATCGCTCTGGAATAGAGATTGAAAATCGCTCCCATGAGGTTGATCAGTTCGTCAATTCGCTGGTCTGGCGTCGTGTCTTCTGCGGAATGAAACAGCGGGAATTGTCCTTCAAAACCGAGAATGTTCCAGGGGTCGGCAAAGGCTCCGCACTGAATGCCGTCGTCCAGAATCGTTTCGATTTGTTTAATCAACGGTACGACTTCGTCTACATGGTCATCGTCGAGAAGAGAATGAGCGTTGGTAATGAGGCAATCAATCTGACATCTCATTCGGGCGGAAACGCTTTTAACCAGTCCCGCTCTGTCTTGCGCCGCTTCCGGATACCCCATCCAGGCGTACAGCCTCGCCAGTTGAACGTTTTGAAGCTGTTCTGCCCTGAGCTTGGATAAAATATGATTAAAATATTGTCTTGCGGCTCCAAAGGGCTGTCGATACGTTTTGATTTCTTCAATAAGCCGGGTGCGAATTGGCTCTGGAGATTTCTCCATCAGAGACTCGTAAAATTCGTCTCGATACTGGGCGACAATCAACAGCAGTTTGGAAAGAGTAACGGAACTGTCATGCGAATCCGGACTGGAACCGTTAATCGACGCGCCCATGAGCATCGTTCCAGCCAGAACGGCGCCGGCTTCGTAAACGAGTTCTTCATAAGGCAGGTTCGAATTGAGCGTTCGACTGCAAATGGCGTCAAGCGTCGTTTGATGAATGATGTATCGTCGGAAGAAGCCCTTGTTGTCTACACTGGAAGCGTCCCATGAGCCAAAAGGATAATTAAGCCTGCGATTGACAGGATGATCAAAATCCATCGTGCGGACGTCGATAGCTAACTCGCGCATCTTGTCTGGATCGAAGTACGCTCTGGTTAAAATGGAGTCGTCTGTATTGTGCAGAATCTCCAACGCTATTTTGCAGACGTCGTAATACGGACCTTTCCAGATGCCGACGCCTTCAATATATAAAGGAACAGGCTGAAAGAACTCGTGAGAATACGGCTGCATCTTTTGGCGGTTGTGTAAAACCGCCGTTGGACGGTAGCCAACGTAGTCGTTAAGACGATGAATAATATCCGCCTGTTTGAAGTCGTCCCATGGCGCTTCCGCCTGAAGAACGTACTGCAGCGTTCGCGCTATAAAAAACGAGGTAAACAGAGCGTCTTCCGTTTGATGGTAAAGTAAATCTTTATGAAATTCCTTGTATGCCGGCAAGACGTGGTCGAAAGTAAAGCAGAGAGCGCCGAGAGCCTGAGCGTTATTTTTGAACGTTGTCGTTTCCTGTTGAAGATAGTTCAGGCCGTCTTTGAGAACGTTGTAAAGCAGTTGATAAGTCGGAACGGTTTGGGATGATTCAGACATATCGGCGACAGCCTGTTTGCTCTCCCCGGATAAAGAAGAACCTTGCTCGATAAACGTGGCTTCACGATCCTGCTGCGCCCGGTTGAGAATGTCCAAATCGTAAAATAAATCGTCCAAATCACGGAAAAACTTTGGATCAAAACTTCCTGTCGAAAAGTTAAGATAGCCAAGAACTCTTTCAGCTTGTTTACGGTTTTCCGGCGATAATGATGTAAATTTCATGTCAATTGCTAATTCCGCATTCCGAATTCCGAATTCCGAATGATTCTAGTCCAGCCAATCCTTTGCCGCCAGGCGTTGAGGCGTGTAAATCTCGGTAACGTAGCTGATGTCTTTGCTGATGAGCGATTCGACTTCCAGCTTGAACCCGTTTTCGAGCATCAGTTTAATTTCCTGCTGCCATGGTTTGTTGTTTTTGAACCATGGATATTCAGCAATCTGTTTGGCGCGCTTACGGTCAGAATCGTTGAGGTTGATTCTTGCGCTTTTCGACAGCCCGCAGGCTTCAAAGTCTTTAGAGCGCAAGCCCAAAAATTTGGCGCTGGGAATTGCCATTCGCTTTGACTCAAAAGCCAGATTGATTGATCCCTGTTTGATAACAGAATAAATATAGTATCCCCATGGGTCGTTATCTAACAGACAAATAACCGGCAGTTTGAGTTCCTTGTTCATGCGGTAGAGCAGACGTCTCATGCCTCGCGGCGGCTGACCGGAACCGTGGGTCAAAATGCAGTTGTGCTTCTTCCAGAATTTGTCTTCGTTAAATCGCTGCCAGACGGTGTCTTTTTCAACATGGAGAATAAAGTCCGCTTTGCAGTTTTTGAACTGAATTACGTCCGGCTCGACAATTGACGGCACAGCATATCCGCCTGACCCCATTCGAGCGCAGTCGATAGTGTCGCCTTTATCGACAATTTGAATCATGCCGACCATGGCGCCGCGGGTTTGAGCGTACAGGTGCATCTCTTCGCGCAAACATTCCAGCAACACCTCGCAGTCCTCGATAATCGGGTCGGACTCGCCCTGGTCGTTGAAGGTTTCTTCCTTGGCGTGCTCGATAGTATGCTTCATCAAATAGTACAAACCTCGAATTGAAGTCGTTTTGCCTTGACGAATCAGTTCAGAGGTTCCCGACGCAACGAGCATGGTTTGCATAAACGCCTTGGCTTGAGACAGATTGAACAGCTGCCGCGTTGTAGTGCGGTCGCCCATCTGGATGATTCGCTTCTTCTCGTCAAACCAGACGTTCGACAGGCTTCTGGACGGAATGTACATTTCCGGCTCGCCAGCGCCGTTAGCGGCGTTGATTACGCTTTGAGCCAAACGATTGAGCGCCTCGAGCGTTCGCGTATCCTTTTCGTTGAGCTTAACGGCGCGCTTGCGGGTTTTAGGGGTTGATTCGACGGATTCTGACGGATTGGTTTTCTTCTTGGCCATGAATTTATTTGACAATATTAATATATGCGCTTGAATCTGACTTTGGAGTCAGAGGCGAAAAGGAACTCCTATTTCCAAATCGCAACTTTTTATTAGTTGATTATATCGGTTTTATTGTTTCGTTCAAGGGAGAGCCGAGACATCGTTTTTTATTGAGGGGAAACAAATTTGGATCGCCGTGGGAATGGTTGGTTTTACCGACTTTTGTCGCACACGCGTCAGCGGCGGAATGATCAACCGATTAAAGAATGTTGAGAGCTTTTGCCAACTTATCACTCCTTGTTTCTCGCTTCTAATTAACTTCTCCCCCCTTGCTATAATCGGCGTTTATAGTATTATATAATATTAATAGAATAAGAAGCAGCGTCGTCTATGACGGCTTCGGGTTAAGAATTACAGGATTAAATAAGCTATCATGTACAGAACACACACGTGCGGCGCCCTGAGGGCGGAACATATTGGACAGGAAGTAACGATTTGCGGTTGGGTTGACCGAATTCGCAATCAGGGCGGTTTGGTTTTTGTCAATCTGCGAGACCGATACGGAATTACTCAAACGGCGTTCGCTCCCGAAGCGGGCGAAGAGCTGCTCGAGCAGGCGCGAGGGCTGAAAATGGAATACGTCGTTCAAGTAACGGGCAAGGTCTGCGCTCGACCCGTTGGTCAGGCGAATCCAGACATGGCGACAGGGGAAATCGAAGTCCGTCCGACTCAAATGACGCTTCTCAACAAGTGCAATCAGCCGCCCGTGTATCCGAGTATTCCAGAATTGCCAAGCGAAGACGTCCGTCTGCAATATCGATATTTGGACTTGCGCCGCACCGCTATGCAAGAAGCCCTGATTCTTCGCCACCGCATGATTAAGACGCTGCGCGACTATACAGACGCTCACGGATTTATCGAAGTCGAAACCCCCATGTTAGGGCGGTCCACTCCCGAAGGCGCGAGAGACTATCTGGTTCCCAGCCGCGTTCATCCGGGCAAATACTACGCCTTGCCGCAGTCGCCGCAGTTGTACAAGCAGCTGCTCATGATTGCCGGGTACGACCGTTACGTTCAGCTGGCGCGCTGTTTCCGGGATGAAGACCTTCGCGCCGACCGTCAACCTGAATTCACCCAACTCGATATTGAAATGTCGTTTGTCGAGATGGAAGACGTGCTCACGTTCATGGACGGCATGATTGCCGACCTGGCAAAGAAAATTCTCGGGCTTGACCTCCAGCTGCCGTTGTCACGAATGGACTACGACGAAGCCATGGAACGCTACGGCTCTGACAAGCCAGATCTGCGTTTCGGCATGGAAATTATCGACCTGACCGAGTTCGCTAAAACCGTTGATTTTCAGGTCTTTCGCGGACCGGCGGAAGCGGGTAATCGCGTTCGAGCGATTGTCGTTCCGCAATGCGCCGACAAGTATTCCCGCAAGGCGATTGACGAGCTGACGACTTACGTCAAGGAAGATTTCAAGGCGAAAGGACTTGTCTGGTTCAAAGTGGAAAACGGCGACATCGCCTCTCCAACGGCGAAAAAGTTTACGGACGAAGAACACAAAAAGATTCTGGAAATCACCGGCGCGAAAGACGGCGACATGATTTTGATTGTTGCGGACACGTTCGACATCACCTGCGCCGCGTTGGACGGTTTGCGCCGACGCTTGGCAAAAGAACTCAAGCTGTACGACCCGAAGTCGATGAGCTTCTCCTGGATCGTCTCTTTCCCGATGTTCGAATGGAACGAAGAAGAAAACAAGTGGGACGCCAAGCATCACCCGTTCACCATGCCTCAGCCGGCGGAACTGGATTTGCTGGACACGGCGCCGGAAAAGGTTCATGCGGTTGCGTACGACCTGGTTATCAACGGCTTTGAAGCGGGCGGCGGAACCGTTCGTATTCACGACACCAACCTTCAGGCGAAGATTTTCAAGCTGCTCAACATCGACGACCAGACGGCTCACGAACGGTTCGGGTTCCTTCTCGACGCGTTGAAATTTGGCGCTCCGCCGCACGCTGGCATTGCTTTGGGCGTTGACCGTCTTGTCATGCTCTTTGGCGGATACGACAACATTCGCGACGTCATTGCGTTCCCGAAGACCGCCCGCGCTGCCGACCTCATGACAGGCGCGCCCGGCGTTGTCGACGACAAACAGCTTGACGAACTGTCCATTCAGAATACGAGAAAAGAGGAGAATTAGGCAGTAGGGAGTAGGCAAGAGGCAGTAGTACTATTTTCCTACTGCCTACTGCCTACTGCCTATTGCCTCTCTACTCCCTACTCCCTACTCCCTATTCCCTCACACAATATGGCACAAACACTTTCCCAACTGGCAAAACTGGTTAACGCGACCATCGTCGGCGACGGTTCTACGGTAATCGAAAACGCCGCTATCCTTTCGGAAGCCGGACCGGGCGATATCACGCTCATCGACAACGTTGGCAGACTCGACACGCTGTTTAACACGCAGGCGTCTGCAGTTGTCATGCCGAAATCGGACTTATCCGTTGGCATTCCGGCGTTGATGGTTGATGACGTTCACGACGCCTTTACGAAAATCGTGAAGCTGTTTCGACCGCAGCGAGTTGCGCCTGAGCCGTTTGTCAGCTTGCAGGCGAGTATCGATCCATCGGCAAAAATCGGCGTGAATGTAACAATTTATCCGTTTGTTTACGTTGGCGCGGAGGCGGAAATCGGCGACAACGTCGTCCTGCATCCACATGTCTGCGTTATGGCGGGAGCGAAAATCGGCGACGGTTCCATTCTCTATCCCGGCGTTGTCGTTCATGAAGACTGCGTTGTTGGAAAGCGGTGCATTCTCAGCGCGGGGGCGTCGATTGGCGCTAACGGCTTTGGATACAAGCAGGTTGAAGGCAAACATGTGTTAGCGGCTCAGCTGGGTAACGTTATTCTGGGAGACGACGTTGACATCGGAGCTAACACTACTATTGACCGCGGCGCTTACGGATCGACGAGAATTGGCGACGGTACAAAGATCGACGATCAGGTTATGATTGGTCACAACTGCCAGATCGGAAAACACAATCTTCTTTGCGCTCAAGTGGGGATTGCCGGCAGTGTAACAACCGGGAATTACGTTGTCATGGCGGGTCAGGTCGGCATTCGAGATCACGTAACAGTCGGCGATATGGCGATTTTAGGCGCCAAATGCGGCGTTATGAACAACATCGAACCGGGCGCTAAAATGCTCGGCGCGCCCGCCTATCCGGAACGGGAACAACTGCTCAGATTTGCTCTGATTTCCAAACTGCCGGAATTCAAAAAGCAGCTTCGCGATGCCGACAACCGACTCAAAAAGCTGGAAAAAGAGAGCGATGAGAAAAAGAATCAGAACGAGTAAAATAAAGTACGAAACAACACGAAAATGTGAGGGAATGGGGAATAGAAGGAAATAGGGAATAGGGAATGGGGAATAGTAATTCGCCTACGGCGAATTTAAAAACTACTCCCTACTCCCTACTCCCTACTCCCTTTCGTCTTTAATAATTATCATGAACCTGTCTGACGCTCAGGAATTCTGCCGACAATACACTCGTCAGCATTACGAGAATTTTACTGTCGCCAGCTTTCTGCTTCCGCGACAGATCAGACAGGCTTTCTATCCGGTTTATTCTTTTTGCCGCTGGGCGGACGATTTAGGAGACGAGTCGCCTGACAACCAAACGGCTCTGGCGGCTCTGGACGACTGGAATTCCCAGCTTGACGATTGTTATCAGGGCAGGGCGGATCACCCGATTTTTATTGCTCTGAAGCCAATTGCAGACGAGTATTCCATTCCGAAATCTCTCTTTGCAGACTTGATTGCAGCCTTTCGTCTTGACCAAACAAAAAAGGAGTGCGATTCCCGAGAGGAGTTGCTCGATTACTGCAAGCTGTCAGCCAACCCCGTTGGAAGAATCGTTCTTCATTTGGCCAAAACGACTGACGAAGAAAGCCTGGTTTTGTCCGATAAAATCTGTACGGGATTGCAGCTGGCAAACCATTGGCAGGATGTCGCCAGAGACAAACGCCGCGCAACGTCGGGCGGTCAATCCGATTCCAGACGATACGTTCCTCTCAGCGACATGCTCTCTTGCGGTTACTCTTTGGAAGATTTCCAGAACGAAGTTTATAATCCGGCTTTTGTCAAAACGATGTCGCGGCTTTGCGACTGGGCGGACTCGTTTTTTACAGACGGAAGGCCGTTGGTCAATCGCGTTCCACGAAGTTTTCAAACGGATATTAAGCTCTTTATTATGGGCGGACAAAAAATCGTCGAGGAGATTCGACGCGTTGATTATAACGTCTGGTCGAACCGTCCGACGATTTCTCGATGGAGTAAATTCAGACTGCTGTTGAAAGCCCTGTTAGGATAATATCGGGCGTCATGAAATAAAAAAAGACGTCAGAATTATATCAGACAAAGCGCCATTCGCGGCGCTGACGGGGTCGTCTGAAAACTGACGTCGACAACATCTACCCTGATGTTGGAAATCTGATGAATCTAGTTGTTGTAGGTATACGGAGCCGGAGAGGGCGTCGTAATAGTGGGCGTGGCAGCCGGAAGGGACGGCGCATTGCATGTGCTGCAGCCGCTGTCTGAAATGACGGGATCGCCAACAACAACGCCTGTCGAATAGGACGGACATGTTGGGCATGTTGGGCATGTTGAGCAGCTGTCAGGCGTATAGCACGAATAAGCTGGTTCCTGATAGCATTCTTTGCCGCAGAACCATTTTCTCAGCAGGCAATTGCGCGGCAGACCGTTAGAACAGCCAACCGACAAGGCGACTGTCAAAACGACAAACGAAAGTAAAAAGGCTTTTTTCATTGGGGTACACTCCTTATTCACGTACAGCGTCAGACTAAAAAGTACTGCGCCAGAACCAAAAGTATTTTAATTTCATACGGGCGTTTCCACCCGTTAGAGTTACATCTAATCTATAGCTTACAATTTTGAAACGGCGAAAAAAAAAGTCCGATTTTTCGAAAAAAAGCGATTTTTTTTGCTCTGTCGTTCTCCTGACCTTGAATTAATCAAACCTCTTTGACAAAAAACGCCCTTACAATCGTTAAAATCGTTAAATTTATGTCGAACCGGCGTTGATTTGATTGTCGAAAAGAGTATAATGCATAGTGCATAGTGCATAGTGCATAGTGCATAGTGCATAGTGCGTAGTGCATAGTGCGTAGTGCGTAGTGAGGGGAGCGCTTTGCGCCTTTATTCCTAAGCGCTAAGCGCTAATTACTAACTACTAAGCGCTAAGCTCTCATTCAACAAATATTAACCAATCGAAAGGAATAATCATGCAATATTATATTGCCTTTGCCAAGCGTCTTTTCAGCGCCGCCGCGGCGCTGACAGTTCTTTTTGCGTCGTGTTTTGCTTATGCGGAAGAATTTTACGTTGTCGATTCTTATAGACACAGCGGTTGTACAACTCCGGAACAGATGGATGCGGGCTTTAGCGCCGTCGTGGAGACGTCAACGGGCTGGACTTCGACCGACAAAGACGCCATCTGGAAGGGTTCTGAAGATTGCAAGACGTTTATTTTTATTCATGGGAATCAGACGGACAGAAACGACGCGATTAACGACGGCAAGCTTATTTGTCAGTATCTCAACAGAGTTATTAAGGACAAGAACTACAAGCTCGTTGTCTGGTTCTGGAATTCCGCTCGAACCGGCGCGCCGATGCGTCAGGACGCGACGAACGCTGAACAGCGCAGTCAATGGGAGAGCTTTTATCTGGCTCATTTTCTTCAATCCGCTCCAGAAAGCGCCGAAATTCGCCTCATTGGATACAGCTTTGGAGCGAACACAGCGTTAGGAGCTTGTCAGCTTCTTTCCGGCGGAAAGGTTTACGGCAAAACCGCGCCGGGAACGTCCGGGAAGATTCAATCGCTGCTTATCGCCCCCGCCGTTCCGACTTACGCGTTTGTCTACGGCAGGGAGAAAGCTCTGGAATGTCAAACGCGCTGCTGTTTAACGGTCAACTGCGTTGACACCGGTTTGAAATGGTATCGTTTCGTTACGCCAGACAGACAGACGGAAGCCATGGGACGAGACGGCGTTGCTGGCGTTCCCGCTTCACAAAAAGAAAAGGTTACGATTTACAACGTAACCAATCAGGTGGGCGCAACGCATGCTTTGGCGGACTACCTCGGATCGACAGGCATCCTTACCGGCTTTGCAGCCGAGTAGGGAATAGGGAATAGGGAATAGGGAATAGTAATTCGCCTTCGGCGAATTTAAAAACTACTCCCTACTTCCTACTCCCTACTCCCTCTTTACTCCTTCGGCGGCGTCAGACCGAAGTCGAGGATCGTAAACAGACTGTAAAGCGGGTATCCGGCGGCTTCAAAGTTTTCGCGTCCGCCTTCCATGCGGTCGAGAATGGCGATAACCGCCTTGACTTTCAGACCGAACTCGTTGCAGCGTTCAATTGCTTTCAGGGACGAACCGCCCGTCGTAACGACGTCTTCGACAATCACGACTTCGTCGCCCGGCTTGACGGGACCTTCGAGGAACTTCTGCGTGCCGTGGTCTTTGGCTTCTTTCCGAACCATAAACCCTTTAAGGGGCTTTTTCTGCCCGGCGGCGGCGCACAGAACGGACGCGGTAATCGGATCGGCTCCGATTGCCATCCCGCCAACCGCCTGAATCGGGAACGGCAGAGAGTTGACAATTTCCAGCATGCCCTCTCCGACCAGCCGCAGACCCTCGGAATCGAGAGTTACCTGCTTGCTGTCGCAATAGTACTTGGCTTTCTTGCCGCTGGCGAGAATGAAGTCGCCAAACTTCAACGCGTTGTTTTTAATTAACTGCTTTAATGCAATCGGGTCGTAGTTCATGACCAATGTATGTGGTTAGGGGTTAAATTTTACGGGGGGCGGGTATTACCCGCCAACAAACAACCTTTTTTATTTTTCGCGGACAATGTCCGCTCCCCGGAAACAATTTTTTTGCCGCTCTATAATCTATATCATACCCATTTGAAACGATTTGTCAACGGGAGCGAATCGTCGGCGGAATTTTTTTACGGGGGGCGGGTATTACCCGCCAACAAACAATCTTTTTTATTTTTCGCGGACAATGTCCGCTCCCCAAACCCCTTCGAAAAAACCTTGAAAAATCCGTTGAAAATCCGGGGATTTTGGGCTGGTCTGCCCTTGAAAAATCCTCTTAAAATGGTATAATATTCTATTAATATATAGTATAGATTGGGTTGTTAGTGGTAAGTACTTAGTGCATAGTACCTAGTACTTAGGACGCAAAGCGCTCCCCCCACTATGCACTACGCACTATGCACTATGCACTCTCACTTACCACTCGCAACTCTCCACTCGCCACTCGCAACTAAAATATGTCCGAATCCATCCCCCCTGAAGAAGTCAAAACTGACGCTGACAATTCGTCCACTCAACAACCCGCTGACCAGCCGACCCCTGAGACGGAAACGTTCCATTCTTACGCCAAACAGGCGCAAGGCGCGGAAGAGTACGGCGCCGATCAGATGGAGCATCTGTCTGACCGCGACCACGTCCGAGAACGCTTTGGCATGTACATTGGCGACAACTCCACCCGCGGCTTGCATCATCTTGTTTACGAAGTCGTAGACAACTCCATCGACGAGGCGATGGCGGGCTACGCAACCGAGATTCATGTAACAATCAACGGCGACGGCTCTGTTACAGTCGAAGACGACGGGCGCGGCATCCCGGTTGAAGTTCACCCGGACCTGGGCGTGTCCACGCTGGAAGGCGTCATGACCGTTTTGAAGTTCGGCGGCAAGTTCGGCAAAGGCGCGTATCAGACCTCGGGCGGCTTGCACGGCGTCGGCGTGACGGTTGTCAACTTCCTGTCGGAATGGTGCACGGTCAAGGTTTGCCGAGGCGGGTACATGTACCAGCAGGAATACACCCGCGGCATTCCAGACGGCGAAGTCCGAAAGACCGGCAAGTCAGACCGCGTCGGAACGACGACTACGTTCAAGCCGGACGGACAGATTTTCCCTGTTACAAAATTCAACGCAGACATTCTTTCGTCGCGTTTGCAGGAACTGGCGTTTTTGAATCAGGGAATTAAAATCGTCTTCAAAGACGCTCGATCCGGAGAAGGGGCGACGTATCAGTACGCAGACGGTTTAACCGCATTCGTCAAACACCTCAACGCCAACGTTCAGCCCGTTCACCCGGACATTATCCGCTTTACCGGGGAATCGCAGGACGACGAAGGCGGAACGATTGGGTACGACATCGCGCTGCAGTACACCAGCGACTATGCGGAAAACGTCTATTCCTTTGTCAACAACATTTCCACGACTGAAGGCGGCACGCACCTGTCCGGGTTCCGTTCCGCTCTTTCCCGAACGCTCAACCGATACGGCACAACGGCTGACCTGTTCAAAAAGATCGTCCCGAAGCCGGAAGACTTCAAAGAAGGGTTGACGGCGGTCGTTTCCGTTAAGGTTCCGCACCCTCAGTTTGAAGGTCAAACCAAAACGAAGCTCGGCAACAGCGTCGTCGAAGGGATTATCAACAGCGCCGTCGGCTCTGCGTTGTCAAAATATTTGGAAGAACACCCCGCCACTGCCAAGGCGATTTTGCAAAAAGGCATTGTCGCGGCGGAAGCCCGAGAAAGCGCTCAGCGCGCCAGAAAGCTCGTTCGAGAGCGCAAAGGCGTTCTTGCTGGCTTGGGCATGCCAGGCAAACTTCGAGACTGCACCGGCAAAGACGTCAACCGTTCAGAACTCTACCTGGTCGAAGGGGATTCTGCCGGCGGGTCTGCCGAAGGCGGACGTATGCGAGAATATCAGGCGATTTTGCCTCTGCGCGGTAAAATCCTCAACGCCTATAAAACCCGCGAAGAGCGCGTTCTTGCCAACGAAGAAGTTCGCGCCATGATTGTCGCTATCGGCGTCGGCATTGGGGAAGAAGTTGACATTACCAAACGTCGATACGGTAAAATCGTTATCATGACCGATGCCGACGTTGACGGTTCGCACATTCGCACGCTGCTGCTGACGTTCTTCTATCGGCAAATGCCGACTCTTCTCAAAGAGGGCATGGTTTACGTCGCTCAGCCGCCGCTGTACCGAGTTCGCCGCAAAAACGTTACAACTTACGTTCAGACCAGCGAAGAGATGAAAACGCAGCTGCTCAACTTCGGTTTGAAAGACGCTTCGTTTGATCCAGGCGACGGTCGCCTGATTGAAGGCGAGCAGATGGAAAAGCTCTGCCGAATTTTGGGCGCGCTGGAAGATTCCCTTTACGCTCTGGAAAAGCGCGGCATGAACTTCAAAATGTACGCTCAGCGCGTCAATCCGGAAACCGGCAAACTCCCGATTTTCCACGTTTTCCAAGGGCGGGAAGAACACTGGCTGTCCACCCAGGCGGAACTGGAAGCTCTCATTGCTGAAAAAGAAAAACAGTCCGGCAAGGAAGTCGCCATTTCCAACGAAGACCTTTCCAATACCGAGGAACAAACCAAGGAAGCGGAAAAACAGGCGGAACAGAATCACGACGAACGCCTTCACGTTATCGAACTGACGGAAGTCCGAACGATTAACAACCATCTGGTCGAACTGAAAGAACTGGGCTTCGGCATCGATTCGCTCTTCCCGATTGACCGCACCGGTCAGGAGAATCCGCGGTATTATCTGCGTCGAGACGAATCCGCTCAAGGGCTGGAAGACCTTCGCTCACTTCTTCCGATGATTCGTAAAGTCGGAGAACGCGGCTTGCAGATCACCCGATTCAAAGGGCTGGGAGAAATGAACGCCGAACAGCTGCGGGAAACGACGCTCGACCCGGCGCAAAGAACCCTGCTTCAAGTTACCATGGACGACGCCAAACGCGCTTCTGAACTGTTTGAAATTCTCATGGGCGACAACGTCGAACCGCGCCGCCAGTTCATCGAGAAGTACGCCTTGGAAGTCGAAAACCTCGACGTGTAATTTAGGCAGTAGGCAAGAGGCAGTAGGCAGTAGTACTTAGCGCTTAGCGCCTAGTGCATAGTACGCAAAGCGCTCCCCTCACTATGCACTATGCACTACGCACTATGCACTCACAACATAATTGCTAATTGCTTTTCGCCGCCCAGCGCTGTTGATAGATAGCAATCGCCTGCAAAGCGTAGGCAACGGCGCGGACGTCTTTTTGTGACATCTCCGACGGGTTCCAGCTTTCCAGCCGCTGTTCGAGTTCGGAAACGAGAAACTCGATCATTTTCGTCAGTCGAGGGTCGTCTAAAGCGCTGCTGTGATAGAGAATTGTCAGCCATCGGGCGAAATGCGCCGTCGCGGCGAAATCGTCGTCCGGGTTCCGGCTTTTTCCCTTTCGGGTAAAAAACGCGCCGTTAAAAGAACCGTCTTCATTCTGAATCGAAAGAGCAAAGTCTTTCATTCGTTCCAGGTATTCGTCGACAATAGCGTACTGAATTTCCAAACGCTTGTCGTCAAACGCCAACCGGCGCCTGAGCGCATACGTCAAGCCGTAAAGACGATCTGTTGAATCAGAATCGGACAGATTGACTTTTCGTTTGAGTTCATGGTCGAGAATTTTCAACACCGACCACTCTTCGCTCCAGGCGTTTTTCCAACTCTCCCGAGGAGCGTAATAAGCCAGACTGGTCAACAGAGCGGACATGTCTCCGCCGCGGCAGTTGAGCATCGCGTCTGACGCAAGGTCGGCAACGGTAAACGTCAATCCGGAAGAGCGAACGGCAGGAGAAGAAGAGTCTGGAGAATCTCCCTCGTTGGCGATAAGAACGTCTATATCCATCGGCATGCGGGGCGTAAACTCGTAATCGACCGAAACTCTGGCAATCGCCAGCATGGAGAGGAACTCGCCGCTTCGCTCCTGCTGACAGTAGCCGATGTAGGGGAAAACGACGCCGGAATTGTTCATCGGAACGGTGGTTAAGCGTCCATGAGGATAGCGGGTCATAAAGAGCGGCTTTCCCGTTCGATTTTTGGAAAACTGAGCGCTGTTTACCGCTTTGGGGTTTTGGTTGACCGCTAAAATGGAAGTCTCGCACATGGGGTAATTCCAGCACAGAGCCCCCGCCGTATTGAATTTCTCGTTTTGAGGGGTGTAGAGAATAGACGTGTAACAGCCAAAAGCGCAAACGGACATCATGGCTTCAAAAGGAGAATTGTCTTGCGTATTGAGCTGTTTGTCAAAATATTGACGCCGAACGACTTTAATCTTTTCAATAACGCTGGAAATGCGGTTGTTTATTTTCGCCGGCTTGTCCTGACGCAAAGAAAACGATTCCATATAACGAGTTTTTTGCGGCAAAGCGGATTCGGATTCTGCCGTTGCATCGTCAATTAAATCTGTAACAGACTGTTGCGGGTTATTGGACGAAGGCGGGTTGACGTTTTGATCGTTGTCAGTTGTCTGGAAATCGTTGTTATCTGTAACGTTTTCTTCCTGATTATCGTCTTGCGTTTGAACGTCTTCATTATTTTGATCAAGCGCCTGTTCAAACGGGTCTGCCATTTCCGGTTCCGCGCTTATTTGTCGCGTTGCGTCGAGTTTCTCGTTAAAGATTGGAACCGCCGACTTGTCCATGGCGTGCGACTGGTCAACAAAAGCGTCTTCTTCCGTTTGCGGAGCGATTAATTCCTGTTGTTGAGGCGCTTTGTTGGCATTATCATTTTTCACGCCTACGTTATCCCAGTCCGACCAGTTCGCCCAGCGCGCTTCTTCTTCGGAAATACCCTCTGGCAGCATAGGCTGATCCGTTTGTTCGTCTTCCTGTTCAGACGGATCCGACGGCGTTTTATCCGGAACGGCTTCTTCCGCGTCGTCTGTTAACGGTTGAACGTCTTCCGACTCATTGGGCGTTTCCGATGCTTCAGTATCGTCTAAAGGCTCCGCCGCTTCCAATTCTTCCGGCAGAATCGGAAAAGGGGCTTCGTCCTCTTGCGCCAAAGCAAAGCCGTAAATAAAAAACGTTGTCAGGAATATTGATATTGTAATTCGCATTTGAGCGTATTTTAAGTGGTTAGTGGTTAGTGGTAAGTAGTTAGTGGTAAGTATGAGCAGCGCTTGCGTCCTAATCGCTTACCACTTACAACTTACCACTTATTATATGGCTTTTAGGGCGTTCTTACAAGGGCTTGAACGTCAGAAATCGTCAAAAAAACGCCGATAATCGAAAAGAAAATTTTATCCGTTTAATCGATTTTCTCCGTCTTTACTTTTATTGAAATTTGGATACAATAGAACTAATGTTTATTTGACAGCTTAGCTGATTGACAACCTTCCATTCCCTACCCCCTAAACTATTATGAAACTTGCTCTGCATTGGCAGATTTTGATTGCAATCGTTCTCGGAATTGTTTTCGGCATTTGGTTTTATCCGTATGTCGGATACGTTGGCTGGACGGGGACGCTGTTCCTTCGGCTGCTTAACATGCTGGTTTTGCCGCTGATATTTTGTTCGATTATTTCCGCAATAGGCAACCTTCCAGACGGGGAAGCTCTTAAACGAATGGGTTTCAAAACTATCGGTTTTTACGCCTGCACGACGCTTCTGGCGATTCTGACCGGCATGGTATTTGTTACAATTCTTCGTCCGGGCGTGGGGCTTGAAATGCCGACAAACCTCGAAGATATTCAGGCGATTCAGGCGCAGCAGAAATCGTTTGTCGAACTGTTGATGAACATGATTCCCAACAACGTCGTTGAGGATATGTCCAAGGGCAACATGCTTCCTGTAATCTTTTTCGCTTTTCTGGCGGGAACGCTCATTCATTCCATACCGTCGTCAAACGCTCAAACGCTCAAGAATTTTTTCCGTTCGTGCTTTGAACTGATGATGCAGATGACGCTTCTGGTTGTTCGACTGGCGCCGATTGGCGTCTTTGGACTTATAGCCGTTCAGTGCGCCAAATACGCCGGCGATTCCGACAAACTGGTGCAAGCCGCCAGTTCCCTGGGCATGTTCATGCTGACCAGCTTTTTAGGGATGGGATTCCATTTCTTTATTACGCTGTCGATTGTTTTGATTGTCTTCGCCAAAGTCAATCCGATTCGTCACATGGTCAACATGCTTCCAAGCCTGCTGACGGCGTTTTCGACAGCCACGTCCAACGCGACCATTCCCCTTTCGATGGAATGTCTGGAAAAGAACTCCGGCGTTTCCCGACAGACGTCCGGATTTGTCATCCCTTTGGGCGCGACGCTTAACATGAACGGGACGGCTCTGTATGAATGCGTTATCGTTATATTCTTGTCACAGGCTTACGGACTGCCGCTTTCTCTGTCAGACCAGGTTATTATGGTAACGCTTGTCATGCTTGCCGCCGCCGGCACAGCGGGCATCCCGATGGCAAGTTTTGTTATGACAGCTATTGCGCTTCGCGCTGTTGGTCTTCCATTGGAAGGACTTGGCGTCATTCTCGCCATCGACCGCATTCTCGACATGACCCGAACCACAGTCAACATCTACGGCGACACCTGCTGCGCCGTCTATATTGCGCGCTCGGAAGGGGAAGAGTTGAAAGAGTAAAGAAGCTGTTGCAAAAGGATTGCGGCGCCATTAGGCGCCGCCTTGTCCAATGAGTTTTGAAAAGATTGGGTTATTCCCGTATTTGTCTTTGACGGTTTACGTCAGTTGTCGTTCTATTTGTCTAGTTTTTTCAGCATGTCAATAGCTTTTGCGTCTCCTTGTGAGGCTGCTTTGCGAAACCATTTTACAGCTTCTTCGGCGTCTTTTTTAACGCCTTCGCCAAAAAGATAACACACGCCGAGATTGAATTGAGCTTCAGCAAAATTCTGCTCAGCCGCTTTGCGGAACCATTTTGCCGCTTCTGTTTTGTCTTTATCAACGCCGTTTCCCAAAGCATAACAAATGCCAATATTTTGCTGGGCTGGCGGATATCCTTGTTCAGCCGATTTGCGATACAATCTTGCCGCTTCCGCCATGTCTTTGTCAACGACGTTGCCAAGATGATAGAATTGCGCTAAATTATATAGCGCCAGAGCGTCTCCTTGTTCCGCTGCCTTGCGAAGCCACTTTACCGCTTCTTCAGAATCTTTGTCAACGCCATCGCCATTTTCATAGCAAACGCCCAGATTGCATTGAGCGTCTGCAACGCCTTGTTCTGCGGCCTTGAGATACCATTTTACCGCTTCTTTAGAATTTTTGTCAACGCCATTGCCGTAATAAAAGCAATTGCCTAGTTCGAGCTGTGCAGGCGCAAATCCCTGTTCTGCCGATTGACTGAGCAATTTGATCGCTTTTTCCATGTCTTCTTCAACGCCATTGCCATTACTATAGCAATTAGCCAGATAAAACAGAGCCTCAGCATCGCCTTGTTCAGCCGCTTTGAGCCAACCGTTTATCGTTTCTGGACTTGGAGACTCGTCATTATTTACTTCTGTGATTTCCGCTTCTGCGATTTCAGGCTCTGTGATTTCCGCTTCTGCAACTTCGGCTTCTGCGATTTCAGCTTCTGTGATTTCGGCTTCCGCAACTTCAGCTTCTGCGATTTCAGCTTCCGCGATTTCAGCTTCCGCGATTTCAGGCTCTGTGATTGTTACTTCTGGGATTTCAGACTCCTCGTTTTTGTTTTTAGCGTTGGGGGAACACGATGTTAAAACGACGACAAATAACAACGCAATCGTTAAAGTGCAGTTCTTAGAAAAATGTGTCATTCTTGAAATTCCATTATAATGGGAGTAAAGAAAAAAATAATCTATTCCTATTACAAAATATTATAAAAGGATTTCTGCACATTACAAGGGGGAACGTCGTTCGCGATCCAGAATGTTTTTCGACTGCGGCGAAGGATTTTCGCGGGACAATGAACGCTATACTTCCCGAAAAGGTTACGCTTGCGTTTTCCGGCCGCCTTGCTGCCCTTAATCCGACGCGTCCTGATAGAACGTTTCCGGACGGTACAGAGGCATGTATCGATAATAGACCTGAAGCGTCATAGCGCATAGAGCTGTTACGTACAGACGACCGCCGGCTTCGTTATGTTCGCCGGGAAAGAACCAGCTCCCGGACTCGTGCCCGGTCTGCGCCTGAGTGGAGATGAGATAGTCTCGCATTTTCGGGTTCCACGTTCGCCAGCGCGGACCTTCGTAATGACGCAAGACCAGAGTCGCGTAGTAGTTGTAATAGATGTCTTTGTCAGACGGCCCCCAGTCGTTGAGGTACGACGTTCCCTTGTCCAGAGCGTCTTCCGTTCTTCGCCATCCGAAAAACATTCTGCCGAACAGCCCCACCGCTGTGGTTG
>JAFZAL010000084.1 GCA_017557195.1 Thermoguttaceae bacterium | reverse complement strand
GCCGTCCGGCATTTCCCCGCGCGTGAACGTCATCGCGTCTCGAATCGTCTACATCAGATCGAGAAACCGCTGAATTCGCAAACAATTTTATTTTACAGATTTTACCATATTTTATTGCAACTTCAAGGGGGGGCGAAGGGGCAAATCCGGAATTAAGATGCGGAATTGGCGCAAGTCAGATAAAGAATCTGCAAGACGCCGCTCCCCTGCCCCGCTTACTTCCATCCGAGCAGCCCAAACAGCCAACTAAAGAACCCGCGTTTGGGTACTGGATCGTACCTAACCAACTTTGATTCGTCGATTTCGCCAGCGAGGAACTGATGCACCTGTTCAAAGGTTATGCTTTTATGTTTCCCATAATTGAGCTGCAGGAAATCGACAAAACGTCCATGCCAAACGCAAAGACGCCCATCCCCAACGAAACAGGAATTGCATTTGACGCGGTTCCATTGGACAAATGTATTAAAATCGTGTTGGAGTTCAATCCCTAAATCAGTTTCTTTTGCATAGAATTGATCACGAACTTGTTTTGGATGAAATAAAGCATGATACGAATCGTACTGTGGGTTATCGGATTCGATTACTTCTTTATAAGTTCCATCAGGAAACCAAAGGCACAAGGTATTATCCAAACTCCACGAGAGAATATCGCCAGAACAAAGTTCTAATGCGCCCTTGACCGAATCTGTATGCCTTTCCAGAACCGCTTTACACTTTCCATCAGGAGACCAAAGACGCAAGGTTTTATCCTCGCTCCACGAAAGAAGGTCGCCGGAACGAAGCTCTAAGGCGCCATTGACGTTCATTTTATGTCCTTCCAAAACCGCTTTGCACTTTCCATCAGGAAACCAAAGATGCAAGGTTCCAAACATACACCAGGAGAGAATGTCGCCGGAACGAAGTTCTACGGCACCATTGACCCAATCTGTATGCCTTTCCAGAATCGCTTTACAAGTACCATCAGGAGACCAAAGACGCAAGGATTCATCGCTCCATGAGAAAATGTCGCCAGAACGAAGTTCTATGGCGTAGTTAACCGACCATATATGCCCTTCCAGAACCGCTTTACACTTACCATCAGAAGACCAAAGACGTAAGGTGTTGTCCCTACTCCACGAGAGAATGTCGCTGGAACGAAGTTCTATGGCGCCCATGATCCAGTTTGTATGCCCTTCCAAAACCGCTTTACATGTTCCGTTAGGAGACCAAAGATGCAGGCGCCATCATCACTCCACGAGAGAATACCGTCTGAACGAAGTTCTATGGCGTCTTTGACCTTGTCTGTATGCCCTTCCAGAACCGTTTTACAAGTTCCATCAGGAGACCAAAGACGCAAGGCGTCATCCCAGCTCCACGAGAGAATGTCGCCGGAACGAAGTTCTATAGCATCCCTGACGCAGTCTGTATGCCCTTCCAGAACCGTTTTACAAGTTCCGTCAAGAGACCATTGACGCAATGTATTATCCCAACTTCGCGAGAGAATGTCGCCAGAACGAAGTTCTATAGCGCCGTTGACCCATTCTGTATGCCCTTCTAGAACCGCTTTACAAGTTCCGTCAAGAGACCATTGACGCAGAGTGTTATCCCAACTCCACGAGAGAATGTCGCCGGAACGAAGTTCTATGGCTCCGTTAATCCCATGTGTATGTCCTTCAAGAGCCGCTTTGCAAGCCCCATCGGGAGACCAAAGACGCAGAGTGTTATCCCAACTCCACGAGAGAATGTCGCCGGAACGAAGTTCTATGGCTCCATTGACATCACCTTTATGTCCTTCAAGAACCACTTTACATATTCCATCAGGAGACCAAAGACGCAGAGTGTTATCCCAACACCACGAGAGAATATCACAGGAACGAAGTTCTATGGCTCCATTGACATCACCTTTATGCCCTTCAAGAACCACTTTACATATTCCATCTGGAAACCAAAGACGCAAGGTATGATCCCGACTCCACGAGAGAATGTCGCCAGAACGAAGTTCTATCGCGCCATTAACCATATCTGTATGCCCTTCCATAACAGCTTTACATGTTCCATCAGGAGACCAAAGACGTAACGAGTGATCTATACTCCACGAAAGAATGTCTCCGGAACGAAGTTCTAGTGCGCCGTTGACCCTGTCAGTATGTCCTTCCAGAATAGCTTTGCAAACGCCGTCAGGAGACCAAAGGCGCAAGGTGTAATCCCAACTCCACGAGAGAATGTCACCGGAATGAAGTTCTATGGCACCATCGCTCACACCCGTATGCCCTTCCAGAACCGCTTTACATTCCCTTGTTTTCAAACCCCATATACAAAGATTATCATTTTCTCCCCATGACAATGCGTCTCCGTTGGAAAGAAGTAATGCATGATTGCCCGCATTTTCTATAACCAGTTTGCACGGGTTAGGTTGGTATTTCTTAGGACGCTTGACTTTATTGAGCCAGAACCAGTCGCAGGGAGAATCGCCCGTTTCCGGGTTGAGCCAACGTTCTGCCGCTTGCGTTACGGGGCAGTCGTCGGCGACTTCAGTGGCAATTTGCAGCATAGTCTTATATGCAGGGTTCTCTTCGCTGTTGCGGCGCAAATAGTGGGCGTTACTGCAAATTACGTCAAAATAGACGTCGCTAACTTTTGAAATTCCGTCCAACGTTCCTCTGAAAAGTATATAATCCAGCAATACGCGTTCAACGTTTCCATATCGAAGCCGCTTCATCAAGAAGGCGAAATCTGACAGAACTATTGACGAATCTTCTGTCTTGTTCGCCTCCATCAGATGCGACGGCAGCCAGTATAAAAAGTAACGCTGTACTGCATTGGGATTTTCATTCGTTCTTTTCGTCCATTGCAAAGCGCCCGATTTGTACAATTTCCATCCGGTTTGTGCAAATCGTTCTTTGGCTTCATCTGGATCAACGAAGTAAGCATAAGATGCGTTTTTATTAAAGCAGTAGTCAGAAACGCTTTTATGAAATGGCGCGACTGTATCTTCGTCTGTTGCGCCAGATTGAACAAAAAACGTTCCCAGAAGTTTTAATCGACTCTCGAGTTGAGAATCGTCCTGAATTCCCAAAGCGTACTTTAACACGCCGCGCGGGATCGGTTCGCAAGACGTTAAAACATACCCCAGCCAGGGACGAATTTCTGTATTGTAAGATTCCAATTTATCCAAGAAAAGACGCTCAAACTGGGCATGAATATACCCAATTACGCCCTTGGGCAAGTCGCGAATATCGTCGACCGTAAATGCTTTTTTCTCCAGATCGCGAAAGACCATTTTCGGATACAGGAACGTTCCTTCGGATTTATCCAGAAGAATATTTATCAGTTCTTCCGAGACTGAAAGATCCAAGGCGCTGAATTCGCTGCGAATGTATTTCAGAATATCGTTGACATTTTCCTCGTTCTCAAAGTCGATGGGCGTAATATCTTTGAAGTTTCGATTTATTGCGTTATCGTTATCTCGAGATGTGATGAAAAAGTGAACCCATGACGGCAAATTATTGAGATTTCTGCTAATCAGCGACGCAATTTCGTTGTAGTTGTTTTCGGTCGCTTCGTCCAGAGCGTCAACAAGAATCCAGGCTGACTTTTCTTCGTTGTTTTCTTTCTCCAGCAAATCAATAACCAGCGTTTGAAACAGCTTTTGCGGGTCGCCTGTTTGCAGATTAATGCTGTCCTGATTCTCTTTGAGATAATTAAGCAGCTTTTCCCGATACGAGGAATTCGCCTGCGCCAGCTGGTAAGCAACGGATCTTATAAACGTCTGCGCTTTATGGGATTCTTCCTGGTTGTATTCAACAAAAAACGCAGCGTTGATTGCAAAACTATATTTATATAGAAGTTCAGCCGCAAATCGGCTTTTTCCAAAACCAGGGCCTTTTTTGAGCCAAAGAACGCGCTCGGATTCCTGATTGTTTCCTTTGAAATAGATATTATTAAACAATTCGAAAAGAGATTCACGCCCACAGAACTTATGGACATACTTTTTCTTGTATTCTTTTGTTTCCTCGTTAACTAAAAGATATTGTACGCCGCTATCGAGACTCCTCAATCGGCTGTTCATATTCCATGGATTGAGGAGTTTTTTCAGTTCTACTATTTCAACGCCATACTGTTGACGATCCTTCGTTTCCAACTCCCTGGCAAGATTATCCAGCGTTTTGTCAAGCCACGTATCTAAAATTTCATTTTCTGGCGTGCAATGCAAACTCCAATTCTCGAATTCTGTAAACAAATTACGTTTCAACAGATATTTCGAATACAGGGGATCTTTCAACGCTTCCTGAAACAATTTCGGATTAAACAGATACTTCGGAAATTCAGTAACGTCCAAATCTTCCAGCTGAACATGAAGCATATTCCCGCCGCGAACGCCCATTGCAATAGCAATTTCATCTTGACAGACGCCGTCAGGCTTCATCGATTTGTGAGACAGGCAAATCAAAGCAATGTTAGACCATTCAATGCCGTTATAAATTGCTTTTCGCCAGTCGGCGCCCGGTTGAATTTTCTCTTTGTCCAACCAGACTTCATGACCGCGGCTTTCCAGATACTCCTTGATTTTAAGAACGACGTTTTCGTTGTTCGGATTTGGATATATCAGGTTTCCAAAATCGTCCTTTACGTCGATTTCGTGTCCGTAACTGATAAAGATTTTCAACGGTTTTGCTGCTTTTTCCATGATGTTTTGTAATTATCAATAACGATTTTATAGAATATCTTAATCGCGTCT
Source organism: Thermoguttaceae bacterium (assembly GCA_017557195.1). Lineage (GTDB taxonomy): Bacteria > Planctomycetota > Planctomycetia > Pirellulales > Thermoguttaceae > RUG11551. The sequence continues at coordinate 4,066 of JAFZAL010000084.1, read as the reverse complement.
TTGCCGCAAGTCAAACGTTTTTTCCTTCAATAGCAAAAGCCTTTTTGTGATACAGGAACGCTCTCTCGGACTATTCCGGGAGAGCGTTACATTAATGTTTTTCCGAGATCGGTAATCCCAATTCATAAAATATGCTGCGATGCATTCTTAAATGTTACCGTCACGTTCTTCTTTTGATAATTCGATGGGCGTAAATGGAGCGAGGTATCGATTAACGGTGTTGTCATCGTCGTCGTTTCGAGTCGTGATGAGATAGGATACCCATTGCGGGAGTTCGCTCAGACTTTGGCAGATAAACGATGCAATTGAGTTCCGGGGGGGTACAGACGCTTTTTCCAAAGCGTCAACCAAAATCCATTGAGTCGCTCTTCCTCCGTCGATCTCATCTGACAATAAATTGTCAACAAGTAATCTAAACAGCGTTTGCGGGGAGTTTTTTTGCTGGTCAACCTCATCAGGATTATCTCTGAGGTAGCTTATCAGCCTTTCCCGATACGAAGAGTTTGTTTTCGCCAGTCGATACGCAACGAATTTAACAAACGTATACAGTTCAAGCGTTTCCTCTTGATTGTTGTCAATAAAATAAAGATCGCCGAAGGCGAATTTATACCAGTAAAGAAGCCCCGTTACATATTGGTTCTTTCCAAAATCGGGAACTTCTTTGAGATATAAAATGCGATCCTGACGTACAGCTTCGCCGCTTCGTTTTATCTCATCTTCAAACCATTCGAAAAGCGCCTTGCGTTCGCAGAAAAAGCGGGCGGGGTCACTCTCAGCCTGAATTATTTTCTCGTAAAAAAGATCTTGAACGTCAACATCGAGATTCTGATGTTTATCGCTCGCTCCCTGCAGTTGAAGGAATTTCTCCAGTTCTGCCATTTCATTTTGCCATTTGATCTTCTCTGCCAGAGAATTGGCAATCATTGCGTCAAGTTCTTTAAACTTTTTCTCAAGCCAGCCGTCATCAATTCCGCCCTCCGTCGATTTCAAATCCAAATCCAGCATGGAAAATTGACGGTTTGACAGATACGAAGGATATGCTTTATTTTTTGACTCTTTATCTTTTAACTCTTCCAATTTGATCAGGATGTGGTTCTCGCCAAGAACGTTCAAAATCATGGCAACGTCGTCTTGACATACGCCGTTGTCCTTCAACACGTTGGGAGACAGACAGATTATCGCGACGTCTGACCATTTAGCGGCGTCATAAAGCGCCTTTCGCCTGTCGGGCAAATCCTTGATTTCATTCCTCCCCAACCATTCTCTGTCCAAACAGACTTCATGACCGCGGCTTTCCAGATACGCCTTGATTTTGCGAACAACGATATCGCTATTCGGCTTTGGATGCAATGATTCTCCGGAATCGTTCGATTCGTCGATTTCGCGTCCGTAGCTGATAAAGATTTTCAACGGTTCAGCTGCTTTGTCCATGGTAATTTTGTTGGGTAAAAAGTTGGGAAAACAGGGGATGCCTGATTATTAACAATACGATATTAATTGACAATACTACAAAGTCGAATCAATTGCAAGGGGGGAGGGAATAAAGTAAATTATTCCCCTTATTCAGTTTGAAAAAGCTCTCGATTCCTCGTTCTGTGCGAAGAACTCGTTGAGCAGTTGGATTGTATAGACCAAAACGGAACTCGTAAGCCGTTTGCAGCGTTCTGATCGCAGCTGTTTGTGTTCCGGGGCGTCGCTGAGCGCCAGCCAGGCGCCGACGCTGTCTTTGCAAAGGACGCTGCCCGACGTTGCCTTGGCAAAGTTCGGCGCGATGTCCGTTTCCGGAATAAACGTCGGCAGCGGCGTTTCTTTATAGAAGTCGGTCAGTTTTTTCTGTAACGGATACAGGTCAGCGGGAGATTCAATAAACAGACTCATAAAGAACCCCGCTCCGTTTATCGCGCCGCAGAGACTTTCCTGCCCGCCGTACCCGGTTCTGCCGTATTTGAAGACGCCAAAGGGAAACTGTCGGCACGTCTCTGCCTGATCCGGGTCGACGGACTCGACGGCGTCTGCGTAGGCGAGAATCGCCGCTTTGACCAGCCCAAACATGCAGCCATGTTCTTTATAGTATTCGTACGCCTTTTGAGCGGCTGGCTCCGGGTCAATCGGGACGTATTTCCAAACAGTCGATTCCGGCTTTCTGGCTCGTCGAGGCTTCTTTTCCTTTGATTCCTCTGCGGCTTCTTCCGCATTTCCAAGAGTCGTCAATCCGAACCCCAATCCAATTCCTAACGCCGACGTTATTACGTTTCGACGATTAATCTTTTGTGACATTAATGTTTCTCCTTCAATTGCTAATTGCCAATTGCTCATTGCTAATTAAACAAAAATCCACGGGTGCGTCCACGGGTTTGTCAGCGCTGTGCTGGCGGCGAGAATTGACCAGAACAAAGCGGCGTACAGACCGGCAGTAATCCATTTGTTGTCTTTGGCGCGTTCTGCAATGGGAATGAGCGCTGTCAGCCAAAGCGGAATGAGCCAGAACGACCAGCGGAAGGCGCACGTTATCCCGCCGTAATTCCGGTCGACAAGCGGGCGCATGATATAAAATCCTATTACAATAACTGTCAAAGACAAAATAAATAATCCCAGCAAGCCCAGTTTCGGGTCAGACTTCCAGTTCAACATCCAGACGATCGCCCCGGCAACGGAGAACGCCCAAAGCGGCGTCAGGGAGAAAATCCCGTGGTGCCCGACGAGAACGTTAAACGCGTAGACGATTCTGGACGGCTCGCCGCGGTCAACGCCGACGCGGTGTTTCCAGTAGCTGTCACGAATGACGCCGTCGCCGCGGTCGTAGGTGTAATCGTACCAGTTGTCTCCCGCCTTGCGGTGAGCGTACGGGGGAATAACCGTATTATGAGCGGCGTAGTTCGTCCCGAAATATCCAGCGACAACAATCAGACAGCCCGGCAGGAATCCGATCAGGGCGCGTTTCCAGTCAACGACAAAGCAGACCAGCGCCAGGGCGGCGAAAAACGCCAAAGCTGGCAATTCGCAGACCACAGCAAAGGCAGAAAACAGTCCCGCCAGGAAATAAAACCAGGTGAATTGCGGGGCGTTATTGATTTTGTATTCAAATACGATTTTGACAATCGCGTAAAGAGCGACCGAAACAACCGCAGCGGCGGGTAAATGGTTTTGCAGCGATACGGCAAAGGTCGTTAAATACGTCCCAAAGCAGACGCAACCAACGATAAACGCTCGGGCAAAGGCGCTGTCTGTGAGCTTTTCGACAATCAGAATCGTCATGATAAACAGAATCAACAGGCATGGAATATGGCTCAGCGCCGTAACCGTTCTGACGCATTCAAAGGGGTATTGGGCACACGTCATTCCAGTCGTATGAACGACCAGCCAGTAGATTCCCGCCTGCAGCGTCGGTAGCAGCGGCGGTTTGGAACTGTACAGATGACCGTCGTGCTTGACCATGTCGATGGTGTCCCATCCGCGCTGAGCGATAACCTTGTCGATGGCGTACGGCGCGCCGGGAACTCGCATGTCCGGCTCAACCAGAGCGCGAATCATCGCCCAGCGGGAACGGTCGTTGGCGGACAGCGTCGGACGGCGCGTCTGCAACTTTGGCATCGTCGCCTCAAGATACGCGATTCGTTTGGCCTCAATTTCCGCGTTGGAAAGCCCCATCTCTTTCCAGATGGCGACCTTCCGGTTCACCGCCTGCTGAAATCGATATTGCTCCAAGTCAATAGCTCGAAAATCTTCGATAACGGCAATTCGACCCATTACCATCGCTATTGACGCGACAATAAATATATAGTATACGTGTTTAAGGGATAATTTTAACATGGCGGATGTTGATTAGTGGTTAGTGTTTAGTGGTAAGTGGTTAGTAGATTAAAACAAAGCGTTCGCTTTGCGTCCTTACCACTTGAAACTTCTCACTTAAAACTAGCTATATCAGTCATTTTACGATAAAAATGGATTTCCTTCAACCCCAGCCCCTGTTAAATCAGAATTTTTTCGATATAATTAATTAAGTTGCGAGAAGCGAGTTGCGAGTTGCGAGAATAAAAATTGGACGCAACAGCGTTCCGCTAGAACT
>JAFZAL010000083.1 GCA_017557195.1 Thermoguttaceae bacterium | reverse complement strand
ACGATCTCTTTGGCGTCCAAGGCACATTTAGGGATTATTCATGAAGACGGGAGTACAAAAGCCGGTTCACTTGTTATCGGAACGCTCAACAGCTCTGAAAGTAATTCGGTAGTTCGTTCAAGCGGATCAGTAAATACAAATAAGAAAGTTTACGGAACAGTTACAGTTGGAAAAGGCGATTTTGCCGGTACTATTATAGGTCACCTTAGACTGGTTAAAAACACCAATGGAACGCTGACGCTGTCAGGGATTAATACGTATGCTGGCGGAACGGAAATCCTGGGCGGAAAAATCGTCTTGACAGGTAAAGGAACGTTGGGTTCAGGCGCTGTAACCATCGGCGAAAACGGAACTCTGGAATTTAACGTTGCAGAAGGGGATCCTAAGAAAATGACAATCAGCTCCACGATTACCAGCGCTGGCAAAATTACCAAGACCGGCGATGGTACGCTTCAGCTGTGCACGGCGGCGGAAGGGCTTGTTAACGCCAGCAGTTTTGTCGTTTCATCCGGACGTCTCGATATGAAAGAGTACTTCTCGGGAACGTTGGAAATTGGAGACGGCGCGGAATTCTCGCCCGGCAACTCGGTGGGGACGCTGAACGTAAACGGTACGTTCAAGGCGGACGCTTATTCGACGCTGATTTTTGAACAGGACGCCAGCGGCATGGATTCCCTTTCCGCCAGTTTGTTTGAAATTGACCCCAACGCGGAAATTCAATTGGATATATCAGCGCTTATTCCTGGCGCAACGTACGATGTTATTGTCAATACGTCAACCGGCGGTTTTACGTCTGAGCAGGATGAAACGTTCTGGACTAATCTTTTTGAGGACGGGCTTCCGTATTACATGAATCTGTCCGTTGTTGACAATCATATCGTCAGAATGCAGATTGACGCCAACGCCGTTCCGGAACCGTCGACGTGGGCGCTGTTGGCGCTTGGGGTTGCTGGTCTTCTGTACTGGCGGAAAAGGAGTTAGAAAAATTAGCAATTTGCAATTAGCAATGAGCAATTACGCAAGCGTATTTTTTGCTGATTGAGTGGGGCGATTTATTATGTGATTGGAAAGCGTCTCACATCAGACTCAACAAAGCGTTTTTGTAGTCAATAATGTTGAGAACCCCGCTTTGCGCTCAATTGCTAATTGCTAATTGATCATTGCTAATTGCGGCGCCTCGCCGCCTCCATTGACTTTTTTCTTATATACGCTATTCTATATATAATTATAACTTTGCCTTAACTCCCCCCAGCGTGCAATCATGATTCTTACAGGCAGACAAATTCAGCAGAAAGTTCAGACGGGCGAGATTGAGATTTCGCCTTTCGACCCGACTCACGTCAATCCGAACAGTTACGACTTGACGCTTCACAACCAGATGCTCACGTACGAACTGGAATCCAACGACGGCGTTCTGGACATGAAAAAGCCCAACAAGGCGCATCGGCTGGAAATCCCGGAACACGGCTTGGTATTGCAGCCCAACCGTCTGTATTTGGGCAGGACGGTTGAGTTCACCAAGACGATGAACCACGTCCCGATGATTGAAGGGCGTTCGAGCATCGGGCGGCTGGGGCTGTTCGTTCACGTAACGGCGGGGTTCGGCGACGTCGGCTTTGCGGGGTTCTGGACGCTGGAAATTTTCGCCGTTCAGCCGATTCGCATCTATCCCGGCGTGAGAATCTGCCAGATTTTCTATCATCAAATTGAGGGCGACTTCGACCTGTACAAGAGCAAGTACCAAAACAACAGCGACATTCAGCCCAGCATGCTTTATAAAGACTGGCAGTAAACCGCCATGACCGCGCAAACGTCCCCGCCGCTTCATATCGTTCTTTTTGAACCGGAAATCCCGCACAACACCGGCGCGGTCGGACGGACGTGCGTTGGCTTGGGCGCGAAACTGTGGCTGGTTCGCCCGATGGGGTTCCAGCTCACCGACCGGCTTCTCAAACGCGCCGGGCTGGACTACTGGCGATATCTGAACTACGAGATTGTCAACAACTGGGACGCTCTTATGACCCGCCTGGAAGAGGAAATCGGGAAAGTCCCCGCGCCGTGGCTGTTTACCAGTCACGCTGTAACAGACTACACGTCTGTGACGTACCAGCATGGCGACGTCCTCCTGTTCGGGTCAGAATCGCGCGGCGTTCCAGACTTCGTTCGACAGCTTTGCGCCCAAACGTCTCTGAGAATCCCCGTCGCGGAAGAAGCCCGCTGCTTAAACCTCTCCGTCAGCGTCGGCATCGCCGCCTACGAAGCGGTGAGGCAGATGAATGGAAGGCGATAGGCGAGCCGGGGCGCGTAAGCCCCCGGACAAAATCTCACGCGGAGACGCGGAGTAGCGGAGAAATGAAAGGCGGTTGGCGAGCCGGGGTGCGTAAGCCCCCGGAAAAATCTCACGCGGAGGCGCGGAGTTGCGGAGGATGTTCGCGAAGTTTTAAAAATTTCTTTGCGATCTTTGTGTTCTTTGTGTTCTTTGTGGTTAAATTTTTCTGTTGCGAGACAGACAAAACGACTATTCCTCTTTCCCGTCGTTTTCGATTTCCTCTGCCGGGGCGGGGGCGTCGACGGGTTGAGCCGCTGGGAGATAGCGTTTTTCCGCTTCGTTGTTTTCAAGACAAAAGGATTCCAGTTTCTTCAGTGCGTCTGAATTTTGAACGCTCGGGTCGGAAGACCATTTTATTACGTGCGTGGGGGCGCCGCTGTAATCCAATGAGTTTTTAAACTGCGACATCGGCAAATAAATTCCTTCCGAGCCAACGCAGGATTTGTCTGACATTGTTACTGTATAAAAGTCTTTGTACAGCCAGTAAAGCGGCGAATATTCAAAATAGGGAACGAAATGCAGCCTCATGGGTTTGACTTCCGTTCCGTAGCGCTTAAATTTAATTGGGTTATCCCATGAGTACGATGAGGAAATGTCAACGACCTGCCAGTCCGGCAGCTCGATCAATCGGAGAAGAAGTCGGTCGTCTCCTTCAAGCGGGTAGTTTTGCATTTCGATAATCACGTCTTTACAGAGGACTAACCGCCCGTTCATAAACCCGCGAACCAAATCGTTATGAAGGATAAAACCGTAATGAATAAAATAGAGCGCGACGAAAAGAATAATCAGCGCTGTCCACTGCGTACTTTTGGACGTCTTCCGGATACAAAAGATGTAAATTAAAGCGAGTATTCCAATAACGACGATATGAAACGCCCACAGTATCATTATAGCGAACATTGCGGCTTGTTCTCTCATTTATTGGCTCCTGTTTGGTTAGCGTTAAATAAACTGTACCCACAATATCGAAATCAACAGCGTAAGCGCTATTAAAATCGAAAGTAAAATTAAAAAGCCGCCCCAGGTTTGGCATTCATAGAACGGTGGACGATACGGCTCGCGAGGCGGAACGGCGCTGCGATCCTTAAAATATTGCATGTACGAGGCGCAGGCGACAGAAATCGCGAGGGCAAGATTCTGGTTAATTTCGTCGTCACAAGGATCCTCTGCAACATCAAGGTCGCCTTTCCAAGGGCAGATTGTTTCGCAATCAAAATAATGAAGTCCGGCGGGGTTCTCGTTCTGCTCAAATTCCTCAATGCACCCGTTAATCAATATGTACATTTTCAAGAAATTTCCCAGCGCCTGTTTAGAATAAGGCTTATCCGATTGATTCAATTTCGCAATCATTTCGTTACGCTGCGATTCGGAAATGTCATAATGCTCAAAGAACTGTTCAAACGATTGCATCGCCTCGTTAAGACGTATTTGAACCATTCGTTTGGGCGTTATTCTTTTTTTCTTTGTCATGATATTACATTCTTAGGCATACTCCGAGTATACAAATGCCTGCTATTCCTCTTTCCCGTCGTTTTCGATGTCCTCAAGCGTAACGGGAATATCGTCGTCCTCTTCCTCGTCGCTGCGGCGGAAGGATTCGACCGTATATTCTTCGTTAAACCAGCGGTTTAAGTCAATCCATCGGCAGCGGGACGAGCAAAACGGGAACGCGTCGGTTTCGGATTCCAGAAACTTCTTTCGGCAAATCGGACAGGTAAACTGCGGGGGTTGAGGCATGGTATACGTATCTGAAGGTTATTTCTATTATTAGCGTTTCTCGTCAGTGCCTAGTGCCTAGTGCGTAGTGCCTAGGACGCAAGCGCTATTCTCACTATGCACTAAGCACTAAATACTAAGCACTATGCACTATGCACTAAATACTTATCTCCGGCGCCGGAAACGTCATGGACTTGGAGAACCGGTCGGCGAAGTCCGGCAGTTCGGCAAGGTTAATCGGCTTGACGGATCGAGCAAGACGGTTCAGGTCGAGCAAGGCGTCTTCCAGATCAGGGCGGCGCAGGACGTCTGCTGCGGCGTCGAGGGCGAGGTTGCCCAGGAATCGAACCTGATCCGGGCGACCGGGGGGAAGGATTCCGACGTCAAACAGGCTTGTAACAGACAGATGACAGCCGAAGTTCCCGGCGATATACACGGCGTCGAGGTCAGCCATGGTCAGCCCAACGCATTCAAGCAGGGCGAGAACGCCGGTGCGAATCGCCCCGCAGGCGAGCTGAACCTGTCGGACGTCTTTTTGAGTAATGTTCAGCGGCGCGGCTGGGGGGATTCTCAGCTTTCCTTTCGGGAGAAGCCGCCCGGTTTTGAGCAGACAGGCGATCAGGTCGATCAAGCCTGACCCGCAAACGCCGGTTGGAGCGGAGCCGTTGAGCGTCGTCCACGCCAGTTCCCCGTCGTCGTTGACGCGAACGGAGTTGACGGCGCCGGCGCCCGCCTTGGTTCCGATGGAAATGCCTGCGCCTTCCAGCGCCGGTCCCGCCGCGGTTGACGCTGCGGCAAGCGCGCCGTTGTGAAAAATCCCCATCTCGCCGTTCGTGCCGACGTCCAGCGCCAGCCATTTGCGCGGCGGCCGGGTTGTGTTACAATCTTCCAGATGAACGCAGCGGTCAACGACGCCCAAAATATCGCCGCCTAAAAAGCCGGCAATAACAGGCGGAACGACAACCTGAGCGTTCGGCAGATTCAAACCGACGCTGGCGGCAGGGAGGATTTGTCCGGTCAGAGGAATGGACGGCGCGAACGGAACCGACCCCAACGACCGGGCGGAGCGCCCTGTAAACCACGTCAGCATAGCGGTGTTGCCTGTTACACAAACGCGCTTGATTCGTTCCGGGCGAATCGACAGCCGTCCGCAGTACTGGTCGATGAGACTTTGAACCTGCCCGACGACCGCGGCGGTCAGCTCTTCCCGCCCCGCCTTGCGCGTCATTTCGTAATGGATTCGAGAGATGACGTCCGCGCCGAACGCCGCTTGAGCGTTCAGTTCCGACAGCGTCGCCATAACGGCGCCGGACTCAATTTCAATCAGACGCGTTTCGACGGTCGTCGTGCCGATGTCGACGGCGACCCCCAAACAGTCGGAAGAACACGCCTTCGTCTGCAGAGCAAAATCCGATTGGGACTGACAGGAAACCTCAACAACCGAATCGGACAGCAGTTTCGTCTGGCACGCCAGGACGCAAGCCCCGTTGAGCTTCACCCGGCATTTGCCGCACGTCCCCTGACCGCCGCAGGGCATATCCAGAACAATCCCCGCCAGACGCAATGCGTCCGCAACCAGCGTTCCCGCAGGAACGTTGACAGTTTTGTGCGTCGGCAGGATTTTAACGTGAATCTTCATTGAGTTGCGAATGAATGGAAGGCGGTAATGGAGCGACCAACGGGAGCGGAATTACGCAGTTCGCCGAAGGCGAACAAACATTTTGATGTCAAATCTTGTTTGTTTTTTCCGGGGGCTTACGCACCCCGGCTCGCCTAATTCTGTAACGAATACCTCTTGTACCACGCCACCGCGCCGTCGTGATCCAAAAACTCGCCGTCGAGTTGAGCGTTCCACGCCGCTTTGAGGATTTTCCCCATCTGCGGTCCCGGTTCGATTCCCAATTCGATCAGGTCGCGACCCTGCAAGAGCGGATCCGGCTGACGGAGTTCGACGTTGAGTTCCCTGGCGCGGTTGACCCAGATGTCGATGTCGTGAATGAGTTTTGAGCAGTCGCTAACGGCTCGTCCCCAAATGTCCGCCTTGACCAGTCGGCTCCACATGATAATATTGGACGGCATGACGTATTCCGACAGCCGGCGGATGTTGGCGTCCGATGGGTTACTCGGCGGGGTCGCCCGAAGAGCGTACATGTGCGCTTTGCAAATCGGAACGACGTTTTCGACCAGCCACAGCGGCGGTTTCATCTTCATCAAAAAATCGACAATCGCCGGTTCGCCCGCCTCAGCGTGCCCGTGAGCGATCCCATGGGGACAGTCCCGTTGAGAATGAACAATCGGCTTGCCGAAATCGTGACATAACGCAGCGAACAGGAGAATCGCCCGATCGTCGTGGCTGAGGTTGTCCTGCTGGGCGATTTTAGCGGCTTGAGCGCAAACGAGCCTGGTATGCTCGAACGCGTCGCCTTCGGGATGAAAAGTCGGGTGCTGTTTGACGCCTCGCAGGGCGTTGAGTTCCGGAAAACAGGTAATCCAGTCTGTTTGGACGAGCAGGTCAAGCCCCATTTCCGGGCGCTTGCCTTTGGTCGCCCATTTGAACCATTCGCCGTAGATGCGTTCCGCCGACAGCGTTTTGAATTCCGGCAAGACGCGTTTGCACAACTCAACCGTATGCGCTTCCATCGTAAACCCGAACCGGGCGGCGAACTGCATGGCGCGCAGAACTCGCAGCGGGTCTTCGCAAAAGGCGTCTGACGGGGCGCGGAGAATGCCGCGTTTCAAGTCGCCGGCGCCGTCGAACGGGTCAACCAGAGTCCCGTCCGTCCGCATGCCGATAGCGTTGATCGTCAGGTCGCGCCGCGACGCCGCCTCGGCAAACGTCATGGAAGAATCCGGCTGAACTTCAAACCCTTTGTGCCCGTCGCCGATTTTAGAGTCCCGCCGCGGCAGAGCGAGGTCGATTTCATTCGCCACTTTTAACACGCTGAAGGACTGCCCCACCTGATTTATGGGGAACCGCCCTTCGAGCGCCTTTGCCATTTGAGCGTACGACAGACCATAGACTTCCATATCGACGTCTTTCGACTCGATTCCCAGAAGCATATCTCGAACGCACCCGCCGACCATAATAACGTCAGTCGCGCCGGCGGCAAGGAGAGTTCGAGTCAATTCTTTGAGATCTATCATTATTCTTTTTGTTTTCTAACAAAATCTGTGGGGAAAAAACGACGGCTAGAAATATTGAACCGCTGACGCAGTTGGGCGGGCGACACACCCGCGAACCGGACTGATCCATGTGCGTGTGTGGTTCAAAGCGTAACTACGCTCCCGTTGGTCGCTTCGTTACCGCCTTTCATTTCTTTGTGTTCTTTGTGTTCTTTGTGGTTAAAATTACTTTGTGGACATCCTCCGCATCTCCGCGTCTCCGCGTGAGCTTTTTCCGGGGGCTTACGCACCCCGGCTCGCCAACCGCCTTTCATTCTTTGCGAACTTTGCGTTCTTTGCGGCTAAAAAACGGGAGCGCTTTTAAGCCGCGGAGCAAATCAAAATTCATTCAAATTTCTGTAAAACACAGCCAAAAAACTCTCCGCGTCAGCTGGCGTGAGGAAATTCTGGTCGTACCGCAAGCAAAGGCGCAAGGCGTTGGCGTACGTCAGAGCCGAAAACGAAATCATCGTCTGGCTGCGAATCGGCGGGGCGGCGTCGATGAACTCCAGACGGCTGGAACCGAGCTGGATCGTTCCGTCTTCATTTCGCGGCACGGGCGCCAGCCCCATTACGCGGCCCAGGTTGGAAAGGACCCCAGTGGACCGACAGCGCTGGCTTTTGAGTGAAAGGGAAAGAACTCTCCCCAGTTTGCGACCAATTTGCAGGATGAGTATAAACACGTACTTCTGGTCGTGACGTTTGACCCACTCCATTTCGCGGTGAATACCCTCCAGCAGTTTCTGCGGGTCGCCAGCCATATCACGCTTCTTCCGGTCCAAAAAGACCGACGAGACGATGTTCACCGAGGGAAGGTCTTCATGCTGCGGGTCTCGGACGCTCATCGGAACCATCACGCGCGTGGAGCCTTTGGGGAAATCCTTCTTTTCCTGAACCCGCCACTGGTCGATCGTCCGGAAAAAGTCACGAAGAAGCAGATCGTTCACCGTTACGCCAAGTTTTTTTGCCTTTTGGACGTACTGCCGCGTTTCCTCCTGCGTCAGCTGCAGCGACTGAAGAAACGGGTACGGTCCCGTCGGCTCCGTCCGCGGTTTTGGCGTGTGCGGGATGAGCGGGTTGCAGCGCCCAAAGAGCAGCGCCATCGTCGTCGGCGTCGAATGAAAATAGTTCCGCAGATAGCTCGACAGCGTCCAGCCAACCCGACGGGTCAGCGGGAGTTTCGAGAAATCAAGAGGACGGAGCTGCGTCTCCGGCGGGATCAGCCCAGCCGCGATCGCATAAAGGGTTACGAAGTCGCCGAGAATTTGCATCTCGCCCAGCCCGTCCGAAACGCTGTGGTGGAACTGGAAAAGGATCTTCGTCCAGTTTTCACGCTCTGACTCCACGACGTACACGCGGCAGCCGGGTTCCTGAAAAAGATCGATCGGCAGCATGGACGGGAAACCGCTGGGGTTGAGCGCGTCGGGCGCAGCGTCTGCGTTTTCCCAAATGATTTCCGGGAGTTTCTCGCTGGGAACCCACTCCAAGCTTCGGCCCTTTCGAACCGCGTAACTTCGCAGAAGCGGCTGGCGTTCCCAGACCCCGTTGAGCGCTTTTTCCACCGCCTCGCGATCCAGCCGACCGGAAAAGTGCATCAGACGCACGGAGTCCATGGGGTACGCGGGGGAATGGTCGAGCAGCATGTACTCCTCGATCGCCGAAAAGGGCAAACGCTCGAATTCAAACTGGTTTTGAGTTTCCATATCACCATTCCTTTCCCACGTCCAAGTCAACGTTAAGCGGCGCTGAAAGCCCTGACTCGCCGCCCGAGAACGGACTGACGCCAGACGCCGACTTGCGGAAGATTCTAAAAAATCTAATCTTCAGACTCGTTTTCCATGCTTTCCTTAGTTTCAATAATTTGATTGTACAAATAGTCAACAAAACTGTCTGCAATGTCCCATTCGTAACATGCATCAAAGAAATTCCATGAAATTACTTTTCCGTCCGGGTCGCGTGTGTCAATACAATGAAATGCATCTCCTTCGAAGCTGTAAATAACCACATAATAGGCAGGAAGGTTTGTTCCAACAGATAAATCTGAAGGAAGACGGCCCTCAAGCGTATATCTGATAGGCCAAGAAGATAAAAGATTGTTTTCATCTTTGCTTCCGATTCCATAAATCTCTGCAATCGTATTTAAGTAACCCCATTTAAGCAGAAAACGACGATAATCTTCAGGAAAAGTTACGCCTAAAAGCGCTTCCGCCGCTCGAATGGAACATTCCTTTGGCGGATCCCCATGATCGCGCAAGTGCATGATTTTCGATTCAACTTCGGGGTTGTTTTTAAGCAATTCTTCAACTTCTTCGAATGTGTGTTTTTTCATTTAATGCACTCCTTTCTCAAGTTGGCTCTCTAACAAAATCTGTGGGGAAAAATCCACGGCTAGAAATATTGAACCGCTGACGCGGTTGGGCGGGCGAAACGCCCGCGAACCGGATTCCACCATGTGCGAGCGCGGTTCAAAGCGTAACTACGCTCCCGTTGGTCGCTCCGTTACCGCCTTTCATTTCTTTGCGGACATCCTCCGCGCCTCCGCGTCTCCGCGTGAGATTTCTTTGGCGGACTTCGTCCGCGACCCGGAAAGGTTGTCGGCTGCGTCGTAGGATGTTAGCGGGGCGTTGGACAAGGCGGCGTCAAGCCGCCGCACTCCCCGAAATGTCACACTTTAACGCTTTGTCGCTCCGTTACCGCCTTTCATTTCTTCGCGAACTTCCTCCGCACCTCCGCGTCTCCGCGTGAGTTTTTCCCGGGCGGCTCTACGCACGCCGCCTCGCCGCCCGAGACAGACGCCAACTTGCGGAAGAGTCTTTCTTACTTTTCCGTAAATCGAGCGCACCAGCCGCCGTTGCGAACCATGTCGATGGTCAGAACGTCGTCTGATGTAACGTCAATCGTTTCCACTT
>JAFZAL010000082.1 GCA_017557195.1 Thermoguttaceae bacterium | reverse complement strand
CCCTTTTTTAATTTTCAAATGACATCTGCAGAAATTCGAGAAGCAGTTCTCAACATTTTGGAAGACATCACCCCGGACGAAGACCTCACTCAGCTTAAGGACGACGTTCCGTTCCGCGAACAGCTGGAACTGGACTCGATGGACTTTTTAGACATCGTCATGGAACTCCGCAAGCGTTATCGCATTCAGATTCCTGAAAACGAGTATACCAACCTCGTTACGATGGATTCCACGGTGAAGTATCTCACTCCCAAAATGGAAGAGCTTTAATCGAACCGTTTTTTTCCTCGCGTAAAGAGATATGTATGACACAATCATCATCGGAGCGGGCATGTCCGGTCTGGCGGCTGGCGTGCGATTGGCGCACTACGACCAAAAGGTCTGTATTTTAGAGCGTCACAGCGTCGTCGGCGGTCTGAACTCATACTATCGTCAGCGAGGAAGAAATCACGACGTTGGGCTTCACGCCGTTACAAACTTTCAGCCCAAAGGCGTCAGAAAGGGGCCGCTCGCCCGGCTTCTCAAACAGCTTCGTTTGGCGTGGGACGAGTTAGGACTGGTCCCTCAGTCCGGGTCGTCCATCCGATTTCCTGACTTAACGCTGCGATTCAACAACGACTTTTCGCTGCTGGAATCGGAGATTCGCAAAAACTTCCCCAAAGAGTCAGACGGGGTTCAAAAGCTCATCGGCGCGCTGGTCGATTACGACGATTTAGGAAAGACGGTTAACGTCTCTGCCCGCAGCGTCGTCAAAGAATACATCAAGTCGCCGCTTCTGACTGACATGCTCTTCTGCCCGTTGATGTACTACGGTTCTGCCATCGAAGACGACATGGACTTCAACCAGTTCAGCATCATGTTCCGGTCGATCTTTCTGGAAGGTTTCGCCCGACCGATGGGCGGCGTTCGCGACCTGCTTTGTAAACTGGTTAACCGATTCAAAGAAGACGGCGGCGAACTTCGCACCAAAGCGGGAGTCAAACGTCTTTTACAGCGTGACAATCAGGTTTACGGCGTCGAACTGGACAACGGCGAAATTATCGAGTCCCGCCGCGTCCTGTCCTCCGCCGGCTGGCGCGAAACGCTGGGGTTGTGCAATCCCGGCGCGCCCAAACAGGACAAGCCCGGTCAGCTGGCATTTGTCGAAACGATTTCCGTTTTGGACAAACAGCCCAAGCAGTTTGGGCACAACGATACTATCGTTTTTTTTAACGACTCGCCCAAATTCGCGTATCACAAGCCAGACGGCCTTGTCGACCTGAGATCCGGCGTCATTTGTTCGCCCAACAATTTCAATTATTCTCAGCCGCTGCAGGACAACGTCATCCGAATCACCGCTCTTGCCAACTTTGAAAAATGGCATGGGCTGCCGCAAAAAGAATACGCTCTGGAAAAGCTCCGCTGGTACGACCGCATTGCTCAGTCGGCAGCGCGGTTTGTTCCGGATTTTCGCGGCTCGGTTATTGATACAGACATGTTCACGCCAACCACCATTACCCGATTCACCGGACACGAAAACGGCGCTATTTACGGCGCGCCGGTCAAGCAGTATTCCGGTCAGACGCCGATTAAAAATCTGTACGTCTGCGGGACGGATCAAGGCATGGTTGGAATTATCGGCTCGTTAGTTTCCGGAATCACAATTGCAAACCAGTACTGTCTGCAAGACTGATTCCGTTTTCCCTTTGTAACAATCCTAAAAGGACAATCATCATGAAAAAGGTTTTACTGTTGATTTTAGCGATTTCGTTATGCGTTTCCGTTATTGGCTGTTTTGGTCCGCGCCGTTCAAAGCGTCTTAAAGCGCCGTCCTACGATACGCAGGCTATTGCCAACGCCGCTATGAAGCAGTACGACCTCAACGGAGACGGGCAGATTTCCGGAGACGAACTGGACAAAGCGCCCAGCATCAAGTACGCGTTTCCAAACATGACCTCTGTTACATTAACGGAGATCGCCAATCGAGTTCGCATTTGGAAAGAATCCCGGCTTGGGCTGCAAATTGCCAGCGTAAAATTTGTCAAAGACGGCAAGCCCGTCGACGGCGCTGAGGTTACGGTTTCCACCGAGGACTTCATGGGCGGAAACAAGATTCAGTTCTCCGACACAACCAATGTTACCGGCGTCGTTACCCTTACCGCGCCCAACGAAGACAACCTGCCGGGAGTTCCTTGCGGGTTCTATAAAATTGACGTAAAGTACAAAGGCAAGACGTACAATTTCGGAATTGAAGTTGGCGAGAACGCTGGCGGAGATTCTCCAACCTTTGAACTGAAAGATTAAAAAATAATCGAAAGACAGCGCGCAAGTTTTTAAATAAACTATTGCCTACTGTCTATTGCCTACTGTCTATATAACCATGACTAAACGTAAACTGGACAACGCGAGAGTCATTATTACCGGAGCGTCGAGCGGTATCGGCCGCGCTTTGGCTTTGGAACTGGCAAAGTACAATTGCCGGCTCGTTCTGACTGCCCGCCGGGCGGAACGGCTGGAAGAATTGAAAGCTGAGATGTTCAATTCAAACAGCGCTCTGAACGACCAAAGCATTCAGGTCGTTGTCGGCGACATTGCCAACGACGACGTCCGCATGGAGGTTCTTCAAACGGCGATAGACGCGTTCGGAGGTTTGGACGTTTTAGTCAACAACGCTGGCGTAGGCGCGTTTGGTCTGTTTGAAAATGCCGACCCGGACAGACTGCTCCAGATTCTGGACGTCAATCTGATTTCTTCTATCGAAATGACCCGCATTGCGCTGCCGGAACTGTTCAAGTCTGCCGACGCCTACAAGCAAACCAAAACCGGGTGCGCCCCGATTATTTCTTTTACCAGCTCCATCATGGGTAAAGTCGGCGCGCCGTACAGTTCAGAATACTCGGCAGCAAAATGCGGTCTGCACGGGTTCACTCAAGCCCTACGGGCGGAAATCAAGTCAAAGGGCGTTGACGTCTTAACCGTCAGCCCTGGCACAACCAAGACCGAGTTTTTCGATTCCGTTATCGACAAAACCGGCATGGCGAACTGGCCGTCTCACAAGCCTGTAACGCCGGAATACGTTGCAAAGAGAATAGTCAAATCGCTCAAACGCGGCGACCACGAACTGGTCCCCTACTTCTGGGGAGAAGTCCTCTGCGTTCTCAACCGCATTTCCCCCGGCTTCGTCGATCGCGTTATGTCGTGGTACGCGTAAGAGAATAGTTGTAAGTATTAAGTGGTAAGTGGTTAGGACGCAAGCGCCTCAAATAATTTTCTCGCAACTCGCAACTCGCCTGACGGCGGAAGCGTAACTACGCTCCCGACGGTCGCTCCGTTACCGCCTTTCAATCCTCTCGCAACTCGCAACTCGCCACTCGCAACTCAAAAAAACAATCCCCTTGAACGTCTGTTACATTCAAGGGGATTTTATTTGGATCGGTAAGCAGTCAGATTTTATCGGACTTTTTCCATAAAGACGGCGTTGCCTTTGGGATTATATTCCACTTTGGACATGAAATTACGCATGAGCATGACGCCGCGACCATTGGGTTTGTCTAAATAATCGGGATCCGTCGGGTCGGGAAGTTTATTGGGGTCGAACCCGTCTCCTTCGTCTGCGATTTCCGCTCTGAACAGATTGGAAGAGATGCCAACGCGAACGTGAACTTTTTTGGCAGGATTGTATTTGTTACCGTGTTTTACCGCGTTGACAAGGGCTTCTTCCATTGACAGATGAACGCCGAAAACCAGTTTATTTTCCCAACCGACAGTCATGAGCGTATTGAGAATTTCGTCCAGCAGACCGCGTGTGCAGTCTGTAGAATCGCTGTTGAGTTCAACGTCGCGATACCACGCCCATTGTTCGGCAGAAAATAAATCGGCTCCTTCTGACATAGCTTGCCCCACTAGAAAGCGGCGATAGCGTCCGCTTCTTCTTTGCGAATGTCAAACAAACGATTCAAATTGGTAATGGTAAAGATCTCACGAATATCCGGCGAAATATTGCACAATTTCATGGATCCGCCCGCTGCGACAACCTTTTTATGAAGGTTGATCAGCTTGCTCAAAGCGGAGGACGACATGAAATTCACAGTCGAAAAATTCAATACGAGCTTTTTACGGCCATCGACTTCAACCAGCGAGAACAGTTCCGCTCCCAGCTGCTGAATGGCGAGGTCTTCGATAATTCGGGAATCCAAAAAATGAACGACAGTTATATCTGCCACTTCATTCAAAACAATATGCTGATAGTCTGCCATGTGTAAACCTTAAAATGGTCAAAAACAAAAACACAAAGGACGTCGGCAAACGCCCTCCTATTACACTCATCTATTTTGACATCAAAAGCCCATTTTGTCAAGACGTATAAGCGGGAAAAAGGGATTTTTTTAGCGAAAAAAAGGCAGAAGACAACATCAAAGGCTAGTCGGGAACGTTAGTTCCCGGGTAAAGAACCGCGTTTGACGCAAGAGCAATTGCTGTTGGGAAAACGCTCGGAATATTCCATCGGAGACTATCCGCTGACCAGAATTCCTTTGGAAAAGCTCAGCAGAGAGTTGACAATCCAGGGAGTTAAAACAATTAGAGCAATGAGCATCGTTAACAGCCGGACAATTAACGGAACCGTTGCTTCCTGCATTTGGAACAGCGTCTGAATGAAAGCAGTAATTATCGCCGCCGCCAAGCCGATTAGTAAAATCGGCGACGCCAGAAGAAGCGTTGTCGTCAGAGCCTGCTGTCCGAGACTGATGATTTGTTCTGTGTCCATATTTTAGTTGCGAGTTACGAGTAGCGAGTTGCGAGTGAAATCTAAGCGACCAACGGGAGCGAGTTTTGGCAGGCGCGCGGTAGCGCGGACTGGGAGCGGCGCTTCGCCGCTAACCAAAACTCGTCAGCAGCATTTCAACCGTCAGCCGCCAGCCGTCGAGCATGACAAAAAGCAGCAGTTTCAACGGGAGGGAAATCATAACCGGCGGAAGCGTCATAATTCCCATGGAAACGGTTATGGAGGAAACGAGGAAATCGATAATCAAAAACGGAATAAACAGTTTCACTCCCAGTAAAAAGGCGATTTTCAGTTCGCTTGTCATAAACGCCGGAATGAGAACGTGCAGCGGAACGTCGTCGTATGTCAAATTTTCAGCCTCCGTTCCTGTTGGCGCGTCGGGATCCGCCCGCCAAAACAGCCAGACGTCGGCGTCGTTGCCTGCTTTTTGAATCTGACGGCTCATGAACTGCCGCAGCGGCGCAACGCCTGTATCCCACGCCTGCATGGCGGTGATTTGTCCATCTTCGTACGGTTTGAGCGCGTCGTTATAGATGGCGTTTCCAACCGGATACATCACAAAAAAGGTGATAAACAACGCAAGCCCCGTTATTACCTGCTGCGGCGGCATGTTTTGAACTCCCAGCGCCTGACGCAGCAACCCCAGCACGACAACGATGCGAACAAAGCTGGTTGTCATTACGATTAACGCCGGAGCGAGCGTCAGCGCGCCCAAGGCGAGAAGCGTTCCCATTGACCCCATGACGCCGTCGGGAGATAACAGAGAAGTGAACGAGAAGGCGTTAGGAGTTGATTCCGAGTTGCTAGTTGCGAGAGGTTGAGGTTTCTGGGGAGCGGACATTGTCCGCAAAATCGAAGGTTGATTGTTTTTAGGCGGGTAATACCCGCCACCCGGAAGCTCTTCCAATTGGGAATCGACCCTGTCGGCGCTGTTTGGGAGCGGCGCCTCGCCGTCTTGCGCCCAGGCAACGTTGAACGAGAAAACAAGCGTCAGCAGGATGATCGCAGCTGTTCTCATTTCTCGCCTCCGTTTTCTCCGGCGAGGGCTTTGCGAATGGCGTCCGCTTCTGCCGGGTTGTCAATTTCCGTCAACGGGGTTAGACCGTTAGAGGACGAGGAAACAAGCACAAGTTTATTCCCGACAGCGACAAGAAAAACCGGGGTTGTTCCGATTCGGGAGCTACCAAGCGTTTTGATAACGGAAGATGGAATTGGCCGCACGGAACCGCCTTGCGATTTCTTTAAGAACCATAAAATCAAAACTAACGCTCCTGTTACAATAACGAACGCTCCAATTGTCGGCATAATTGACCCGGAGCTTGCAGAACTCTCTGAAGGCGATTCGTTCTGCTGAACAGACGCGTCAGGAGAAAGAGGAATCGCCGATTGAGCCAGCGCTGGCGTACAGGATAACGTCAGGAGTAAGAACAGGATAACAGACACCGGTTATTTAATCAAAATTTCCGTCAAACGAACGCAGAATTTCCCGTTTCGATTCAACGCTTCGCCGCGGGCGACAAGTTGTCCGTTGACGAGGATGCTTACAGGATCGGCGCATTTCGCGTTAAGCTGCACGACAGAGCCTTTTCGCAAACGCATAACGTCTTCGAGCGTCATTTCCGCTTCTCCCAGTATAACTCGAACGTCGAGCTGAAGATCCCTTATCGCGTTGAGATTGATAGCGGAATCCGGAGAAGAAAAGGCTCCAATTATTTTTGACAATGAAACGCTCTGGGGCTGAGTTGAATTCTCAGTCGATGGCAGCGTTCCAAGCGATGTTTCATTTTGCAGCGCGTCGATAGCGTTTTGCGCTTGATCCAGGAGTCTTTCGATGTCGTCAGGCGTAGGTTGTCCATTGTCGTTCATGGAGGGCATTGTTTCATTTTTTTATATTTTAAGCAAGACCAATTTTTCGAAAAATCCCTCCTTTTCAAATAAATATTATAAATCACACAATAACTGACGGTTAAAAACGACAAAAATCCTGTTTTGCCTCCTTTGTTTGAATAAAATAATCAAATAATTAACGAAGCCTCTTGTAAAAGCTTTTAAATCGGTTATACTCTATATGGATAATTCATAATTCTATTACAACCTTTTACTAAAAAACGAGGAACTGTATGAAACGCATTTGTGGTCTTGTCGTCTCTGTGGCGTTTTTGTGCGTCATGTTGTTTTCCCTTGTTGGGCAGGCAGAGGAGAAAACCGCTTTAGACTTTGCCAAATGGGCGCCTGAGCGTCCTGCCGGCGTTGTCGTTATTGACCTTCAAGCTCTTAAAATCAAGGCTGAGTACTCGAAGTTCAAGGTGTATGTTAAAGAATTTCTGCCCCGAACCTTAACCGGTCCAAACGAGTTGACTGCCGCTCTGGCTCAGTTTGAAAGCGGTTTGGACGTCTTTGAGTCGCAAATTGACAAATTCAGCGCGGTTGGCGCAGCAAAAGCGTATCTTTTTATTGACAGCCGCGATTATGACAATCCGTCGTCGATTATTCTCGTCATTCCAACCGACGCCGCCAAATCCAATCAAGCTCAAAAGCTTGCTGCCGAGTTCGTTAAAGGGGATTTTATTCCTGAATCAGGACGCGCAGAATGGCAAAAGGCGTTTTTTGTGAAGGCGTACGAGGATTGTATTGTTCTGGCTCCCAACCTTAAAAACGACGACCTCGATGCGGAAAGACAAAAGCAGTTCTTTGAAGAGTTGGAACTCAGGAATTCTGCGCTCTCGAATAAGCCGTTCCAAATATGGTTTAGTAAAGCGTCGTCATGGAAAACCGGTGAGATTCAGATTTATCTTTTTCCTGAAGGAGAGTTGGCAAAAGTTTTGGAAAAAGCGGATCGGGCGCTTGCTTCGGAGGGAGTGGCTCCCAATACGATAATCAAAGGAATTCGCGCTGCTGCGATTGAACTCGACTTTGCAAAGAGCGATTTTCGTCTTCAGATTATCAGCGAAGACGATCAATCCGCAAACGAGCTTTATTCGGCAATGCCTGTTGTGAAACGGGCGGTTTTGAATCGTAAAGACGCATCAATGGATTCTATTGAAATGCGTCTGATGTTTTCAGACTTGTTTAACCATTCGCTCCATTTATTTAATCCTGTAGTTAAATACAATACGTTAAACTGGTCGTCAAAGACCGTTTTCAAACGGCTGGACGATCTTTTGCCAAAGATAACTATTGACCGCTCAGCCGGTCTGTACGCCCCTGTTACAGACAGCGTCAAAGAGGAAGCGGACAGAATTTATTCTCTCGCCGCTCCGTTTATCAACAAGCAGACGTTTGCGGTTATTCATTTGGATACCGTTGATTTGGACGGAGCTTTTGAAAAAGCGGGAGCAAAGGTTTACGACGAACTCAAACGCCTTTTACCGGGAACGTTTAACGCGAAATTGGAAAATATTACACAGGCAGTCAATTACGTTCAGATGGTTCTGGAAGATATTGACACATTGTGTCATCAGATTAATGTCGTTGGCGGACGGGATCTGTTTGTTATCATAGACAACGATACAGCAGCTCCGGTCAAGCTGATTGTCCCGTTTGACAAAGAGAAAAAAGCGGACGCCAAAAAGCTGTTCTACTTTTTACGTCAAATGCGTTTTTTGTCTCCCAACTTTGTTGAAGAACAGGAATCCCTCTATTTTCGGACGATTTACAAAAATTGCCTTGTTTTCGGAATCAAAAACAGCAATCTTCCTGTTTCCAAAGACGATTTTAATAACAGTCTGAAAGGTTTTGAGGCTCAAGACGTTCCGGAAATCCGCCAGGCGTTTGAAATCTCGTGGAGTTACCAGCGAGCGGATAAAAACTCAATCGCTTTGAGCCGTTTTCAGGCGATTCTAAACGTACAAGCTCTGCTCAAAGCGATAAATGCGCCTGTTTTACAATTGCTTCGCGAACAGTTGGAAGATGACGGTCCTGAACTGGCGAAGCTGCTGCCTGCGTTTACGGATCAGCAGCTTGCAGACGGCGTTAAAACCGCGGTTTTGGAGATTCATCCGGAAAAGCTGTTCGTTAATCTTCACGTCATTTCCAAAGACGAACAATCGGCGCGGGATTTTGCTCAGTTTGTCAAAGCTCTCAAACCGCTGGTTGGTCAGAGTTTCTTAAAGGGCGCCCCGGAAGATACGCCTGCAATTGCGAGAGATCTCACTCTTGACTATGTAGACAGCATTTTTGACTCTCATATTCTGGAAGTTCGAGACAACGTCCTGTCAATTCGATCCAATAACGTTTCCGAGAAATACAAAAAAATGAATGCATGGTGTTCTGAAAACCGTTCCATGACGGCAGTTGGAGTTTCAGGCGTTGCCGTTGGATTGCTTTTGCCGGCGGTTGCGGCAGCGCGAGAATCGGCGCGACGAATGCAGAACGCCAACAATTTCAAACAATTGGCGTTAGGAATGCTCATGTATGAAGCGGCTCACAGGTCTCTTCCTTCGCCTTATACGGTAAATGAGGATGGTAAGCGTCTGCACAGCTGGCGCGTTGCATTACTGCCGTATTTTGAGGAACTGGAGCTTTACGACCAGATTCGTTTGGACGAACCGTGGGATAGCGATTGGAACAAGCAGTTCCACGATAAATGTCCTAAAGTATTCCAAAATCCCAGCGTTGAGCTTGCTCCCGGTGAAACAACGTTTGCCGTTGTTGTAGGGGAAAACACGGCGTTTCCAGGCAATAAAAGAGTGAGTTTGGCAACAATAACGGACGGCTGTTCCAATACCGCCATGATTGTTGAACGCTCGCCGGTTTGCTGGATGGATCCGAATTCTGACATCCCGTTGGAAGAAGCGATTAAAGGCGTCAACGTTTCGCCCAATGGAATTCGTTCTTATTATAACGGCATTTTTATGCTTGTTCTGTGCGATGGAAGCGTTTGCAATCTCCCGGACAACGTTTCCAGCGTTTTCCTTCGCAAACTGTTCGAAAGAAACGATGGAAAAATAATAGAGTTGGACGATCCTGAGTTAAACGAAGAGTGATATTGTAAGTTGGTTCATCCGGCAATCGCTTTGAGATTTACCGGATGAGTCGTATGTTTTGTTTTTCATTTTCATAGGAGAGATAATTATGTCTCAAGGTTTTGAACCTCAAGACGATTTCGAGTATTCAGAGTCTTATCCGGACGTATCGTCCCCGATGGTCTTGTCGATTTTGTCAACGCTTTGTTGTTGCTTGCCAACAGGAATTGTTTCAATCGTTTACGCGTCGCAAGTTAATTCGCTGCTTTCTGTTGGCGCCTTTCAACAGGCTAAAAAAGCCGCCGGCGCTGCGAAAATATGGGCGTTGGTTTCTGTTTTTCTTGGGTTAATTCCTTTGCTGCCGTTTTTGATTGCATTATTTTTACCTGCTGTTTCATCCGTGCGTTCAACCGCTCGCGACCTTCAGAATGTCAATAATTTTAAACAGACGGCGCTTGCAATGCATAGTTATGCAGCAGTACATAATGATCAGCTTCCTGCCCCCTTTACGGTAAATGAAGACGGACAGCGTCTGCATAGTTGGCGCGTTGCAATTTTGCCATTTATTGAAGAAGATGAGCTTTACGAACAGATTCGTTTGGACGAACCTTGGGACAGCGAATGGAACAAACAGTTCCATGACAAATGTCCAAAGATTTTTCAGAATCCATTAGTCGAGCTTGCTCCTGATGAAACGACGTACGCCGTTGTTGTTGGGGAGAATACTGCGTTTCCAGGTTCAGAGGGAATAAAACTGAAGGACGTATCGGATGGCTTATCCAATACCGGCATGATTACGGAACGCACTCCGGTTTGCTGGATGGATCCGAATTCTGACATCCCGTTTGAAGAAGCGATTGAAGGTGTAAATTATTCGCCTGATGGAATTCGTTCCTATCACATGAACAGATTTACGATTGCCCTGTGCGACGGCAGCGTTACAAGAGTCTCAGTCGATGTTTCCGATGATTTTATCCGTAAACTGTTTGACAGACAAGACGGCGAGGAAATTGACACGACGGAATTTAATTAGGTAATAATTGAAATTTCAGATGAAAAACAGGGAGAGCGCATTGCGTTCTCCCATTTTTATAGATCTGTTCCCAGAGATTAGCCGTTTCTTTGTTTCTGACGCAGGCTGAATTTGAAGTCCTCCTTTGTTCATTTTCTTATTATATTTCTGACAAAAAAACGCTATAGACAAAATTTCAAAAAATGGTTATACTGGACGAAAATCAAAACTTGGGAAACAGGGAATAGGCATTCGTCGCAAGTTCTGGCGATTAGTTTAAATAACTAAAACGCCTGCTCTCTATTTCCGAATCCCTGCCATAACCTCCTAACGGCTCTGGAACAAGAGAACTTACATGCAAAAATCATTTTTTTCAAAATACAGCCTTTTAATATTAATTATTACCGTTTTTACGTTTCCGCTTATTTGGGCGGGAACGGTTCGGTCGCTTCGGTCGCCTCGAAACAACATCAAAGAATGGCTGCCGCAGGAAACTGAAGAACTCCAAACCCATCGCTGGTTTCAGAGCAACTTCCCGCTGGAACAGTTTATCGTTTTCAGCTGGGACGGCTGCACGATTGACGATCCCCGTCTTGACAAGGTCGTCAAAGCAATCGTTCCCCGCCGCGATTCCCAGGGACGAGTCTGTAAAGAAGACTGGAAACTGCGTCATTTTGCCAAGGCGTATTCTGGCAAAGACATGGCTCAGCTGCTGCTTGACAGTTATCCAGGCTTGACGCCTGAAGATGCGATTGATCGACTGAAGGGAACGCTGATTGGTCAGGACGGGAAAAGTACGTGTATTATGGTCAATCTGGCGTTGGAGTCAGAAGGCCAGAATATGCGTCCTGTACTCGAAAACGTTTACGACGTCTGCCGAAGCTGCGGCGTTGGGACGGGTTTGGATAACAATCAAATAACGAAACTCGTCCATTTGGGCGGTCCGCCGGTCGATAACGTTGCGATTGATATTGAAGGAACCAAGACGCTCATCAAGTTGGCGTGGCTGTGTTTATTGGTTGGCGTTTTAATTGCAACTGCAATTTTCCGCTCGTTCCGTCTGACGACCATCGTTCTGTTCATGTCGCTGGTATGCGCAGGTTTGTGCTTGGCGGTTGTCTACTTTTCCGGAGACACCTTGGACGCAATTCTGCTTTCCATGCCGCCGCTGTGTTACGTTTTGGGAATGTCCGGCGCGGTGCATATCGTCAACTACTATCACGACTCCATTCGCGAGCCGGACGGTTTGATTGCGGCTCCGGACAGAGCGCTTAAACACGCTCTTAAACCGTGTTTCTTTGCGGAATTGACAACCGCTATCGGGTTGCTGTCGCTGTTGACCTCCGGCGTATTGCCGATTCGAAAGTTTGGCTGGTACTCCGCCATTGGCGTCTTGTTGACGCTTTTGGTTCAGTTTTTCACGCTGCCGGCGCTGCTGTACTATTTCCCATCAAAACGATTTGCCCAGCTGCATGCAACTCACGGTCACGACGACGATCACGCGTCGCGTCTGGTTCTGTTCTGGAGCTGGTTTGGAAAGAAGATTGTCTATAATTACAAAGCGACTTTGGTTCTGTGCTTTGGCATTATGCTGGTAACCGGCTGGGGATTGAGTCACTTAAAGACGTCTGTCAAACTGATGAAATTCTTTACGCCGGACACGACGATTGTCAAAGACTACTCGTGGCTTGAAAAACAACTCGGTCCGCTGGTTCCGATGGAAATTGTCGTTCAGTTTGACAACCAGACGTGTCCGTTGAATACGGTTCAGCGGCTGCGTCTTGTCAAAGAGCTTTCAGACGCGATTTACACGATGGATCGCGAAAAAGTCGGCGGGGCGATGTCGGCTGCGACTGTTACGCCGGACCTGGAAGAACGTCGAATTGGAACCTATTCCGCCGATTCGCTCATTTCGCAAAAGCTCGATGCAAACCGTCCGCAGCTTCGCGATTTTATTACCATCGACATCGGCTCCGCTATTAAACGATATCCGGATACTCCGATTACCGATTTGGGGTTAAATGAAACTATCGTCAAAAAATTCCATGACAACGGCATGGATAAGGTTTCAGACTTGCTTCCGCACATTTCAGACGCTAAACGATTTGAATTCCTGACAGACGACGAGCAAAGCGAATACACTCGTTTGGCTGTGGAATGGGCAACTCCGCGAGGGAACGATTTGTGGCGAATTACCGCTCGCGTTTGGGCTTTGACCGACCTCGACTACGGCGATTTTATCTATGAATTAAAAGAGAATCTTGACCCGATCGTCGAAAACTTTGTCAAAGAAGGCCTGCCGATGGCGTCGCTGGCGAAGTCAAAGGTTTTCCAGGAAAATGAAGCCAAGACCGTCAAGCCGGACGGAACCAAATACGCTGCAGATGAAAACGTGCCTATCGACGGCGTTGAGATTATTTATACAGGAACGGTGCCGCTGGTGTATAAAACTCAGCACAACCTGCTTACCAGTCTGACTGAAAGCGTTTTGATGTCATTTGTCATGATCGCTCTGTTGATGATGTTCCTTTTCCGATCAACGGTTGGCGGCTTTATCACCATGCTTCCAAACATTTTCCCGATTATTCTCGTGTTTGGAGTCATGTCCTGGATTGGAGTTCTTTGCGACGTCGGCACGATGATGACGGCATCCGTCGCTTTGGGTATTGCCGTAGACGACACCGTTCACTTCCTGACCTGGTTCCGTCACGGCATGGAGTCCGGCATGACGTATAAGGAGGCTATCATTCAAGCCTATGAACGCTGCGGAAGCGCCATTACTCAAACGACGCTTATTTCTGGTTTGGGATTGTCAGTGTTTATGTTCAGCACGTTTACGCCGACGATGCGCTTTGGCATCATGATGCTCACGCTGTTGTTCTCCGCCACCTTCGGCGACCTGATTTTCCTGCCCGCCTTGCTGGCGTGGTCAAAAGGACGATTTTTCGACAACAAGAGCTTGTTTGACGATTTCCGTCCCAGGAAGGCGCGTCTGGAAGCTAAAGAACAGAATGCAACGGTTTCGGAACAGGAACCGCAAAGCGACGAACCGGAAATGGATAACAACATTTCGCCTTCGGCGGAGTAAGATTGCTTAGGAGTCATGAAATTGGGGACAGGAAATTACTCCCTGTCCCCTACTCATTTTTCCTCCTCTGTGTTCCCAACATCTCATTCTCAAAATCTTTCTTTTTGACAAATTTAATCCACAATTTTTACTGATAATTCATTAAAAATCAGACGGAGAATCGTTCTATTCGTTATATATTATCTATTTTATAAAATATTTATAAAATATCTTGCCTGACCTACTTCCCAAAAGTGGGAAAATCTAGTAAACTGGATAATTAAGAAGGTATATAGACGTTTTGTTTAAATATGACGTCTGAGGTTAAATTGTGAACGATTAGGTAAAGATTTCGTAATATTACTTGTGCGTAAAAACGCGATACTTTTATTTCTGACGATAATCCTGTCTTTTTGGACTGCTGAGAATATATTTTCTCAAGCAGAGGGGGACTTGCCATTAACCGCTCCAGGAGCAGGAGGAATGAAATCGGGAACGTTTATACCGCCTTCAGACGACAAAGTTGACCCGCCGCCTCGAGAGCCGGTTCAGCCGACGTATATTCGTAAGTCGATCCGGGATTTGGCGCCGCTTTATTTGATGGAAAAAAACGGCGAGCTTATTCCCGCCCTCAACTGGACGCCTGAAGAACTCGATGCGTTGATACAGAGCGTAAACGACAATCAGCGTCAGGCGGAACTTCCTGACTACATTTGCGAAAGTCTGACGCTAACGGGCGTTCAAAAGGACGAAGCGGCGGAAATGGAACTCAAGATGTCGTTTACAGTTCCACAAAAGCCCCTGGTTCGCATCCCGCTGCAGCTTAACGGCGCTGTTTTGCTTGAGGCTCCCAAATGCGCGCCGGGTGAATATCTGGTTCCGCAAAATGGCGGCGGTTATGTTCTAATCATAAAAACCAGTGAAGGCAATAGGCAAGAGGCAGTAGGCAGTAGTGAATCGGAACAACCGTCTGACGCCCAACAGGTAACAGAACCGGCTCCGGAAGAGAATCCCGAACCATCGCCTGAACCGACTTCGGAACCGGCGGCAGAACAGCCTTCCGAGCCAACGTCAGAAGAAGAACAGGGCGCTAATAACGAGAACCCGCAGCCGTCAAATATGACCTCAGAATCGGATTCGTCGTCTGGCGTTTCTCAAAAGCATGAAATAACGTTAAAGATTCTGGTTCCGTTACAAAAGAACCAGTCGATGTACACGTTAAATATGAAATTGCCCAAGGCTCTGTTCAGTCAAATAACTCTTGAAACGCCGTTTCCTTCGGTGGAAATGCGCGTGTCGCCGCACGCAAGCGCTCAGCCGACCGAAGCGTTGGATGGCGGCAAGAGAACGAAAATCAGTGCCTATTCTCTCGGGTCTGAATTCCAAATGCAGTGGCAGGTCAGCGAGTCGCAGGAATCCAATTCCCGAATTATGGAATCGTTTGCCGATATTCACGTTGACATTCGTCCTGGCGAGATTTTCTATACAGCGAATATGCGATTGCAGTTCGCCAACCAGTCGCCAAGCGACTTCATTTTGAATTTGCCTCAGTCGGCGGAGATTCTTCCCAGCCTCAATAACGAATACACGTTTGAACGTCTTGGGGATTCCGAGAATTCATCCAGCGATCTCAACGCCGTGAAAATCCATTTGAATAACGCATATCAGAATTCCGTCAAGCTGACATTCCAGGCGCGCGTCCCGATTGATCAAACGACGTCTTTGCGCTGGCAGGACCTGATGGGTTTTGGCATTCGCGGTTCCGTTCGTCAAAACGGGTGCGTCGGGGTGAACGTTGACAAAAGCTATCAGGTGATATGGAATCCGGGGCGGAACGTCAGCCGGGTTGACGAACTGCCGGAATCGTACGAAGGCGAATACCAGTACGCGTTTCTGTTTTCAGAACAGCCGTGTTCTTTAATGGCGCGAATCGTCGCCGGCAGAACGCGCATTAACGTTCAGCCGCAGTACAAGGTTTTTATCGGCGAGGAAGAAATGCGCCT
>JAFZAL010000081.1 GCA_017557195.1 Thermoguttaceae bacterium | reverse complement strand
TTTTTTTCTGCAGAATATATTCTGCAGAAAAAAAGAACCTCCAACGACAAAATCTATTTTACCTCAAGAACAGAACTTTTACAATAACTTTTATTGATTATCATTATACAAGTGCGACGGCTTGACGTCGCTTTCCTTCTTGACAGCTTGCTGTCAAAACAAAGCGGAAGCCTCCAAAAATCTCTTTCGCAGAATTACCTGCTTGACCCACTGGATCGCGGCTGTATCAGCCGCCGAAGAAATTTTACCACAAAGAACACAAAGAACACAAAGAACACAAAGAAATGAAAGGCGGTAACGGAGTTCGCGAAGCGAACGAAGTTACGCTTAGGCGAGCCACGGGTGTTAACCCGTGGGTGTGAGCGGAGCGAACTTCGCCAACGGCGAACCAAAACGTTTGAACTGTGCAAACCAAAATGACGAAGCCAAAAACCTCCTCTGGATGTAGCCCGTCCCCGGGCTACAACTTGACGGCGAAAGCCGTCAAGGAACGCGGAAGCCTCCAAAAATCTCCAGAACGTGGAAAGCCCGCCCGCCCCGCTGGTTCGCGGGCGTCTTCGCCCGCTTATTATAATTTGAACTTTACGAAAAAAATTGATTGAATATTAGTACGTAAAGCTATTCAGTTCAAACGCCAAATTTAAATAATGATTCGTCAATATTCAAAACACTAAGCCAATGCTTAATTTTACTTTGAATCTGGTTTGCTGATTCAGAAAAGTTTTGTAGTTGAAATTGCGTATCAATAGATGGCAATTTGCCATCTTCAATAAGTTCTAAACAGTGTTCAGGTTCCTTTTCAAATGTAGTTGCTTTAATATATTCAAATATTTTCTGAGCAACTTCTTTCCATGAGGAAACGGAATAACGATCGTTATCAATAACTAAAGTATGGACTTTTTGATGTGTCCAGGAATCATTTAATGATAAATACGTTGTAGGATCAATATCATTAGGATATTCCCAAATCTGTACAGCTATTTCAGCTAAAGCCTGAGCGCGAGCAATTATTTCATTCTCACCCCAATGGGAATTTTTAGCAATCTCTTGATTCATTCGAATTCCTGAATTGCTATATCCATTTTCCATGCTTTTCTTTTTGGCAAATGGATAATTGCTATATTCGGAATTATATCCTGTTAAAGTCAAATTACCTAAATTAGATAGATACTTATTATAGATATTATTATAATCACTTCCTAAATCATGTTCCCATTCTGGAGAAAGTGATTGTGGCATGATATGCTCTAAAGAAACACCATGAGACAAATCAATAACTTCTTTTCCAGCTAAGTATTTTTCAATTTCTTCTAAAAATAGAATTTGAATTTCTTTAGCCGCATTGTCCTTCGTGATAATTGCCTGTTTAAAATCTTCGTCATTTGGCCAGCGTGAAGCTCTCTTTTTAGCCAGCAATTCTTTAGTCAACCATTTATCCAAAGCGCTTACATCATTTGGAAAAGCGCTTAAAAGATTAATGACCATTGAATTGACAACATACGTCTGCCAACGACAGATAGCACGTCTTATAATAAAGGAATTGAGTATCTTCAAACAGCGTAAATATGTATCATCATCAATTCCATTTCCGCGACAAGACGCTATTTTCAACAATAGTGAATAAATAACATGACTTTTAGTTCGGTTTAATACCTGTAGTGCATTTTGAATATTAGAATTACTCTCATGACTGGGGTCTAAAAAGGAATTATAAAGCTGAGCATTATCCCATATATCATCAAGTACTTCGTAAATATCTGATGAACTGTTCAGAATTTTCTTCATATCACTATAGATGCGAGTAGTTGATGAAGCTGATGCTTTTCGCATTCGGACATAATCAAAAAAGAAATCTTCTAAATGTTCACCTAACAAAGTTTCGAGAGGCAACCAAAAATCTTTATAAATTTTTTGTTGTTCGCCTCCTTCATTTGTAGAGTGTTGAAACTTCATTAAAATCAAGTTTCGAATTAAATCTGTTTGTGTAAGTTTTTCACCTTTAAAATTCAAACTCTCAAAAATCAAATATGGATCATCTGTATCTGTTAGATTGATCATCACAACTTGAAAAAGAGAGTTTACAATTGTGTATATTTTTTGAGGATCAATTTCCCCACATTCATCATCTGGAGTTTGAAGCTTACTGATAAAGTATTTATAACATTCAATCAGCCTATGTTTAGTTCCTTTTAATTCATCTATATTTTTAGATATAAGCTTAGAATATATATCTCTATCACCTTGAGTAGGTACTAATTTTAAATAATCTGCAGTATCTTTTTTGTGGCGATTTTCAAGTAGGTCTTGAATTTCGGCGCTGACATTATCTGATACTACATCTCTAAGGGCACACAATAGAATTGAAATAGTTGTCAGTCGTTGTTGTCCATCAATGATTAAATACTTATTAACTCCTACAGGAATTGTTTTAACAGGAATTGAGACAACCGCTCCCATGAAATGTGGCGATGAGTTTTCAATATTATCCTCACTGCCATAATAACTCATTATATCATTCCATAATATTTCCCAGTGGTCCTTTTTCCAGACATAAGGACGTTGAAATAAAGGAATCAAGTATTGACGATTCTGAGAAGAAAAATATTCCGTTAACTTAATTGGTGAAGATTCCATAGTTAGTTCCTTATATGTGCTAGGTGGTAAACATTTTAAATGTAATTCATCTTTAATAAATAGTAACATATTTTCTAAATAATTCAAGTACCTACATATTATTCATAATCTACGATACTTTGAAGGTTTTTGAAAGATATCTCCTATGTTTTATAGTTTGGCATATTCAAATCGAATTTTTCTTAAGTACGTTGATAGAGTATTTTCTAATGTTACGAGATTTCTCAAAAAAACTAGTAGACGAGATGAAACTATTTTTATGGTTTTAATACGGATTTCTGATAGCTCTATTATCTATAGCTTGTGACTAAATATGGAGTAATATTCAATAACCTTTATATTCATTTCGTTACATCAAATTAATAAACAAAACCAAGTAATTCCTGCCATTCTGACACGAGTAAATAATAAAATAAGAAAGATAAATAACATAGACAATATTAAAAATAGAAATATCTGTCATTATGGCGCAATTGTAACGAATATAACGATTTTTATAATTGGCATGACTTTTGCACATAGTTAG
This sequence comes from Thermoguttaceae bacterium, assembly GCA_017557195.1. GTDB lineage: Bacteria > Planctomycetota > Planctomycetia > Pirellulales > Thermoguttaceae > RUG11551. The sequence continues at coordinate 9,197 of JAFZAL010000081.1, read as the reverse complement.
ATTGGTGAAAGTTGCAACGTGCAACTGTTATGTATCATTTTTGACTTGTAAATAAGGAATAATTATGATAATAAGTCAAGACGAATTTTTGAACTTTTGCATAAAAAAAGACTTACCTGCAAAAGAAAGTTTTGTTAGAAATCTGCGAATTCCCAAATCTGATTTTTTTAGGAATGAGTATTATGCAATCTACCAAAAGGTATATGCATTTTATGCGGGTACTGCCGATTTTAACTGGTCTTATTTTGACGGCTTTTTAGCGGAGTATCCGGATTGTAAATGGAAAATTGAAGCCTTGAAGAAAATTCATGAAAGATACGATTCTGTTCTGATTGATAGTTCAACAGATCGTTCTAAAAAATCTAAGCCTTTCATTTATGACATTATCAGTAATGTTTCAATTAAGATGCGTCCGACAATACACTTGATTCTGGATGGTCAGAAACACTTAATCCAGTTGAGTATGAGTCGAACAGCAAAGTATTCCAAGAAGAAAATCGTGTATGCTATGAATCTGATTGGTTTGGCTCATAATTATTCTGATCCAAATGCGTATTTTTCATTTTGGGATTTTTCAAAATCAGAAGAGAAACGTGTTATCAGTTTTGATGCACTTGATCTCCAAGTTGTTCAGTTTCTCAAAGATAAGGCTGAAGAACTTTATCAATTAGATCAGCAAATTCCTGATATTTACAAATTTCCAGAATCAGATAACGGACAAGATATGGCTGCCTAAATGGCTAGTAAGATACTTCGATGGCTTCATTCCTGTGTAAATTATTCATTTACACAGGAACAGAATCGAATATCTGTTACGCATGCTGGCTACGTCTGTAGGGAATAGTGGGGCTTGATTCCTTTGGCGGGCGAAGACGCCCGCGAACCAGCAGGTCTGGCTGACTATTTACGTTCTCAAGATTTTTGGAGGCTTCCGCCGCAAGCGTATCACCAATTGATAACTTTGCGGACTTCGCGGGCTAGAGCGTGAGGTTTCTTCGGCGGGCGATACGCCTGCGAACCGGGCTGAACAGAGATTTTCAGCGGGGCAATGTTCCATTGGCAGGCGAGGACGCCTGCGGTCGACGAGGACGTCGACCCTCCGAAACGCAAGCGTCCGCCGATTGTTACTTCGCGAACATCCTCCGCGTCTCTGCGTCTCCGCGTGAGATTTACCCGGGCGTCTCACGCCCACGGGTTAACACCCGTGGCTCGCCTAAGCGTAATTACGTTCGCTTCGCGAACTCCATTACCGCCTTTCATTTCTCCCCGCGTTCTTTGAGCCAATCAGCGATGTTCTGTAAGCCGTTTTCTTTAGCGAATTGGAAGGGCGTCTTTCCTTCTTTGTCCGTTGCGTTGACGTCGGCGCCGCGGTCTACAAGCCATTGGGTCAGTTTCAGATCTCCGGACAGAACCGCCAGATGTAAAATCGTCCAGCCGTCTTTGTCTTTGACGTTGATATTCGCTCCATGCTCGACCAGGCATTGAACCAGTTTGGGATCTGGACCGAGGTAGTAAAATCTGTCGGACAGCAAGACGGGTCTGCCGTTTTTGTCTTTGGCGTTGACGTCCAGCCCCTGTTTGAGCAGCCATTGAACCAGTTCCAAATTGCCGCTTTCGACGGCGTCGTGTAACACAGTTCTGTCGTTTTTGTCTTTCGCGTTGACGTCGGCGCTGCGTCCCGCCAGCCACTGAACCAGTTTCAGATTTCCGCTTTGAGCGGCGAAATGCAAGACGTTTTTTGCGTCGTCGTTTTTGGCGTTGACGTCCGCGCCGCGTTCGGTCAGCCGTTGAACCAGCTTCAAACATCCGCTTTCGGCGGCGGTATGTAAGGGCGTCGCGCCCCATTTATCTTTGGCGTTGACGTCCAGTCCCTGATCCGTCAGCCAGTCAACCAGTTTCAGAATTTTGTCTTCTTCGGAAGGGTAATGCAGCGACAAATCGACGGCGTAATGCAAGGCGGTCTGACCGATAACGTCTTTTGCTTTTAAATCCGATCCCTGCGCTGAGAGCCATTGAATCAATTCCAGTTTATCGAAATGGATGGCGAAAAGCGCCGGCGTCCGCCCTTCGTTGTCTTTCGCGTTGACGTCCGCGCCGTGTTGAGTCAGCAGCTGAACGAGTTTCAGATCTCCCCGATGCGCGGCTATATGCAGAGGCGTCCTTCCCAACTCGTTTTTGGCGTTGACGTCCGCGCCGCTGGCGAGAAGTTTTGTGACGTCGTCCAAAGACCCGTTCTCGACGGCGGAAAGAAGAACGCTGTCTTGACGGTCTTGACTTGCTGTCTGCCCGTCAGAATTCTCTGCTCCATAGCTAACGCCGACAGCGCTTGCCAACAGAAGCAGAACAACGCTCAAAACAAAACGACGATTTATCATAGAACGTCCTTGGGATTGTTAAACGAATATAAGTGGAAATCTTATATAATATTATAATTAAATTTGTGGAGTGCGACAGGGGGTATTTACGTTCATTATCGATTGTTTTATAATGACCTAATAAAAGACGTCTTTGCGCGTATCGGCAAAGACGTCGGTTCCGTTTGTTTAATTCTAATCCAAACAAAGGGGGAAATTATGAACCACAATCAATCTGTTTTCTGCCGCTGGATGCAATTCCGGCTCATAACGGCATTGGGCTTCGCTGCGATTCTCTTTGCAGCGGTCGTGCCGGGCGTTCAAGCCGCTGAAAAAACGTACGACGTCGCTAATGCGTCTTTTGAGACCGCCGGCGACAATGGGGTTCCGCAAAGCTGGAACGGAGATCGCAACGTTTACTCTTTCGACGGCGCTGTGTCACATACAGGGTCGGCGTCGATGAAATGGGTCAACGACGATTCCAACCGCTATCGGCTGTGTTATCAATACGTTGACGTCAAGCCGGGCGAAGCGGCAGTGTTCTCCGTCTGGGTAAAAACGAAAGACCTCAAAGGCGGAAAAGCCGCTATCTGCATGGAATGGTCGGACGCTCAAACCGGGAAATGGCTTGGCGGCGCGTACGCCCGCGGAGTTGCCGGGACGTCGGACTGGACGCGCATTTCCACGTTTGCGGAAGTTCCCCTCGAGGCGAAAGAAGGCTCTGTTCACGTTACGTGCTATTGCACTCAAGGCGCGACGGGAACAGCATGGTTCGACGACGTCGAAATCAAATCGTACATCCCGCCGTTTTTCTCTGCCATGACGACAAACCGGTATCGTCACATGACAGTCGGCGGCGAAGTCAAAGCGTTTGTCGGGATCAATAACCGGTTCTATAAAATTGACCTCGCCAAATCGCCGGGACAGCTGGTCGTTTCCGGAGCCAATCTGAAAGAAAACCTCGTCCTGGCGCCGTCGCAAGTTGGGAGCGATTACGTCGAGTTCACGATTGATTCAGACGCCCTGCCCGTCGGCGAGTACCAGCTGGAATATCAAACCGTCAACCCGATTTCCGAAAAGCCGGAAACGATTTCCAAAACGCTGACCAAGTTCGAGCAGTTCCCGACGTATAAAACCCGAATCGACGAGCATCGACGGTTTATCGTTGACGGCAAACCGTTCTTCCCGCTGGGCATGTATTTCGGCGGTATCAAGCCGGAAGAGCTGGATATTTACGCGGACTCCAAATTCAACTGTCTCATGCCGTACCATACGTTAACCCGGGAATCGCTGGACTTGTTACAGCAGAAAAACATCCGCTGCATTTACAGCGTCAAAGATTTCTACGTCGGCTTGCGCTCCAATTCAGACGAGCAGGGAATTCAAATGGCGGCGCAGAAAATCAACGAGTTCAAAGACCATCCCGCCATTATCGCGTGGTACATAAACGATGAGCTCCCGCTGTCGATGCTCGAGCCGCTGACGAAACATCGGGATTTGTGCGAGGAGCTTGACCCGGGACGTCCGACGTGGGTTGTGCTGTATCAGTACAAGCAGATTCGGTCGTACATTCCCACCTTCGACGTGATTGGAACTGACCCGTACCCGATTCCCTCTCAACCGGCGTCAAATGCGTACCTGTACGCGAAGTCCACTTACGACGGCTCGTTCGGCGCGCACGCCATGATTCAGGTTCCGCAGGCGTTCAACTGGGCGTCATACCGAAAAAAGACGGAAGACAAGCAAAAGAACAGAACGCCGACGTACGAGGAACTTCGCGGTATGGCGTGGATGAACATAGCCGGCGGCGCGAACGGGCTGATTTTCTATTCCTGGTTCGACCTGTGGAAGATGGACAAAACGGTAGAAGAGGGCGGAACCGCTCTGGTTCGAGAACCGTTTGAACAGCGTTGGGCGGAACTGAAAAAGCTGGGCGAAGAGATTGCCGACTGTTTCCCGATTCTTTTGGGCGACGAGCCGACGCTCAACGTTACAAAATCGGACGAGTCCGACGACGAGGTTGTTTCGCGTCTGTTTGGCGCCAACGGCTCGACGTGGCTTTTGATTGTCAACACCAACGACAAAGAAACCAAAACCGCCGTCTATGAGATTCCCGGCGCCGCGACGCTGGGACAAACAAAACTCGGCTCGCCGGCAGCGCAGGACGGGAATAATATCCGAATCGTCCTCCCGCCGCTGGAACCGAGGCTGATTGAAATCAAATAACGTTTGGCGTTTGCGCAGGTCAGTCCGCACACGGATTTTACGGATTAGACGGATTTTCGCCGATTGGTTATTCGTCGTTCCTACTGTGTTTTCTCTTCCTTACTAAAGTTTTTTCAAGGCGGACGAAGTCCGCAAGAAATGAAAGGCGGTAACGGAGAGAGCGAAGCGAACGAAGTTACGCTTTGAACTGCTCACGCACACGGATGAGCCGGCGCTCGGCAGTCCCCTGCCGCAAAGGAAGCCTCACGCAAAGTCCGCGAAGTCCGCAAAGTTATTAATTGGTAATACGCTTGCGGCGGAAGCCTCCAAAAATCTTTTTCGCAGAAAAGCCCGCTTGACCCGCGGGTTCGCGGACGTGTCGTCCGCCGAAGCCTCTCCGCCCCGCTGAACGACTACGACGCAGCCGAAAACACTTCCGGGTCGCGGACGTAAGTCCGCAACAGAAAAATTTTAACCACAAAGAACACATAGAACACAAAGAAACAATCGGTTCTCCTCCTTTTTCCTGAAACCTAAAATTCCTCTTGTACGAATCCCTCTTTAACGTTAAAATACTGTTATTCCCTGTATAAGGAAACAACCCCCGCAGATTTACCGTTTACTAAAAATCGGAGAACGAACTGTCATGTTAAACTACATTAAAAATATCTTTGCGTTGGCGGCGGCGATTGCAGCTCTGATTTTTTCAAATACCGCGGCGGTTGCGGACGAGTTGGCAATACCGCTGTTTAATCCTTCTTCTCAGTGTCTCTATTGGCTGCAAAGCGACGGGAACGTTCTAATAAAGAATGTCATTACTGGCGCTAAAACAACGGTTAAAGTATTTTTAGACGAAGAGAAACATGGTGGGAAATTCCCTCAAGACCCGAATGGTTTGGCGTTTGCAATGTCTTCCCGGACGGTATATTTTATTCAGGCATCAGATGCGTTGGATAAATTGTTTATCGTCTACGGAGAGAATATTCACATAAATCCGACGGCGGCGCTGTACAACCTGACGAATAACTCTATTATTTTTAGCAAGCAGATTAATTCACAGGTTAAATACTATTCCGCTCAGTGCGATTTCGAAAACGATACTTATAAACTCGCGTTATTGGCGTGGAATATCAATTCTAATAAAATAGCATGGGACATCAAACCAGAATCTGTTACTTCTGATACAGCAAATCCTGCAGACGACAGACGGTCTCTGTTATCAATTCCTGATACGATTTTAATATACAATTTGAAAACGTCTGCGATTGATTGTCAATATGAAATTAATCCCTCCTTAAATCAGGATTATTATTACAGTCCTTTTGTAGAGTTCGGTGATTATATTATTAAAAATAACGGCGGGAATTTATCTTTAGCGTACAATGAAAGAGCGGGATTGTTCTGTAATACGAATGCGTTCATTCCTGTTAAATCCAGCTATAAATTCAAGGAACAGGATAGCGATTCTCCCGCGATTATAACAAAGGAAGCAAACGACTTCTCGTTTCATTACATCACCGGCGCCGTATCTGCAATAAGATATGAAAATGATTTTATTGCTGTGAAAACGAAATCAGATAATAAAGTTATAGTAATTAAAAAGAACGACTTTCAAAGCAAAAAGACATTTTTGTTTCCTGAAGAAACAAATCTGATTGGCGTCTTTTGCAATGGCGACGTTGTTTTGGGTTATCGATTTGAACATAATAATTCAGGATATTCCACGGTTAAAATTGTAGAATCAAAAGGCGATTCTTTCAGCACGATATTTTCATTTCCTGTAACTTACGAATGGGGCAACTTTTCCTATTGCGCTAAAATTGACTCAGCTCGCGTCATACTGGTTTTTGACAACGGATACGCGAGGTTGTCGTATAAGAACAATAAATGCACGATAACAGCGGTTGTTAATTTTGAGAAAGAAAAGAATAAAATAAGCGAGTGAATTTCCTTGACGGCGCCGCCGTCAAGTTGTAGCCCGAGGACGGGCTACATCCAGAGGAGGTTTTCGGCTGCGTCGTTTTGGTATCCACACTTCGAACAAAGCGTAACTGCGTTCGCTTCGCTCTCTCCGTTACCGCCTTTCATTTCTTTGTGCTCTTTGCGTTCTTTGCGGCTAAAAAATCTTCGGCGGACTTCGTCCGCGACCCGGGAGCGCTTTCGGCTGCGGCGTTATTTTTCAGCAGGACATTGGACAAGGCGGCGCCTAGGGGCGCCGCATTCCCCGAAGCAAGCGACCAACGGGAGCGGTTATAATACGTCTCGCGCGGCAGCGCGGATTGGCTCCCCCGCCATCGGGGGCGCCGCTGTCGCAAAATGATATTTCTTTGGTCGTTGACTTTTTCGCTTTTATAGGGTATAATTTAAAGAGAAGTTAAGACTTGGTAAATTATCAACCCCTAAATTTAATACAATACTGTCATGATAAATCGAAACTGTTTCCTTACCATCGTTTTGATTCTGGCGATTGCAGGCGTCGTCAGAAGTCAGGATTCCCCCTGTTTCGAGGCGGTTAAAACAGGCGTTATGAACGTCAAGTCGCCCGCCCAAACGGTGGACGTCCAGCTCAATCAGGCGTCTGACCTGTATCTGGTTGTAACGTACGGGCCGGACAACTACGACTACGATCAGGCGGCGTGGTGCAACCCCACTCTGTACGACGCTGACGGGAACGCCGTCGATATGACGACGCTCAAGCCCGTTTCCGCTCAAACCGGCTGGGGAACGATGCTGATTAACAAAGATCATGCCGGCAGAACCGTCAAGATTTGCGGCAAGACGTTTGAAAAGGCTCTCTACGCGCACGCGCCGTCGATTCTTCATTTCAAGCTGGACGGCAAATATACGCGATTTACCGCGGAAGTTGGCTTGGTCGAGTCTGCCAAAAACGGAACTGTTACATTCGAGGTTTACTGTCATCCGGTTGAATACCCGTCGAAAGCGAAGTACATGAAAGGCATGCCCGGCGCGCCGGCGGCTGCTCCCGAACCGATTCCGACGGCGGACAAGGCGCCCTTTACGTTCAATGCGTCTGCCGCTCAACGGTTGCTGGATCAGGGCATTGAAGAAATCGTCTTTATTCGCCGCGTTACGCTCACGTCCAACCACGTTTATACAGACCACGTCAATTCCCGCTGGGCGCCCGGCGGAGGGCTGGCAATTCTCAACCTCAAAACCGGGAAAGTGCGCGACGTCAACCCGATTCTCGCCGGCGGCGTGATAAACCGATTTGACGTGTCCTTCGACGCGAAGAAAATCGTCTTTGACTGGAAGCGATCCAATCAGGAAGGATACCGCATTTACGAAATCAACGTTGACGGAACGGGGCTGAAACAGCTTACCTTCCCGCCGGAAATTGAAGACGCGCTTCATCAGCGATTCGCTACCAGCGGATACCATCGCGGCACGGACGACATGCAGCCGTGTTACTTGCCCGACGGCGGGATTGCGTTTATCACAACGCGGTGTCTGTTTTCCGTTTTGTGCGATTCCGGAGACAACCTGACCGTTTCCAACCTGTATCGCATCAACGGCGACGGCTCCAACATGCAGCCGCTGACCTTCTCTGCGCTGTCGGAACAGTCGCCTGCGGTTTTGCCGGACGGTAGAATTCTGTACCATCGCTGGGAATACGTCGACAAGGCGGCGGGAAACGTCAAAGCCCTTTGGGCGGTCAACCCGGACGGAACGAACTCGACAGAAATCTACGGCAACACGATCACGTTCCCGGAAACGATGATTTACGCCCGACCCATTCCCGGCACGACCAAAATCGTTTTCCTGGGCGCGTCACACTGCTGTCCCAACAACGCGATGGGCACGGTTATCGTCATTGACGTCAAAGACAACGTCCGCAGCGTCGACACGATGAAATACGTTACCTCAGACGTTGCCGCGTTCCATCATAACGGGTTCCATTTCAAAGACGACAACGGGAACTGGTATCGGGATTCCACCGGCAAACCCGGACGTCTGTTCAAAGACCCGTACCCGATTAACGAGAGCCTGTTTTTGGTTTCCTGCAAACCGAAAGGGCTGGCGTGGAACGACCCGTCTGGATATGCTCTTTCAGTCCTTAACGGCGCCGGCGCGGACGAGCTTCTGCTCAAAGACGATTCCGTTTCCTGCTGGCTGCCGTATCCGCTCGTTGCGCGCCCGGTTCCGCCGGTTCGCCCCAGCCTGCTGGATGAAAACCTCGCCAAAGAGAACAAGGCGGTCGTCGTCATGACAGACGTTTACGCCGGCTTGGACAACGTTCCCCGCGGGACGGTGAAATACCTCCGCGTTCTGGAACAGATTCCGCGTTCGTGGTCTGCACGCAAACCGTTTAGAGACGATCACGCCGGCACGACTCACGCTCATTCCGCTATCGGCGCCGGACATCTGGCGGTCAGAATTCAGCTGGGCATCGTCCCGGTTGAAGAAGACGGCTCCGCCCGATTCTACGTTCCCGCCGACAGAGCGATTATTTTCCAGGCGCTCGACAAGGACTTCCGCGCCGTCCAGACGGAACGCACGTACGTCAATTTCCGTCCGGGCGAAACCCGCGCCTGCGTTGGATGTCACGAAACGCCCAACAACACGCCCACCCGGTCGACGATTCAGCAGCCCATCGCCATGACGAAACCAATTGCCGTC
>JAFZAL010000080.1 GCA_017557195.1 Thermoguttaceae bacterium | reverse complement strand
GGGAAAACCTTTTTTGAAAAAAAGGTTCTTCCCCTCAAACTCCCCTTTCCAAAAAACTTTAGTAAGGGAAGTACACATAACCAACGGTGAGCGCTTGCGTCTACTGTCTACTGCCTATTGCCTACTGCCTTTTACTCCCTCATAGGCGGCAACGCGCTAATCGTCTTTTTCGCGTCTTCTGAAAGCGGGACGTTCCAGCGGTCAACGAGGATCGGGAGCGTGTTCTCATTCACGACTTTTGAAAATCGAACGAAAAGCTGGTCGAGTTTCTCCTGGTCAGAGCGCGGTCGCTGGCTGGAAGAAAGACTGTGATACTGAGCGATCGTCTGTTTGAACGCGTCCCAGCCGTAACGCTGTTTGAGTTCAATAAACAGAACCAGACCCAGGAACGGGTCGCGTTTCCAGTCGTCCCAGTTCTTTCCCCGTCTGGCGTACGAATCGTACAGATACTTGCATTTCTGGGGGTTCATGCGAGCGCCGGGAACGTCCTGCGGAGTCTTGAGAAGCGTTTCGAAGCAGTAGAGCGTAAACCAGTTGACGGAAACCTCAACAGAGCCGGTAAAAACCCAGTCCCGGTTTTGATGGTTGTGTCCGAGTTCATGGAAATAACCCCAGTTGTCGCCGTGACACGACACAAGACCGTCAACCACCTCCATGGGCGTCATAACCGGGTATCCGGAATGCATATACCCCAAAGAAATCTGGACGTCCGCGGTAATTCGTTCCGGACGCTTTCTCTCTTTGGGAACGCAAGCCAGATCAGCGTCTGTATCGAGAACGGAATCCCACCAGCGCATGACTTTTTCCGGGTCGTCGACGGACAGAATCTGTTCGCGAGGAACGGAAACTACCATCTTGTCCGACGCCAGCTCGCCCCACGGCGCGCCCAGCTTTTTCATCGCCTCCCATTCTTCTTTCGTCGTCTTGCCAAGAACGTACAGCGGAGCTTCTATTGCGCCGGAGATTACAAACTGAATCGGAGACGCCTGCGCGGGCTTGCCGTCCGGAACAACGATATAAATCAGACCGCCGAACGCGGAATTGACCGACACGGTTTGTTTGTCCAGCGGCGCGGTAAAGCTGATTTCCGGATAGCGAAGCCACTCGTCTTTATGCCAGAGCAAATCTTTGTGACAGCCAATTCGGATTGAATATTTCCCTGACTTGACAGCCGCCTCGGGAACGGTTACGGTTATCGTTGCGCCCGGCGGAGCGTACAAGCCCGTTGACGTCCACTCCGGAACAGCAGGATTGACGTCAACCGTCTTTGTAACCCTCTCAGCGCCCGGTTCCGGCTTGCCGGGGAACGAAACGTCGATTCCTGTCAGCGTCTCGGCTTTGTCCGGCTGAGTAAAATAGGATTTTGCCCTCAGATTCAAATACCCCATCAACAGACGCTGAATACCGCGATAACGTCGTGAATAATATCGTCTTCCCTCGTTCCCTTTCGGGAAAAGAGCGTCTTTGTACTTGTCGAAGTCTTTCCACTGTTTTGACAAATCAAAGTCGGAATCGTAAGACAGGCTCTCGATAATCGAGTTGTTCAGGCACTGGAAATCGCTGTCAGACAGGGTTTCGTTCTCGATATTGTTGAGCGTTTTAATCGCCCTGGAGCGAATTACGTACGGCGAGCACTGCGGAGGAAGCGAAAACGTCGCGTTGGGAACGTTCATTCCGGAAAGCGTCATGACCATGCCGAACTTCCTCATCAAGACGTTCGTAGGACCTTCAATTGGATCTTCGTGCTCCAGCTGCCACCACGACGTACAGCCCGCCCAAAGACCGCCGCCGCGTCGAACGAACGCTTCCACCCGGTCAACGTCGTCCAACCCCAAATGTCCCAAATTGACTATGAAAATTAACCCAGCGGGATCCCTGTCGTTGAGCTTCTTCACGTCAATCATTTCCGCCTTGTATCCCAATCTCTTAAGATTGCTATAACATCGGGGATCGATTGTCAGAAATGTCGCCTGATTGTAGTCCGACTTCTTCGCCGCCCAGCGCATCATGTTCTTCACCAGTTCCGGGTTGTCGCGGAAAAACTCCCGGTGCGGTTCAGCGTACGCGGAATGAGCAAACGCAAAGCCCCTGCCCTGCCCGTGTTCAAAGCCAGCGCCAATGACCTGGTTTCCAACGGCGGCAAACGGAAACGCAGACTCATCCAGCAGCGCCACGAATCCATGATACCATTCCGGCGACGCTTTGAGTTCTTTAACGTCTCCGGCAATTTTAGCGGACTGTTCCCATGTCGCAGCAAAGCCGAATGATGGTATAATGTATATTACAGCGCATATAATAGCGGTAAAAACTCTGGTTCTCATATATTTTCTCCGAAGCCAGCGGGAATCGGCAGTCGTCAATTGACGCAAAGCGTTTCTCGATAACATAATAATGCTATACAATTATTCACTTTGCAAAACCAATGTCTCTCCCCGCCGGATGTTAAAATGCGTAATTTCAACTACTCTGATATTATAATCGTTCCAAAAAGAATATTCAAGCCGTTGGACTGATAAAAATAAAAAAATTTTTTAAAAAAACGTCCCCACCTATTTGACAATGACGATAATTCCGGTTAAAATATATATAGATTTTTATGGAAGTTAGTGTATAGTGTAAAGATGTAAACTTCAGCAGACGCCGAGGGTTTAAGCGTCTTGACAACCACTGACCCGCTTTCAAATGTTGTTATTTTTTTAACTGGAGATTGTAATTATGTTAAAGAGGACTGTCCATCTATCTCTATGCTTATTATTTGTACTATTTTTATGCAATGTCAATTATTCACAATTCGCCAAAGACGCGCCTAAAACAGAAAATAAAAACAACGGCATGGGCGAAAACGGTACAACGCTGGGCGAAGCCAAGGTTATGAAGTGGCGCTGCGGAGCGGAAATTACAGCTTCTCGAGGGGATTGTTCCGGAATTCGCGTTACTACGCCGCTGCCGGTCAGTTGGCCGGAACAAACCGTCAGGCTGCTGGAAGAAGACATTTCCTCTGGCATTCGCGTTGCAGACGCTCCTCTGGCGGGCGGCGTTAAACAGATGGTAATCATGATTCCACGATTGCCTTCCGGGTCAACGGTAAAAGCAATTAAATTATACGAAGTCGCCTCCTGCCCTCAATACGCTCCAGACGACACAGATTCCTATCGGCTTCCAACGCTTCAGGAAATTCCCATCGCCTTGCGCGCATATCTTAAACCCAGCCCGTTGATTGAATGTAACGACCCTAAAATTCGAGCGTTAGCCAAAACCATCGGCGTAGACGAGCCAACTGCATGGAAACAGGTTGAAGCGGTTTACGACTGGGTGCGTAACGAAGTTACGTATAAAAACGGTCCTATCAAGGGAGCTCTTGCCGCCTTGCGCGACAAAACCGGCGACTGCGAAGAACTGACGTCTCTGTTTATTGCCATCTGCCGCGCCAAAGGCATTCCCGCCAGAACCGTTTGGGTTCCTGGGCACTGCTATCCGGAATTTTATCTGATTGACAAGGACGGCAAAGGCGTTTGGTTTCCCTGCCAGGCGGCGGGAACGCGCGCGTTCGGCGAAATGCCGGAAACGTACATCATCTTGCAAAAAGGCGACTCTTTCCCCGACCCTGTTACGCCCTCCAAGAGAGTTCGATACATCCCTGAAGGCGTCATTGGCAAAGGCGGAGAACCGCGTGCTGACTTTATTCGCGAAAAAGTTGAATAATAATTTCAATAAGCAATACGCAATTTGTAATTCGTAATTATTGAGACGCTTTGCATAAGCGCCAATTACGCGTTACAAATTACGCGCCTAATCGCTTTTCACATCTAACTATTAAACTATTATCATGATAAACATTTTGTATTTAACAGGCGAATTCATCGAGAAAAACAAGAATTGCTCCTGGACAGACATTCTAACGTCTCAGGGAGTTGACAACGCTGTAATTTTAACTCGTCGAGCGTTTTTAAGCAAGCCCTATTATAGCATTTCACCCGATTTACTTCAGCAGGATTTTGAAATACACTCCGCAGAGAATGAAGATTACTGTCTAGCTATAGACGCTCTTTCAGAAGCAGTTAAAAATTCTTCTCCGCAATGCACGTTCGTCATTCCCTGCTGTCAGACGGATATTAGCCCGCTTCTAAAACAGCTTCACGATAAAGTATCTGTAATCGTTCTTGCCAATCAGGCTTCGCCGCCAGGCGTTTCAGATTTATGTCAAAAATGGATCAATCTCTCCGAATTATCTGATTCTTCCCCTGACGCAGCAGAAGATAAACAAGACAATCCTGAATCAGACTCGAATTCTGAAACCAAACAGGAACCCAAAGGCGTATTAGAGCCAAACGAGGTTTTCTGGAAAGACAAGATTTCCAAATCTCTGCCCAGTTTTGTTCAGGCGCGGCATGGCGTTGTAGACGTGTCAGACGTTATTCAATGGCTCTATTCGCTCCAGTTTGATGTTAATATCGACGCCATTCAGCCGGAACAGATTGCAGCGGATATTCGCGGCAAAGCGTTGTTAAAGCAATGGCTTCCTGCCGCATACATGTGGGAAGAAGCGCCTGGAATTCCAACGAGAATCAAAGACACTCGAATTAAAGAGATTCAAACGGTTTCCGCAGCAGAGGCAATTTCCATGCTTCAGCTTGGCTCCAAGGCTTCGTCGCCAGACGCTCCGCCAACTATCGAATTTAATTTGTCGTCGTCGGGCGTATCAACGGATATTAACCATTTGATTCTCGGCGCCGATCTGATGGTTAACCACTGTCGTTGGGCTGTTCAGCGCGAAGAACTCGTTCGCCAAAAGGCTGATTATCAAACAGAAATCGCCCCTATAGACAACGACTTTATTCGTCGGGGAAAAGATGCTAAGATTCTGATTTGGACAATCAACTCTCCGCTGGCAAGCGATGAAGCGTACAACCGTATGGAAAAATGCTATCAAACGATTCTTGCTACATTCCGATTCCTGAAGCAGGTTGAAGAATCCCGTCCGGACGGCATGGACGGCAGAAACCTTCTGGAAAACGTTACACAACTTGCGGCTGACGCGCAATGCATTCTCAAAACGGAACTGCGTTTCCAGGGAAAAGAAGTTACCAAAGACCCCATTCAGACTGAGGCGTTCCGTTATTTGCGCGAGTTGGGAAATAAAGAGCACTTTTATTTGTATAACATCAAATCGCAGGACGAACTTCCGCTTGAACGCGCAGACGAAATTATTACTGAAATTAATGATCTGCAGGAGCAGTATTACTCCATAAATTCGGAATCCAAACAGAAGAAAAATCTGCTTGGAAAACTGAACTATCACGCAAAGCAGTTAGCCAACGGCGCGGATCCTCGTGAGCAATGGGAGAAAATTATTGCCGCGGCAACGGAACTGTCCGTTGATTATTCCATGCCGCCATCCAATCTGTTCTTCCGTCAAAATCTCGAAAACATCCTCAACACACTCCCGCCAGACCTTGAAATTTCAGACGAATTCGGAAGAATCGTTCAGGAAATCGAAATTCATCAGGCGCGCGTTCGCGAATCGGAAGAATTAGAAGCGTTTGGCTCGCTTCTGCCAGACGACGTCATTCCGCCTTCGGTTGAAAAAGTTCGAAAACTGTACGCCGGTTCTATTATGGTCTTTATTGGCGGAGAACCCAAAGAGCATATTATCAGACGAATTGAAGAGCGCTTCAACGTCAAACTGATTTGGAATTCTACCAGCCACTCAGATTCTCTCAACCGGTTTGACGGCGAACTGAGCGACCCGGACGTCTCGCTGTTTTTGATTTACATCCCGTGGTGCAGTCACAAACATTCCGAAGAACTGGCGCAAATCGTTCAGCGCGCCGGAAAGAAGCTCGTCCGACTTCGCAAGGGTACAAATCCGGACGTCATCGCAGAAGCCATTTGCAGTCAAACGGATAAAAGCGAAATTTAGTTTTTATTGTAATCGGCGAGATTCGCAATTTCTCGCCTACAACTCCTAACCATATATCCTAACCATCATGGAACAGACGCTTGTATTACTTAAACCTGATTGTTATTTACGCAAACTGATGGGCGAGATTCTGTCTCGCTTTGAACGCAAAGGGCTGACCGTTCGCGCCATGAAACTCATTCGTTTCACGTCAGAACTGGCAGATCAGCATTATGCAGAACACGTTGAAAAACCGTTCTATCCAGGTCTGAAACAATTCATCATGTCCGCTCCTGCCGTTGCAATGGTTCTGGAAGGCGAAGAAGCCGTCGCCGTTGTTCGCTCCATGATTGGCGCGACCAACGGAATTAAAGCCAATCCCGGCACAATCCGCGGCGATTACGGTCTTTCCGGCAGAGAAAACCTCGTTCACGCCTCCGATTCTCTCGAATCCGCCAAACGAGAAATTGCCCTGTATTTTACAGAAAACGATTTCTGTTAATTGGGGACTGTGGAATACAACCCTCTGCGGTTTCCCGTTTTCATAGCGCTTTGATATCAAGCTATGACTGCAGCAATCCCAAACAAATCGGTTAGAGTCGCCATTGTCGGAATGACAGGTTCCGGCAAGACGGTTTTGATTTCTACTTTGGCTATGAAAATGGCTCAAATGGCGTTAGAGGACATTTTCATGGCTCCGTTTGGGGAGAATCGCCGGCAAACGCTTCGATACACCCAGTCCAACTGGAAACTGCTCAATGAAGGTCAATGGCCTCCATCTACGCCGGCTGGAGAACTGATCGAACTTCAATGGGAACTGACCACGCAAAACAACCAGGCGCTGGTTCAGTTTCTCGACTGCGCCGGACAGGATATTCGCTCGTTGTTTCAGACGGATCACTTCAATCCCAACGATCTGTCTGGAGATCTCAAAAACGTTTATGAAAACATCAGTTCAGCAAATATTCTGATCTTTCTGGTCAATATGAAAGACCTGCTGGCTACGCCAGACTGCGTCAATGAGCTTATGGATTTGGATCAGATGTTCTATACGCTCAATCAACGCAACGACATTCCTCGCAAAATGGCGGTTGCGTTCAGTCAGTTTGATAAATACAAGCCTGAAGTTGACCAGCTGTTCAACGGCGATTTTTTGGAATACATCCGGCATTACATTCCTCTTTTACACGGTCAGTACATTCGCAAACGAAATTTCGAGATCATTCCGGTTGCCGCCGTCAACGATACTCGGGACGTTATTGAAAACGGCGAAGTCAAACAATATCCCGTTCCCGGCTTTTCGTCTTATAACCTCGAAACGCTCATTCACTGGATTGCTGACAGCGTTGAGGAACTGGCGCCTATCATACAGCAAACGCCTGTGTTGGAACCTTCCTGTCTTCCCCGCGAAAAGGAGAGCGCCGCTCCTCATCCAGAACAGCTTAAACCAACGACTCTCTACACATACGAGCAGCTTACAGCGCCATATAGAAGAATGACCGTATTGTATATTCTTGCATATTGTCTTTTATTCTTTATTCCTGCTATTGTTCCTGTTATAGTACGCGTTTTTGGTCATGACGTTGAAAACGCCTCGGGTTATTGGGTTATCGTGACAGCTTTTATTCTTCTATTGGCAGGTTTATTCTATGAAATGCGATTATTGTATCGCTGTTGGGATGTAATTCAGGATGGGTACGCCTGGGTTACGCCTGATCAAGCAATCCGGTTTCTGTATTTTCCCATTCTGCTGTTCATTCCCATTGTTAATCTTTACTGGCTTATTGTTTGCCTGTTTGGTTTGAACAGATGTTTAAATGAATATATCCATCGTTATCGGCTTAATGTTCGTTCGTGTCCATCCACAGCGATGACGCTGACTTGCATTGCATACAGCATTCCATTTTTAAATCTGGTTCTGCCAATTTTCTTTCTGCCGTTCGCCATGCATTGTGTGATGCGAACAGCGCGAGACATTCAACGCGTAAAACTGCAACAGACGTTGGATTAGTCAGAATCGAATTTCAATAAGAAGTTGTCCTAAAAAGCATTTACCAACCTGACGACAACGCAGAATATCTGTCGTCCAACGTTCATGAATATGCCCTTGAATAACCATACAAACTATGGTTTAACATAATAAAAGAAGGAACGTAAACTCTTCAACTCCAGATTTTGCGTCCCTTCTATCCTTTGAGTCCCCCTTTTTTGAGAAAGAGAAACTCAATTTGAAACATTCCAATTTTAAAACATGAACTCTTACAGAACGCTCATTTTGGTAATAACAATATCCTGTTCCGGAGCGTACTCAAATTCTTCTTTTTCCGTGGTTGGCGTCTGATTGATTGCCTCCAGAACGTTGAACCCGTCTGTTACAACGCCAAAAACGCAGTATCCGCATGTTTCCGGAGAATTTTCTCCATTCTGTTTGGCGTCCAGTCCAGTGTTGTCGTTCAAATTGATAAAAAACTGAACGGAATCCGACTCGATCTCGTCCGGTGCGCGCAGCATGGCAACCGTCCACTTTTTATTCGAATTCTCACTAGTTGCCTCGTTAGGAATTCTTTTAGTGAAATCAGCAGCGCTGCCATCGGCAGATTCCGGGTCTTCCGTAGTCAGATTAACGCACCCAAAGAGCGCCATGAAATCCACTCTGACCTCTTGAACAATCGAATTGTCATAGACGCCGTTATTGACGTTCTCCAGAAACTGAGCAACGGTATTAGGAGCTTTGTCCGGCTGAAGAGTAATAACAAAATCCCCCATGCTTGTTTCGACTTTAACCTTCGGGGCGTTTGACGCATCCGGATTGTCAGACTTACCGTTTTCTGTTTGGTTGCAACCTGTCAAACAAGCCATCGCGACAGCAAACAGTAATGCAAAATAAAATTTTCTGTTCATTGTTGATCCATTCATTTAATCTGCGGCAATTCAAAGCCATATTGTTTGTTTAATTCTAAACGCAGAGTTTCAAGTTTCTGGTAATGACTGCTAATCTGCATCAATGCCTCCACTCCAATCTGCTGAGCAGAGTCGATATTGCTTGAAATTTTGTCAGCTTCCAACGATATTCGATCTTTTTGAGAATCGTCAGCCGTCTGAAGTTCCGTCTGCAACCGCTGAGCAGTAATAAAACCTTCCTGCACCTTCTGCATTTGTGTCAGCAGCTCTTTTGACGACTCGAAGAGCTTCTCCGCCAAAGCGTTAAGCTGCGGGTCAACGTTGACGGTTTTCTGGGAAGAAAGAGCCTCGTTGTACGTCCGACACGCATTGACGGTTGACGTCGTTCGCGCCAACGATTCTGAAATTTGGTCTATAGATTTTATCGGCGTAGACTGATTGGCAATATTCATTTCTTCAAGGAAATTCTCCGTCGCCGTTTTTATCTCCATCCAACGCTGGCGCGTTGCGGTTGCTTTTTGATCCGAGCAGCCTGCAAACAGAACTGCCATTATCGATAATAATAAAATAAGTTGTTTTTTCATAACGGCATTATAGCAAAAAACTATTATTGACGCCAGTTCAATTTATCGACAACTCTGCCAAATGCCATATTTTTCTAAAATAACATATAAATTACATTCGTTCGAAAATAAAAAAACATTCCGATTAAAAACCGGAATGTTTATATTGATTTGTAAAATCCAAAATGAGGTTTTATCGAGCGCTGCGTTTGCGATAAAAAGCCAAACCCATAACGCTCAAAACAAGCAACGCCCATGTTGACGGTTCAGGAACAGAAGCGCCGCCATCTGCAAAAGTATATCCTCCGCCGCCTCCAACGCCAGAACCGCCGCCAGAACTGCCGCCCGTCAAAATCGCGCCGCCAATTCCGGAAATGATAATGTTGTCGCCGGTACCCGGTAAATCGTAACCATCATTGGACGAAGAACCAGGAAGAAGCGAGTCTATAAGGGAAGACGTTTTGTCGTCCGCCAAAAGCGTATTGTCTGTTTCCAAATCTGTATCCAAAGACAGCAATTCGGAATCAGACGCCCGGTTAATTTGTTCTTCAATAATTTTTGCCAAAGCAATGTTGGAACCAGCTTCCGCTTTTGCTCTGTCGAGAACCGCTTGATAATTTGCTTCAGATTCTGTAAAAGAAATCGTTCTTAAAACACTAACTGTTTGAGATTCCGCATCTGACGCTGACGATTCTGAAATTTGACGCGCGGCGCCAACGTAAAAACCAAACAACTGGTTTTCCATTACAACATCTTCCGTTAACGTCAACGGATCTGTTGGATAAATATTAGTGTTATTCAGAGCAATGCCTGCCGGAGATTTATCATCCGTCATGTAACGAATAGTTGTTGTCTTGCCATACAGTTCCGACAAGGTAACTATTTCTGACGATGCGCCTGCCATCGCCTGGGGATTGACCGGCAAAATCGTTACATACTCAGCATACGCTGATTCTCCGATTATCAACAACAGTAATACTGCAAAAACTTTTCTCATTTTATCGCCTGTTATTTTAATTGGCAAACATAAATGGTTTGGTTTCCAAAAACAATTTCAAGTTAAACTACTGCTATAGTCTGAAACCTGATATATATTATACATTGTTTTTTAAAACTTTAACGTTAAATTCCAAAAAATTTTTAAAATCCTTTGAAATTCAGTTTGGACAACTTATCTTATCCTAATAATAATTATAATCTTACATTTAACAAAGTCAACCAAAATCTTTATATTTTTTTGAAAATAGTTAAAAATTTTAGAACGCGGCAAGAAAAAAATCGACTTTCAAGCTATTACAAACATTTTTTTCTGATAATTTATTAGATTTATTACCTTTTATGCGCCTTGCGAAACGCAAAAAACTGCAAGGGTCAAGCTGCTCATTACATTACCCATTTTCTCTATTTTCTATTTCAGACTATCGACGATTAAACTGAATTTCATTTAACGCTCGATATTGCGGGCAGCGTTCCATAAGCTGAACGTGAGTTCCAACGTCAATTATGCGTCCTTCCTCCATCATCACGATTTTATTGGCAATTGACAGCAAAGCCATATCGTGAGTTACAAAAACAGTCGTTCGACCCTGAGCGAAGTTCATCAGACTTTGACGAATAACAATTTCACTCTTCAGGTCGATTTCTCTGGTTGCTTCGTCAAGAAGAAAAACTTGCGGCTGACGAACGATCGCTCTCGCCAAAGCAATGCGCTGACGCTGACCTCCGGATAATGCGGAACCGCGGGGACCAACTTTTGTCTCGTAGCCGTTAGACAGGTCGCGTTCGATAAATTCGTCTGCCATAGCGGCATGAGCCGCCTGACGTATTTGTTCTTCTGTCGCTCCTGGCGACCCATGAGCGATGTTATTTCTGACCGTATCGTCAAACAGAAGTGGATTTTGGGGAACCAGAGCCAACAGTTTTCTCCAGCTTCTCAATCTGATCTGTTTAAGATTAACGCCGTCGATGAGAACTTCGCCTGAATCCGGGTCAAGGAATCGGGGAATCATTTTCAAAAGCGTGCTTTTCCCACAGCCGTTAAGTCCAACAAATGCAACAGTTTCCCCGCGATTTATGGTCAAATTGACGTCTTTTAAAATCGGAACTCCAGACGTATAAGAGAAATTCAGATTTCTAAATTCAATCGAACCATTAAATGAAGCTATTTCCTGTGGATGGTCTGCTTGCTGGATTTTTAACGGTTGATCGATTTTTTCATAAATTCGGTCTGAAGCGGCGCAGGCGTTCTGTAAAGACGTAAAAATATCCGCCATTTTTCGCGCCGGGTCTGCCGCGCCAACCAGAAAAGCAAAAAACAGCAGCAATTGCGTCGGTTCCAAAGGCGTGTAAGCCATTCGAATTCCAAACAGATGCGTAGCTCCGGTAAGAGTCAAATGAGCGCCTAAAATAATCGCGATAGAAACGATAACCAGGCTGAATAACTCGGTCAGGGGCTGATTGAGGCTGTCGTACATGGCGATTTTCATGGCTTTACGAAGAAAGTTTTTACAATTCTGAAAGAATTGATGTCTTTCGAATCTTTCCATCGTGAACGCTTGAATAACTTCCATTCCAGAAAACGTTTCGTCCAGAGAACGGTAAATCTGAGCCATTTCCTCCATCGCTTTTCTGTTGCTTCTTTTCAGAGCTTTCGCCAGCCAGGAAATCGCTATGCCGGCAAAAGGCAAAATGATAAAGCACGCCACCAGCAGCCGCCACGAAACAAGCGCTGCGCCGATAAGACAGAAAATCAGCTTAAGAGGTTCTCGAACCATCTTTCCAAACAGAATAGTCAGTCCATTTGACACCGCGCTGACGTCGTTGGTAAATCGACTCATCAAATCCGCCGCGCCGCCGTTGAGAAACGCAGACTGATCCATTTGTAAAGCGCGAATGAAAAATTGCTTGCGCAGTTCAAGCGTTGTTCGCTGAGTTATTCTGGCAACAAGCACATTTTGACCGATCAGAAAAACGCCCTTTATCAAAGAACCGACAACTATCACGCCAGCTAAAACTATAGACATCTTAAAAGGGCTGTCCGGCAGCCATTTTTTGATTGCGGGAGAAATATATTCTCTCCA
Organism: Thermoguttaceae bacterium; assembly: GCA_017557195.1. GTDB lineage: Bacteria > Planctomycetota > Planctomycetia > Pirellulales > Thermoguttaceae > RUG11551. Next base: position 37,799 of record JAFZAL010000080.1, on the reverse strand, counting down.
CGCCAGCTTGTTTTTTTGACTGTCCAGTTCAAGCGTCAGGCTTTTAATTTCCCTGTCGTTTTGAGGGTCTTTTTGCGTCTCCAGAGCGTTTATTTTTCCCTGAAGATTTGCTATTGATTCGTTGCAGGTTTCGATCTCGTTGTCGATCCACTGATTCATGGAACGACCCTTGACCAAAACTTCAATAAATGGATAGATTGGAGCAATATTCCCTCCCCACATCAATCCAATGCCAAACGCGCAAATAATGGACAAAATGATTGTCCATTTAAATTTTAAAGCGATTTTGACAATACGCAGAAAATTGTGCATGGGGAACGATTTTGCAATTTCAGACTAACGTTATAAAACCGGGAAAACAACTCACGCTTTCCCGGTTTTTGAATATCCCGAATTCTGTTTTATGCCGCCGCGCTGTCGTCTGACGATTCTTGTTCCAATTCGCCCATATTGACTTTCAAAGAGGGCTGAGTGCGCGCCTGAACAATGCCTCTGGTACTGACAGACAGCATTTCATAAAGAAGGGCTTCTTCCCCTTGATTAAATTGAGTGCGAAGCGTTTCCAACGTCTCTTTCCAGGACAATCCCTGACGATACACGACGTTGTAAGCGTCTTTGAACCGGGCAATTTGGGCAGACGTAAATCCGCTTCGGCGAAGACCGACTCGGTTAATCCCGACAACGCGAGAGGTTAAGCCGTCTACTGTTACAAAAGGCGGAACGTCTTTGGTGATGTGCGACTGTCCGCCCACCATGGCATAAGAGCCAATCGAACAGAACTGATGAACGGCAACGCCGCCGGAAACGAACGCGCGATTTCCAACATGGACATGTCCGCCGAACATGACGTTGTTGGCTACGATGTTATTGTTCCCGATAACGCAGTCGTGAGCAATATGAGCGTTCGCCATAAAATAGTTGCCGTCGCCAATTTCCGTAAAGCCGTCTTCTTTGATGGAACGATGAACTGTACAGAATTCCCGGAACGTATTGTTGGAACCGATGCGAACTTTTCCCGGAGGGCCCGGCGGGCAGACGTGCTGTCCAATGCCGCCGATTACTGCATTTTCAAAAACTTTGCAGTTGGCACCCATATATACGCCGCTTTTAATGGAAACGCGAGCGGCAATTTCGCAGCCGGATTCAATTACCGTATCGGATTCGATAACGCAAAATGGTCCAATTATTACGTCTTCCGCAATCTTAGCGGAAGGATCTACTATTGCTGTTGGATGAATGTTCACGGACGATTCCTTTCGCCGAATACCAGTATAATTGATTTTGTTAAATACTCCTTAAATTAATAGAGAACGTTTCCCTATCTTCAAAACAAAATCGATACGTTATTCTATAACATTTTAGCGATTTATGCAAGGGCAATTTTATGCATTCGCTTCCTGATGAGGTTCTACGTGTACAGTTGTATCAACAATTTCAGGAAATTTGCTTCTCAATTCATTCTGAATTTGATGAGAAAGGTCGTGAGCGTCCCGGACGTTCATGTTTGGATCCACCTGAACGTGCAAATCAACTCCGTAAAGAGACGCTCCCAGAGGGCGAGTTCGGATTTTATGAACCCCTTGAACCCTGTCAATGGAAAGAACCTCGTCATTTATCCGGTTTGTCAAATCCACCCCGCCAGACGTATCAATCAAACTGTTAAAAGTAGGGCGAATAATTAAAAACGCTGTATAAAAAATCATTAAACCGACGACGATAGTTCCAATCGGATCGAGAAAAGCAAACTTTTCTCCTAAAACCAAAGTCGCTCCAACGGCAAGAGCCGCCGGAATGGAACTCAAGGCGTCTGAACGATGGTGCCACGCATTGGCGACGGTTGCGGTTGAATGAACTTTCTTTCCAGCGGCAGCGGTAATGTGAAAAAGCCATTCTTTAAGAAGAATGGAAAAAATCGCCGCTGACAACGCCCAACCGTTAGGAATTGCAATCGTTTTATGACTGCCAAAGATCATGTCGTAGAGGCTCATAATCGCGTTGGATACAAGCTCAAATCCGACGATTGCCAATGCGGAGCCAATCAACAGCGTTATAAGCGTTTCCAGCTTGGCGTGACCGTAAGGATGTTCTGTATCTGCCGGCTGATCCCAGTATCGACTCCCGACAAGAACAGCGACGTCCGTTGCCAAATCCGACATGCTGTGAACCGCGTCTGCAATAAGAACCTGAGAATGTCCAAACACGCCCGCTAAAAATTTGACTACCGCCAATAAAATATTCGAGATGAAACCAATCCAGGTAACCCGCTGAATAATAGCGGCATTGGTTTGAACGTCAGAACTGTTTTCGATTGTCATCAACGCCGCCTTCGATTACGAATTCCTGGACTCGGCAATAAGCTTGTCTGCGCCAGACGCCAAAAGGCGCTGTGCAACGCGCCGCCCGAGTTCTTCTGCGCTTTGCGCGTCCGCGCAGTCCGTCTGTTCCAGCGTCTTTGAACCGTCTGCCGCAATAACGCGTCCGGTAAGTTCAATTTGAACGCTTTGAGAATTATAGCCTGTCAGGATACGAGTCGTACAGCCAACCGGCGCCAGACATCCCGCTTCCAAAACCGCCAAAAGCGTGCGTTCTGCAACTGTTGAAGCATAAACATCCGGAGAGTTCAACTGACCAACTGCCGCCAGCGTCGATTCGTCGCCAGCGCGGCATTCCAGAGCCAACGCGCCCTGCCCGGCGGCAGGCATAAGCTGAGTTAACGGAATGACCTGAGCGATTTGAGCGTCAAACCCCATTCGGCGAAGTCCCGCTTCCGCTAAAATAATAGCGTCAAAGAGAACTGAAGGCTGTTTACGGGTGGCGGGTATTACCCGCCCAAAATAACTTGAATCATTATTATTCGCGGACATTGTCCGCTCCCCGAAAACCTTGTTCAACCGCGTTTGAAGGTTGCCGCGAATCGGCTGAATGTTCCATTTGGGATTGATCGCCAACAGCTGCGCCTTTCGGCGAAGCGACCCGGTGCCGATAACAGCGTCGTCCGGAAGTTCGTCCAGGCTGTTATAATAAGGACTTACCAGACAGTCCGCCGTCGGAGCGCGAGGCGGTACCGCCGCCAAAACCAGACCCGGCGCCTGCATGGTCGGCAAATCTTTCATGCTGTGAACCGCCACGTCGGCGCGGTTGTCTAAAAGAGCTTTTTGAACTTCTTTGGTAAAAACGCCCTGAGTTCCAATGGATTCTATCGGTCCGGACTGGTTAACGTCGCCGTGAGTTGTAACGTAAACCATTTCGACGTTACAGCTTAAACGCTCCAACTGCGAGGCAACCCAGTCAGCCTGCCATTTTGCCAAAGCGCTCTGCCGGGTTGCAATACGTATCGTACTCATTGAACGTTTTCCGTGTTGGATTGTGAATCCGCTGACGAGTCCTCAGTTTGCTGAGCGCCCGTTTGCTGGCTGTCGGGCGATTGAACGGCGCTGGAATCGTTTTTCGAAGAATCGGGAGAAGAATTAGACGCATTATTTCCCGAACCGGACGTTGATTTCTGATCTGTCGAAACGGTCTTTGGAATGGGAATACCCTGTTCCCACGCCTGGAGCGCCAACGCCGCACACTTCCAGGACTGGTTTTCCTGCCAAACGCCGCGAGCAATAACGCCTTTATTCAACTGATTCAACTCCGTAAGAATTGACTGAGCCGCTTTTTTATCAGCAAACCAGTCTGCCTGCTTTTCCAACGAATTGGGCAGCGAAGCCCAAAACGTCAGCCGGCGGCCGTTAGGGTCTTCCGAATGAGGCGTGAACGAGGCGGTAAAGTCCGACAATTCCATCGCCAGTTCCGTATCCAGAACGCAGGAAATTACGTCCACTTCCATTTTGAGAAGCAGCGGAATCGCTTGCAGAACTTTACCGCCAAAATCCATAAAGACAAATTTGTCGGCGTTCTTCGCCATGCGAACAAAACGTCTGTAGAAAGGCGTCAAATCCGTAAAGTTGCGAACGGCTTCTCGATCCCAGCCTTTTTCGTAACTGGACAGCGGATCGTAGAGACACAATCCGTCTAACGGGCTGTCCAACCACGGCTGAAGAGTTTTCTCGAACCGAACCAGCAAGTCGTCGTAATCTTCTGTAGAATCGTCCTCCAGCAAACTTTGCAGCATCAACCACGGCGACAGCGGAACGATTCCCAGCGTAAACTGTGACGTTATGTCACAAAACAGTTCCAGCGTTTGAGCAAAATTATCGTCAGACAAATCAATCGGTTCAGAAACCTGATTGCAGTAACCCTGTTCAGGATTGCGGCCGTCAATAACCAGGATATCAGACGGATAACGCTGATACAAACGTTCCAGAACTTCCCACTGTTCTTTCTGAACAGCTGGTGCGGCTGTAAAAGAACGCGGCAAACGATCTGGCGTTTCGTTGTATATTGTGGCTATAACGCGATTTCTACCCGTTGTCGGCAGCTTGCCGGCAGGGTAGAAATACGGTATAAAATCAGTTTGTACTTCTGTTGAGCTATCTGACGTATCCATGTCGAATAAAACGGGACGATTGAATCTGCAATCGTCCCTCGTAAATACACAGGCAGGGGGCAGGTTTTTTTAATTCGTAATGCGGAATTAAATAATTCGAAATGCGGAATTATTTAAATCACGCAACTCGTAACTCTATATTCTAATAAGTTTACGTGCAGGACAAGCCCCCCCTCTGAAAAATTCTTTTTCATAGGCATGGGGCAAAAATAGTCTGTAGTCAGTTTTTACAAGCGACCAACGGGAGCGATTATCGGCAGGCGCGCGGCAGCGCGGATTGGGAGCGGCGCCTCGCCGCCAAGCCCCCCCCTCTGAAAAAAACTTTTTCAGAGGCAAGAGGCAAAAATAGTCTGTAGTCAGTTTTTACAAGCGACCAATGGGAGCGATTATTGGCAGGCGCGCGGCAGCGCGGATTGGGAGCGGCGCCTCGCCGCTTAAAGCTGCTTACGTTTCATAACAGGGTTAATCTGTTTGGCGGTGAAGCATCTCATTTCGCCCTGCAGTTCGGGATTGCCTTGTTTGTACTTCGTTGCGTTGAACGGAATGACGTACAGGAACTGGATTCCCGTTTGGGTTTCAACGATTGAAACGCCTTCCGCCGGCCAAGTAATTGAACCGAATTTGCCCAAAAAATGGAACGGAGTGGTTGTCATGACATAGCTGGGTTTGGAGGGCATTTCCAGCGGCTGTCCGAAAGCGTCTTTCGGGTTTTGGGTAATATACGCTTTGAGAGCTTTGGTTACGTCCGTTTTATACACGCCCCAAAAACCGCCCTGACCGCGGCACACGGGAACCGTTGCAGTCAGCATGCCAGTTGAACAATCCAGGAAATAGGTTGCGCCCGCTCCACCTTCAAGAAGTCCAGACGTAATAATATATTCGCCAGTTCTGTCCACTCCGCCGGTCGCCATCGCCTCGCGGCTGTCGAAACCGTAGTACGCACAAACAAACCCTGCTGCAACCCCAATGCAAAACAGGGCAATAATCTGAAGACGTTTTGACATGATTGAATACTCCTTTAGGAAAATGGTTATTTCTCATTTAGATTATATTCATTTTATAGCAAAAATCTATTCTTTGCTAGAGCTTCTATCAAAAATTTCCCATTTTTTTCTAAAAAATTTTCTCAACTCAGGATATAAACTTCATTTACTCAATAATTTCATGTATGACGTTGATAATCAAGGGAAATACAACAACTGTACATCCATATATATTTAAATGACAAGAACGTCAATCGCGTCCTCGCTATATGGGTTCTCTTTCTTACATTGCGTTTCTTGACTAACTGCCTGGACTCTCACATGACGAAAGAGCCGCTCGCTCTTCTCCGCGCTCAAAAATTACAGTAAATTTCCCAAAAATAGACAATTGATTTTATTTTGTTCTATGATATAATGTAATTCAAATGGTTCTTCGGGTCAGACCAGCTGTTAGCTATTAGCCGCTAGCTGTTAGCTTGGGCGTTCGCAGCTCTAAGCAAAGCTAATAGCTAAAGGCTAGGGGCTAGAAGCTCTTGCAACAATGACGCTCAATTCCCGGATAGACCTTATATTCCCCCCTACATTAGCCAAGGAGAAAACAATGGGTAAAATTGGAATCGGATTAAATCTGGAAGCGGTTCGCACCAGCCACAAGAGTTTTGAATGGGCTGTTCAGTTCGCCAAAGAACTCGGTTACGAGTACATCGAGCCGATGGTTCACTGGGGACGCGAACTGCTGTCAGAAGCGCGATATTTTCATAGCGTCTCGATGCTGGACGACCCGTTCCGCGTTCGCGACGCCGTCGAAGCCGCCGGGCTGAAGCTGTCGGCGCTGTCGTCCCACTCTCAGCTGTCGAAGCCGGAAATTGCTGTGGAATACCTCAAACAGGCGGCTCGGTTTGCCAAAGAATGCGGCGCGCCGATTATCAACACGCACGAAGGACACAAACAGACCTGGACAACCGAAGAGGAAGATTTCGTTCTGATTAAGTACTCGATTATGGAAGCGTCGAAAGTCGCCGCCCGCCGCGGAATCAAAATCGGGCTGGAAACCCATCAGACGTACTCTCTCGTGCCGGACAAGTACGAACGAATTCTCAATCTGGTGGACTCGCCGTATATTGGCGCCAACTTCGACACCGGCAACGCCTATCTGGGCGGGCTGGACCCGGTCGAGCAGGTGGAACGGTTTAAGAATCGCATTATCCACATGCACGCTAAAGACATTTCCGTAGAACAGTCCAACGCCGAACGCGGCAAAGTGATGGGCACAGCTGTCGGCTGCGCCTGCGGAGACGGCGTTATCGACTGGGAAAAGATTGTCGCGATTATCCGACCCCTGCCGCAGGACATCGTCCTTTCCGTTGAATGCGGATCCCTCGACCAGGCCGCCAGAAGCATTGACTACCTGCGGAAAATCGTCGGGAAGTAGGATTGAGTTGCGAGTTGCGAGTTGCGAGAAAACGCAATCTTAATAAAATAGGGAACTTTTTGCTCCCTCTTGCGTCAAAGTGCAATTGTGCTAAAATAATATATAGTCAAAACCGTCTAAGATTGTTTGGGCGGCTGATTGACTTTTTCCGGTAAACCGTTGATCAGGAGCGTTTTCGTTATGGAAAGAATCATGTTCAAATCGAAAATCCATCGCGCTACTTTAACTGCGCTGAAATTGGACTACGAGGGCAGTATCGCCATTGATTCCGACCTGCTCAAAGCCGCCGACATTCTGCCGGGCGAGCAAGTTCACGTTCTCAACTGCAGCAACGGCGACCGGCTTATAACGTACGCTATCGAAGCCCCTGCCGGGTCGGGAACGATTATGCTCAACGGACCAGCCGCCAGAAACGGTTATATCGGCGATAAAGTTGTGATTATCACGTACGCCAACTACTCTGACTCTGCCGCTCATTCGCATAAGCCAACCGTTGTCAAGGTTGACGACAACAACAGAGTAAAATAATACGGAATACGGAATCGGAACTGTTCTGATTCCGTTTTTTTATGCCCCCCCGCCGCCAAAGGAGAATCAATATGCCAAAGTTCAAAGAACTGGTTCGCATGTTTGTCGCTGTCGAAATCGCTCAGAAAAGCGCTCTTCAAATTGAAAAGCTCATGACGGTTTTCGCGTCCTGCGGCGCCGATATAAAGTGGGTGGAATCCGGTCAGTTTCACGTAACGCTCAAGTTCCTCGGCGACGTCGAACGGGAAGACATGGCGTCCGTCTGCACAGAGTTCCAAAAGGCGGTTAAGGACGTTCCCCCGTTTGAAATTCAAGCCATTGGAGCGGGCGCGTTCCCGAAAATCGAACTGCCGAGAACTGTCTGGGTTGGCGTAGAAGACCCGTCTAATCAGCTAACAGCAGCGTTCAACGCTGTAGAAGCGGCGGCGGTAAAAATGGGATTTGTCCGAGAAAACAAGCCGTTCAAGCCTCATATTACCTTGGGCAGAATTCGCAAGCCGACGTCGGCGCTGAGGGACTTGAGCGAAAAAATCGCCCAGTATCCGCGCTGCGACCTCGGAAAAACGTTTGTTAAACACATAGACGTTCTGTCTTCAGAATTGACGCGCCGCGGTCCGCTGTATGCGGTTTTAGCAAGATGTCCGTTACAGGGCGTTACACTTAAAGACGAAGATTGATTTTTCAAAAAGTAAAAATACGGGAGTAAAAGAATGGAAAATTCGCTTTTATATTTAATTTTTGCAGGCATTCCAGCTCTGCTTGGCGTGATTGCCCAAGGGTGGCTTAAGTCGGCTGTTGCCAACGGTCAGAAATATAGAACCGACATTACGGGCGCGGAAGCCGCCAGACAAATGTTGGACGCAAACGGTCTTCAGCACGTCAGAATCAACAAAATTGACGGTTTTTTGACAGACCATTACAACCCGTCAGACAAAACGCTCAACCTTAGTACAGATATTTACGAAGGCTATACAGCCACCGCCGTCGGCGTTGCGTGTCACGAAGCGGGGCACGCCGTTCAGGACGGAACGCATTACGCTCCGCTGGTAATCCGCAATCTTGCCGTTCCGATGGCGAATATTGGCGGCGGCGCCGGCATGGCGATGTTTGCAGCTGGAATTGGCGCCAATATGACAGGTTTGGCATGGCTCGGGTTGGGGCTGTTTGCTTTTGTCTCGTTCTTCCAGCTTGTCAATCTGCCGGTTGAATATAACGCCTCGGCTCGCGGGAAAGTTTTTCTCAACAATTCCAACATCGTCCAGGGCGATGGCGTGGGACTGGTTCGCAGCGCATTATACGCCGCCGCGCTGACATACGTTGCCGCTACAGTTCAGGCGGTTTTCACGCTTTTGTACTACGCAGTCGCTCTCATGGGACGGTCCAATAACCGTCGCTAAAGAGCGTTTATTAAAATATTTGTCGTTTTCCGTTTTTTCTAACTTCCTATTCCCCTGTTTACATCATGAAAAGAAGAGATTTTATTGCGCTGACCGGTCTTGGAGCCGTTTTAGCGACACTCCCCGGTTTCTCCGTTTCGGCAGACGAACCGAAGAAAAAAGTTTTGTATTACGACTATTCGGCTGGATTCATTCACCCGCCGACGGTTGACAACGACGGCAAGCTGGGCGTTTGCGGTTCGTTCCTCAAAGACTTTGGCGAAAAGAACGGCATTGAAGTCGTCTGCACAAAAGACGGAACCGTCTTTGACGGCGACCTGTCACAATACGCCGCGATCGTATTCTATACCAGCGGCGATCTGTTCAATACGAATAGCCGATGCCCGGGAAAACCTCTGTCGAAGCAGGGCGCGAAGAATCTTTTTGAAGCGGTTCGATCCGGCGTTGGTTTCCTCGGATTCCATTCCGCAACCGATACGTGGCGCGTTGGCGGAGAAAGATACAAGGACGTCCCGAAGGAAGAACGCAACGATTACATCAACATGATCGGCGGCGAGTTCATCACCCACGGATCGCAGCAGGAAGCGACCGTCAAGCCGATTGACCCGGAACTGCCGTGCCTGAAAGGCATGGAACGCCCGATTCGCCATCACGACGAATGGTACTGCAACAAGCACCTCGCCAAAGACATGCACGTTTTCATGCTGCTCCAAACGGAAGGCATGACCGGCGAATGCTACGACCGTCCGGATTTCCCCTGCGTTTGGGCGCGCAAAGAAGGAAAAGGCATCGTCGCCTATTCCGCTCTCGGACATGGCAACAACCACTGGGAAACCCCGCTCGTTCAAGGCGTCGCCGGCGACTTGCTCAAGCTGGTAACTGGCAAACTCGAAATCGACCTCACGCCGAACTTTGAAACTGTTTGCCCAGACGCTGCAATCAGTCATAGATAGGTTAATAGGTCGGGGAATGCGGCGCCCCTAGGCGGCGGCGAGGCGCCGCTCCCAATCCGCGCCGACAAGGTCGGTTCCTGATTGGACGTGGGGAGCGCCAAAATCAGCTTTTTCGGAAGCAACACCTTGTCCTTCTGCCCGTGCGGCTTCGCACACGCGCGTTTACCAAAAATCGCTCCCGTTGGTCGCTTGCGGCGGAAGCCTCCAAAAATCTTGAGAACGCGGAAACCCACTCTAACCTTCTGGTTCGCGGGCGTCTTCGCCCGCCGAAGAATTCTCACGCGAAGTTCGCAAAGTTCGCGAAGTTTTAAAACTATGCGTTCTTTGCGTTCTTTGCGGCTATCTCAATCGTTCCTTTTTCCAAAAGCTCTTTTGCAATTCGATGAACGTCGTCAGCGCGTTCTTTGAGAATCTTTAGCGCTGTCGCTTGAGCGTTGTTGAGAATTTCCATAACGTCTTCGTCCGCCTGACGTCGAAACGCTTCGCTGGCGCGATCGTCTGGAATAAAAAAGCGGGTTTTCGTTCCCATGCCAAAACAAACGACCATTTCCCTTGCGATCTGATTTGCCTGAATGAAATCGTTGTACGCACTGGTTGTGATTTCGTTACAAAACAACTCTTCAGCCAACCGACCTGCTAAAAACACCGCAACAGAGCTTGACATGGAAACAATCGTACCGTTGAACTTCATTCGCGGCTGCGTTTGCGTCACTCCAAACCCCAATTCTGACGGGATAATAGTTACTTTTATCAGCGGTTCGCGCTGCGGCATATTCATGGAGACAACCGCATGCCCAGCTTCATGATACGCCATTAACCGGCGTTCCTCGTCAGAAAGGACTTCAAAAATCTGAGCAATGGACGGCTGAATATTTGCCGTTGCCCGGCTCTGTTTAACGTCCAGCAGCCGACAGTACAACAGCCAGAAAAAGCCCGCCCAGCCGACAATTGCAGCCGCTATACATATTTCAATCATTGTATTTGCCTTTATCTATCAAGTGAAATAACTTTATCGCACAGGGAAATAATCTCCTGATCGTGTGAAACCAGCAGAACGGTTATTTTCCCGTGTAAAGAAAGCAGCAGATCTTTAATCTTGTTCTTCGAATCTCGGTCAAGATGATTCATGACTTCGTCCAGAACCAAAATCCGGGGTTGACGAATCAAGGCTCTGGCGATTGCCAATTTTTGACATTCGCCGCCAGACAGATTGCCGCCGTCAAAGCCGATTTTATGCTCTAAACCTTCGGGAAAACGCGCCAGCGCCGTATCCAGACAGGAAAGGTTCACAGCGTTGTCAATATCATTGGGAGAATACTCTTTGTTTTTAAGCGTTACGTTTTGCAGCATCGTTCCAGTAATCAACAAGAATTCCTGAAAAACAACGCCAATTTGACAGCGAACAGAGGCTTTGTTCAACTCCGCCAGCGGCTGACCGTCAAAAAGGATCTCTCCGGAAGTCGGCTCCATGTACGCCGTTAAAAGTTTAAGAGCCGTCGTTTTGCCTGCGCCGTTTTTCCCTTCAATTGCAACCAGAGAACCGGCGGGAATGAATTCTGAAAAATGGCTCAAAACGTCTCGATCGGAATTCTTGTATCGAAACGTTACGTCGCGAATTTCAATAGAACCGGACATAACCGGGGCTTTCTTTTTATCGGAATCGTTTTCAACAGAATTCGAACAGAGCAGTTCGTTCATCGAAACGACGCTTTCCTGAATGTTTTCCCACATGGGAAGAAGCCGGAAAAAGCCGGAGAAGGAATTCAAAACGGAAAGGAAAAGCCCTTGATAAAATACAACCTGACCAACTGGAATGGTTCCGTTCCACGCCAAAAAACCGGCAGTTCCCAAAACGGAATACTCGCCCAGAAACGTCAGCAAACGCAATACAAGACTAAAATGAATATCGAACTGGTTCTTTCTCAAACTAAAATCCGCAATCCGGCGCAGTTGCGACTGAGGGGTCTCTTTATAGGGTTCTTCCGCCGCCTGAGATTTCAGGAACGGGAACACATGGAAGAATTCAAAAATTCGGTTAAAACCGTAATCGTTAATCTTTCGATATAAATGGTTGAATTTTGAGTATTTGGATTTATACGGAAGTACTATCAGGATTTGAATCGGCAGCGTCAACAAAAAAACAGCGCCGATAACCCAATTAGAATAAAACGCTGCAATCAACGCGAACAAAACGCTGAATACCGTCGATAATATTTGCGGATAAAAATCGCGTAAAAACATGGAACAGTTCGGAACGTCCCGAAAGAATTTCATTCCGATTTCACCCACTCGATACTTGTCGATTTCAGAAGGCGTCAGCTGGCAGAACTGATCTAATAATTTGTCCTGTAATTGTATTTCTAATCGACGGGTTAATTTTGTTAACAGTAGTTTTAAGAGAGAATCAAGAAGCGCTACTGACAGGGCTGTCGTTGTCAGCAGAATAAATATAAAAACTGCGGCGTTTTGACGTACAATAGCGTCTATAAAAGCCCCAAGCAGCCAAGGAACGCATACCGTCAGAGCAGACAAAACAATTCCGCCTACTGTAAATAAGCCCGTTCCTCGAACCAACAGCAGACGGAAAATGCTTTGTTTTAAACGTTGCGTTGTCATATCTTAATCGTTGTCGAAACGTCCAGAATGGCGTCGGCAACTTCGTTATGCAGCGTCAGCTTTTCGTCGTCCAGCCAACCAAACTGACCAACCGGATTGACTTCCAGAAATTGCGGCTCTTTCCCGCCGATAATAAAATCCAGACGCCCGAACTTTAAATTCATCTTTTTCATATAGGCGTCAATTCGATTTTCAAAATCTTTGCCAGCGTCCCATGGTTTCCATTTATTGACTTCCGTTCCCTGAGTAATTCGCCAGTCGATCAATTCGCCTCGCGGCGTTGCGAACTGATAGCAGTGTACATGACCATTGACGTACAAAATCGTAGCGTCTCTGTCGCCGTCCGCGATTTCCTGCGTAAACCACGGATATTTGGGATCAAGCTGCGCCCGATCAACGATTTTCGCATACAGCATTTCACCGTTTGTCTCTAAGGGTCTACAAGTCAACGGTTTGGCTATAACCTGTTTTGATTTGAGCGAGAATCCCCAATGAATCGTAAATTCAGGAACCTCGAAGAATTCTTTGGCAACGGTCATTTGCCACGGTTTGGAACACGTGAAATCGCCCGGATGCCATAATCGGATTTGGTTCCGTTGAGCGCCATAGCGAACCAAACAATAATAAAGATTATTCATCCATGACTTGAGCCACTTTGTTTCCGAGTACTCATCATCAATATCCAGATATTCGTCAATAGAAAGCAAACCTTTATAAAACGCCATTGCGTCAATATCTGACGAGCGACAAACATGACCAACACAATCTTCAATTTCAAATTCGTCTCCTCGCCACATAAACTGATATTTATTGAACATATCCAGATTAAGGCGAAATGCGGGGATATTGCGTTGAGCAAATATTTTCATTAAAATGTCAGATGAGCCAGATATTTTACGGGTTATGTGAAGAAGCATAATAATTATACGAATACACTATAACACATAACGGCGTTACAACAAAGTATATCGCCGTTATGTTCAGGAATTCTAATTACAAATTAGATTGCAAAAACGATAACCTAGTCGGTATAGCTATCGCGGTTGGTATCATCGCCGCCATAGACGTTTCCAGTTTGCGTTCCCATGCTGGTAAACTCATTCGTTCCGAACTTGCAAACATCATAGCTGTACGACTGAGCGTTCCAATCGTAGCTGCCGTTAACATTGATCGGGTTAACGTCATTGCTTGCCAAAGAGGCGGGGGTGATAGCGGCGGCAAGGTCGCGAACCAAATTCTTAGCTTCCTTAATCATGGTGTAAATCTCCATAAAAAGGGTGAATGGAAAAATCTCTGAGAGTTCAGAGCTGTTAATACAAATTCAATAAACGAAAAGAGAGAAAATGCCAAACTGCCCCAATAATAATCAGTTTGTACTGAGTAGTAAATTTTGAGAAAAAATTGGCATGAGCAACCAGAAAGTTGACTCTTAAATCGTTTTTGAATTTTTACCTCTAATCGAATTAACTCGAATTATCAGAAATCGTGACGCGTTTTTAAAAAATTTTTTAGAAATTTTTAAAAAGATTTATATGACAATAATAAACAGACAGTATATTTAATTATATTCTTGTTAAGTTGCCATGTGGTAAGAATAACGTTCAATCCGCAGAATCCGCGGTGCGTTCATTGTTTTTCGCAGGCTTCCGTTTTTGCTTGACGGCAAGCCGTCAAGTACGAAAGCGACGGCAAGCCGTCGCACTCCATATCCCGCCTATTTCTTCGACTTCATGTCTTCTCGGCGTTTTTTGATAATCTCTTCTGCAATGCTCGTTGGGACTTCTTTATATTTAGAGAAGTTCATCGTAAACGTGCCCTGTCCTTTGGTTGCGCCGCGCAGGTCGCTGGCGTAGCCGAACATGTTCGCCAGCGGGACTTCCGCTTCAATGCGGCACGTTTTGCCGTCGGACTCGTTGCTGTAGACAACGCCGCGGCGGGTAACGAGGTCGCCGACGATCGTTCCCTGTTCGCCGTCGGGAATTTCAACCGCAACGCGCATAATCGGCTCCAGAATAGCGGGCTTGGTTTTCGGGAACGTCTCGCGCATACACGTTTGAGCGCACGTCTGGAACGCCCGGTCTGAGGAGTCGACTTCATGATAAGAACCGTCGTTGACGACAATCTTCAGATTGACAACCGGGAACCCGGCAACGGGGCCTTTGTTGAGCGTTGACCGGAACCCTTTTTCAATGGACGGGATGTACTGTTTGGGAATCGTTCCGCCGACGATCTGTTCTTCAAAGAGGAACGATTCTTCCAGCGCCAATTCTTCCGGCAAGACCTGCATTTCCCCGACGATGTGAGCGTACTGACCCGACCCGCCGGTCTGCTTTCTGTGCTTACAGTCGAATTTTGCCGTTTGCGTTGGAGCTTCCCGATAATTGACCTGCGGCTTGGAAACGACCACTTCAACGTTAAATTCCCGACGAATGCGTTCGACGTAGACTTCCAGATGGAGTTCGCCCATTCCGGACATAATCGTTTCCCCGGTTTCCTCGTTCGTGGAAACAACCAGCGTCGGGTCTTCCCGGCGGAATCGCGACAACGCCTTGGCAAGACGGTCTGCGCCTTCTCGTTTTACCGGAGCGATGGCGACGCTAATTACCGGTTCCGGGACGTACATGTTTTGCAACGTGACAAAGTCTTTGTCCGTACAGAACGTGTCTCCCGAGGCGCACTCAACGCCCAAAACTGCAACGATGTCGCCCGGTCCGGCAGACTCGATTTCCTGGCGTTCGTTGGCGTGCATGCGGACAATGCGGCTAAAACGGCATTTTTGTCCGGTTCGCTGATTGAAATACGATTCCCCTTTGACGATTGTCCCCTGATAAACTCTCATAAATGTCAAAGCGCCGAAGGGGTCTTCAACAATCTTAAACGCCATAGCAACCGTCGGCTTTTCCGGATCGGGAGAGAGGTCAATTTCTCGATGCGGCGGCTGAAATTCCAGGGCTTTAGGCTGGCAATCCGCCGGCGACGGCAGAAGTCGAACGACGGCGTCCAAAAGCGGCTGAACGCCCTTGTTTTTGAACGCGGTTCCCATAAAGACCGGCGTAAAATGATTGAACTGCAGCGCCTGTTTCATGACGTCGTAGATAAGCTCGGATTCAACTTCTTCTCCCGCGAGCAGCTTTTCCAGCATGGCGTCTGAATACATTGACAACGCTTCCAGCAAGGCAGCGCGGGATTTTTGCGCCTTTTCCAGCAAATCTGCGGGGATTTCTTCATAGCGGAGCTTTTCGCCGTTGTCGCCGTCAAAATAGATGGCTTTCATGCCGATTAAGTCGACGACGCCCTTGAACGAACTCTCTTTTCCAATCGGGATTTCCACCGGCCAGGCGTCGCAGCCGAGTTTTTCTCGAAGCTGAGCGACAACATTGTCCGGATCTGCCCCGGTTCTGTCCATTTTATTGATAAACGCGATTCTCGGGACGTTGTATCGGCGCATTTGGCGGTCGATTGTCAGCGATTGCGCCTGAACGCCGCCGACGGCGCACAAAACCAGAATTGCCGAATCCAAAACTCGCAGCGAACGTTCAACTTCAACCGTAAAATCGACGTGGCCGGGCGTGTCGATGAGGTTGATCGACGCTCCTTTCCAGTTCACAGTCGTAGCGGCAGAGGTAATCGTAATCCCGCGTTCCCGCTCCAAATCCATGTAATCCATTGTAGCGCCGGCATTTGGGTCGTCTCCCTTAACTTCGTGAGTCTTATGGATTCGACCGGCGTAGAAAAGGATTCGCTCCGACAGCGTCGTTTTGCCGGAATCAATGTGGGCGGCAATGCCGATATTGCGAATTCGGGAAATATTGTCTTGCGGAACGTTCATTTTTTACGTAGGTTCAAGGCGGGTAAAATGAATGTTATAGATAAACCACTAAATAATATAGTTTAACAATTCTGTTTTTATCACGATTATTTAGAGCGCGAATTATAGCATAAAATCCTTTTTTGTCAAGAACTTTTGGAATCTTTTTTCTAATAGGATTAAGATAAATCAACAAGAACAAAAAAGGCTGTTAGAATTCTGGATTCTAACAGCCAGAGCAGAGAAAAGTTTGTTTTTTAGCGTTGTCGGTACTGAGTGCGATAAGCTGACTGGAAAGATTGCTGATTTGTTCTGTAAGCCGGTCTGTTGTAAGTCGTTGTCGGAATCGGGGCTGGAGAAGCTGACGGAGCCGGATGAGCCGGCGGAACGAAGGAATCATTTGTCGGAGCGGTCGCCGGGACGGTTGTGGGGGTCGCCGTCGGCATGGCGGGGGCGGGTTCGACAGCTGCAGGATTTGTTGCAGCGCCATTTAATACGGAGCCGGAACGATAATTCGGCGCGCAGTTGTACGGGTTGGAGTAAACCGGACCGCAGTTATCGTACGGCGTGCAGCCCAGTCGGCACCCAACGTTCAATCCCAAAACGATGATGACAGCTGTTAAAATGAGTTTTTTCATGTTTAAATCCTCTGAGTAATTCGGAATTGTCTAATTTTTTGTTTGCAATGCGTAATTATCGAGGCGCTAGAGCGTATTTACGAATTACTAATTACGCATTATGCATTATTATTATCGTCCGTACAATCTGAAAAATTGATAAAAACCGTCTTTTCGATAAAATTTTTGTAAAATTCTTAAAAAAGCTCAGAATTGTCTAAAGTCCCAAAGAAAAAAATGATTTTTTTGTTCTGAATTTGGTAATTTCGTGAAAGTTTAACGATTGCAGGGACGATAACGATTGTAACGACAAATCCAGTTGTGGATTTTGCGGTATCGAAACAGACAATTATAAATGAGTTTCTTCCCGCTAAAATCCCCAGGAAAAAGAGTTACACGTTTCCTTAATAGAAAAGGGATAAAAAAATGACACATCAATCAAGATTCATCACCGCGCTTATTGGAATGGCTGGGCTGGTCATTTCTTTAGGCTGCACGCCTCAGCACCCCTTCTATCTGGGCGCTGAGAAACCGGTTCCCAGCACAGCGGTAACCGCGTCAACCAAAATTGAGTATCCGGACACGGAGGTTGAATCGTTAAACGAAGTCAACCTGGCTCAGTCGCCGTACTCGCTGACCAATTCCAACCCCAAAGAAATTTGGGACTTGACTTTGGAAGAAGCAATTCGCTACGCTTTGGAAAACAGCAAGGTTATGCGTAACCTTGGCGGCGTCTCCTTCGGATCGACCGGTTCGATGGGCGTTCCGTCCGCGCTGACTTCCAACCCGGCTTCCGCCATGACGGTCTGGAATCCGGCAATTATGGAAACCGACCCCCGCTACGGCGTTGAAGGCGTTTTGGCTGACTTCGATGCAAGCTGGAACACCAACACCTACTGGGGCAAGAGCTACACACAAAACATGCGTGACGGCGTTAACACTGTCAAAGGCGACTCTGGAACGTTCCAAACGTACATTCAGAAGACCTGCGCCACAGGCGGCACGTTCACCGTTGGTCATAACGTAACCTATACTGCCACCAACGAAAAGGATACCTACAGATACCACTATCCGTCTTGGTGGACTTCCTCGATTTCTATGGAATTCACCCAGCCGTGGCTGCAAGGCGGAGGCGTTCAGTTCAACCGAATCGCCGGTACGCACGCGTCGCCCGGATATTACAACGGCGTTATGATCGCCCGAATCAAGACGGACACCGCCCTTTGCGACTTTGAAACAAGCGTTGAAGGCATGGTTTACGACGTCGAACGCGCTTACTGGGAACTGTACTACGCTTATCGTTTGCTTGACACAGTTCTGGCTGGACGCAACAGCGCCTTGCAGACATGGCGTCAAGTTTATGCGAAGTACATCATCGGTCATACTGGCGGCTCGGCTCAGGAAGAAGCCCAGTCTCGTCAGCAGTACTTCCAGTTCAGAGCGTCTGTTGAACGCGCCTTGAGCAACCTGTACGGAACAGAAAACAAACTGCGATACATCATGGGCTTGACGACCACCGACGGCCGACTCATTCGCCCTGCCACCGAACCGACCACCGCGCGCATTGTCGCCGACTGGGATTCCTGGCACTGCGAAGCTCTGGTTCGCTCCACCGCTCTGCGTAAACAGAAGTGGGTTGTCAAACAGAGACAATTGGAACTCATCGCATCCAAGAACTTCCTGCTCCCGACGTTCAACACCTACGGTTCATATCAGTGGGACGGCTACGGCAACAAACTGCTCGATCCCGATAATGGAACCTCGAACGCCTACGGCAGCCTGACTCACGATGGCCGCGGCGAATGGCAATTGGGCGCTTACCTGTCCGTCCCGCTGGGATTCCGATCTGGCCGCACCGCCGTCCGCAACGCTGAACTCAACCTGCTGCGCGACAAAGCGATTCTCCAGGAACAGGAACTCGAATTGACCCACCAGCTGGCTCAGTCCGTCCGCGACCTGCAAGACTACTACGTCCTGGCTCAAACGAACTACAACCGCCGCGCTGCCGCCCAGAGAGAAGTTGACGCCACCACCGCCGCTTACGAACAGGGAACCGCCACGTTGAACCTGGTTCTCGACGCCCAGCGAAGAATGGCTGAAGCTGAAAGCGATTACTTCCGCTCTGTTACGGACTACAACGAAGCGATTATCACAATTCAGAAATACAAGTCCTCGCTGCTTGAATACAACGGAATCACGCTGGCTGAAGGCCCGTGGGCTCAGAAGGCTTACTTCGACGCTCAGAAACGAGCTGACATGCGCCGCCGCGGCAAGTACATCAACTACGGCTACACTCGACCCCGCGTTATCAGCCGCGGTCCATACAACCAGCAGCTCGGACGCGACATCAACCCGGCAGGCATGACGACCTCCGTCGCCCCGGAAGCCCCGGTTTCTCCGTCTGCCCCGCATTCCGCTCAGAGCGCTCCAGCCGCGACAGGAAACTCCATCCTCTCGCAGAGCGCTGATGTAGAGATGATCCCGACCCCCACCCCGGTCGAAGTACACGAAGTTCAGAAAGCTGTCTTCGCCGCCAACACGCCGATTTCAATCGAATCGACCCCGGCGATTCAGCAAGTATCCTACGAAACCACCATGGACGTCAAGGCTTCCACAGCCCCGGATTCCAAACGCTGGCTTAACCCCCAACGTTAGTCTTGACCCCATAAGTTGGATGAAGTGATTGATTGTCGGCGGAGAAGACGTGAGTAATCGCGTCTTCTCCGTTTTTTTATGTACTGAGAATATGATGTTACAAAAAATCGGCGCCAGATAACGCATTTATCCGACGCCGATTTCAATTGCTAATTGACAAACGCTAATTTACGTAGTATAGTCGGCGTTGATGTGAATGTATTCTTCCGACAGGTCGGTTGTCCAGAATCGGATGGATTCTGAACCTTCTTTGAACGTCAGAATAATTTCAATTTCCCGATTGTCCGCCATGGACTGGGAAACCTCTTTGGCGTCGAACGGGGCGGGCGCGCCGTTTTCAAAAAGTTTGAACCCGTTGACCCACAGATTGACGTTGTCCGGATTGAACGGAACGCCTGCGTATCCGGCGGCGGAAACGATTCGTCCCCAGTTGGGGTCAGCGCCGTGAATAGCGGTTTTAACCAGAGGGCTTTCCGCAATCTGCTTGGCGATCTTTCGAGCGTCGTCTCGCGACTTGAGTCCTTCTACGTTAATTGTTACAAGATGGAACGCGCCTTCGCCGTCGTTGGGAATTTCTCGCGCCAGCGTTTCGCAGACGTCGTAAAGGCCCTGCTTGAAAACTTCAAACTGTTCGTTGTTTCCGATTATAACGTCCGACATGCCATTGGCAAGGAAAACCAGCGTGTCGTTTGTGCTCATGTGTCCGTCAACGCTGATGCAGTTGAACGTTCGATCCGCAACTTCTTTCAAAGCCGTCTGAGCCATCGAGGCGTTAATAGCAAGGTCGGAAATAACGGTAATGAGCATAGTCGCCATGTTCGGACCGATCATGCCGGCGCCCTTCGCCATGCCCCAGATTGTCGCCTTTTTCCCGTTGATTTCCACAGTAGCAGAAGCGACTTTCTCGTGCGTATCAGTCGTCAGAATCGCAGTAACGGCGTTGTGAATGCACTCCTGGCTGGTTCCGAGTTCCTTGACGATGTTGTTGATCCCCGCTTTGAGCGTATCCATAGGCAGGAAATGACCAATAACGCCGGTCGACATAACAATCGCCTGACCGCGTGTGAATCCCTTTTGCGGCGGAACGGCGTCCAGAACGGCGTTTGCCATGGCGCGAGCGTCTTCCAACCCGCGTTCGCCCGTACAGGCGTTGGCGATTCCTGCGTTAATTAAAACCATGCGAACGTCTTCTGCCGGAGTAACAGAGCGGTCAAACGTAACCGGCGCGGCGCAGACGAGGTTTTGCGTATACACGCCTGCCGCCGACGCAGGATGGTCAGATACAATTAAACTCAAATCGAGCTTGTGACTCGGTTTCAAACCGCAGGCGATGCCTGCAACTCGATAGCCTTTAGGAAGATTGGGAAGCATAGTAGGGAATGGGGAGTAGGGAGTGGAGTAATTAGTGGTAAGTGGTTAGTGGAAAGTGGTAAGTGGAAAGTGGTTAGTGGTCAGTGGGAGTTCCGCTTGCGTCCTTACCACTTACCACTTAAAACTTACCACTGTTTTACGCTTTGCGTCCTTACTACTTACCACTGAATACTTACCACTTGTTTATCTTACAGTAGCGCTCGCAGCTTCGCGGCGGCTTGTTCCGGGGTGATGTCGCGCTGAGGTTCTCCGAGCATTTCGTAACCGACCATGAACTTTTTGACCTTGGCGGAACGAAGCAGCGGCGGATAGAAATGCGCGTGCAGCTGCCAGGCGTCGCTGTCGCCCATGGAACCGTTAGCGTCAACGCCGGGCGCGCCGTGCCAGCCCATCGAGTACGGGAAAATGCAGTCGAACATTCTGTCGTACGCGCTGAGGAATCGCTTGAGGATTTCCGCCAGCGACGCTTTCATTTCTTCCGGAAGGACGTCCATACTTGGAACGTGAACTTTCGGAAGCAACAGCGTTTCGTAGGGCCACAGCGCCCAGAACGGAACGAGAACCGCCCAATGTTCGTTCTCGCAGAACAGGCGTTCTTTCTGCTCGAGTTCTCGCTGAAGGTAGTCCATCAGCAGCGGTCGCCCGTTTTTCTGGAAGTATTCTTTCTGTCTGGCGTCTTCTTTGCCCGGTTCGTTGGGAAGCGTGTCGGACGCCCAAATCTGCCCATGCGGGTGCGGATTGGAGCAGCCCATAATGTCGCCCTTGTTTTCAAAAAGCTGAACCCAGCGGTATTTGGCGCGAAGCTCTTTCGTTTGCGCCTGCCACAGATTGATAACCTGAGCGATGTCCGCCGGTTCCATCTGGGGAATGGTCAAATTGTGTTTCGGGGAGAAACAAATCACCCGGCACGTTCCGCGAACCGCCTGAATCTGGAATAATGGGTCGTTTTCAATCGTAACAGATTCCGGAACCGGATCCGGCAGCAGAGCTGCGTAGTCGTTGGTAAAGACAAACGTATGTTCGTATTTCGGATTTGCCAGCTGATTTCCGTCAGCGTCTACGCCCGCTCGCGTATTAGTTGGGCACAGATAGCATTTGGGATCGTATTCCGGACGCGTATCCGGCGCCGGCGTTTCGTTTTTCCCCTGCCAGGGACGCAGAGCGCGGTGCGGAGAAACTAACAGCCAGTCGCCTGTCAGGGCGTTGTATCGACGATGCGGGTGAGTGAGGAAATATTCTTGCATTTTTTTAGGGAATGGGGAATAGGGAATAGGGAGTAGTTTAATCAAAACTTCTCACATAAACTTACTTCCTAAAAATGTTACGCTATACGCTAATAATATTCTGACAAATCTTCTGGAATTGTCAAGGGTGGGCGCCCGGTCGTTTATTCGTGCCGTAACGCTTCGATCGGGTCCATCATGGCGGCGCGTCTGGCGGGATAAAGCCCAAAAATAACGCCGATTCCAACAGCGATGAAAAACGCGACAGGAATGCTCCATGGCACGATAATCGGCGACATGTTGACCACCTCTGGCGGCAGCGATGCCATGACCGTTGGGAACGACGATTTCATGATGTACTTTCCGAATTCGATAATCGGACCGCACGTAAACCCGACCAAAATCCCGACGATGCCGCCGACTGACGACAGGGCAACCGTTTCGACCAGAAACTGCCGGGTGATGTCGCTTCGCTTTGCGCCCAGAGCGCGGCGAATACCAATCTCTCGCGTTCGTTCTGTAACAGTCGCCAGCATAATGTTCATAATCCCGATGCCGCCGACGACCAACGAAATCGCAGCAATCATGCCCATAAAGAGAATGAACATCAATCGCGTCGTTCGCGCCTGTTCCAGCAGTTCCAACGGAACGGTAATTGCATAGTCGCCGTCTGGACGCCGGGCGGAAAGAATCGTTTCAACCGCCTTGGCTGTCGCTTCAACTTCGTTGACCGACGCAACCTGAAGCGTAATCTGACTCAACTCAATTTCCGTTCTTTCCTGTGACGACCCCTGCGGGATAATGGTTAAGTCGCCCATGCGTTCCCATAGGGTTTTAATGGGAATGTAAATATCGGTGTTAAACTCCTGGGCGTCTAACGACCCGCCGATGGCGGCTGTCGCCTGACGCGGTTCCAAAACGCCGACAACCTGATAAAACGACTCTTCTACCTTGACGTTTTTCCCGATCGGATTGGCAAATCGAAACAGACGTTCCGCCGTCTCGGCGGCTAAAACGCAGTAATTCTTTTTCGCCTCGCATTCGGTCGTGGTCAGAAAATGCCCTCGCGCCAGCTTGAGCTTGTTGATTTCAGCGTATTCTGGCGTACAGCCGACCAGACGTCCTTCCATTTCCTGATTGCCAGCAGTGAATTTTCGCCGCATTTCACGAATCGGAACGCTTTCGACAATCGACGGAATAGACTGCGCCAAAACCTCATAATCCGCTCGCTGAATTCCGTAGGTGAGAATATGGCTTTGGTTCTTTTCTGAGTCCGCCGACGGCTTGACCGTACGAACAATGATGTTCGTTGCGCCGAGGTTTTCAATCTGTTCCTGCGCTTTTTGGCTGATTCCCTCGCCAATAGCGAGGAGCCAAATTACGCTCGAAACGCCGATAAAAATACCCAGTACGGTCAACAGCGACCGAAGCGGGTGCAGCAACAGGCTTTTAACGCCCAGCTGCCATGTGCGAAACCAAATGTACATATCAGGGAATGGGGAGTAGGGAATAGGGAATAGGCAAAATGGAAGGCGGTAATGGAGCGACCAGCGGGAGCGGAATTACGCAGTTCGCCGAAGGCGAACCGAACAAAAGGCAGTAGTGAAAATCTTCTCGCAACTCGCTACTCGCAACTCAATATCTATTTTACTCTATTAATTACAAGAATCAAGCGTCTAAAAGAGAAAATAATTGTTTTGAAAGATGAAATGCATAAATTGTTCTAACTAGCAAAAATAGGCAACTGTCTGACGTCTGCGTTCTTAAATGTGTCAAATCGGTAAGCGCTAAATGATTTTCAGCTGGAAAGCAACAAAAAGAATCTGCATACACTAAATTCATTCGGAGCCAAAAAGCGTCTCGAATTGCTACTTAAAAAATGCGTTAACCTTTTAATAATCAATATGTTCTGGAAAACTAAATAGTAAAATAATGTGTGTATTTGTCAACATAATAAATATTAATAAATTTCGTAAAAAATTCTCGGCGCTTTATTGACAAAAAAAAAAAAAACAATTATGCTATTAATGTAAAGGGTGGTAATTTGGTTCTTTTCAAGAAGTTACCATTCGTTTCGTTTGAAAAACAAACTTCATTTACATCCACTTTAACTTCATGGAGATTGAACAATGAGAAATTTCGCTTTGACCAACCTGTTTTTGCTGACCGTTGTTTTCCTGACTTCCTGCTTCACGGCTAACGTTGCTGACGCTGCAAACCAAATTACGGTTAATAACAATTCCAATTATAAGCTATGGGTGGTGATTGGATATACCGAAAATACCAATACCGACCATATTAGTACAAGTATGGATGTTCCGGATTCGACTGCTGACGTTATTGATGGATGGTATGAAATTGGACCGCACAGTTCCAGAACGTTTTGGAAAGGATTGGGGAGATTTTATATATACGTTGAGGTTGATGGGGGGGGAAATATTGGGGCATTGTCAAATGACACCCATTATTACTGGATTAAAGACGGGTCTGCGTTTACATCTTATACAAGAGAATACAAACGTCAAGGAAATGTTATGGTAATTGTTCCATATATCGAAGGTTCGACACAAACATTTGACACCTATTTGTGGGATAGAGTTGATCGTGGAAGATATAGTTATGAAAATTATGCAAACAACCGTTTCACAACTCGTTATTATAATAATGGAATCACAAGAATCATCGATGGTTATAACAAAGCAAATGGAAGGAATAATTTACAGAAACGCGGCATTGGTTGGTTAGAAGACCAATTAAAATCCAATGGATGGAGTGTTGCGAAATTTTATGAAATTCCTTCTAATAAAGAAGTTATTAACATTAATTAACATTTAAAATTTTAAGGTTAAGCTAATGTTTTAACAATCTGGTTCCCGGTATGAAATGGACTGTTGAAGTTCGCGCTCGTAACGTTTTTGGAAAACTTTCAGAGAAAGCGCTTGTCGGGACTTTTCAGACGCCTAATGAATGACGTCTGCAATTCAAACTCTCTAACAAAGCAACTTTCTACAGATTTTGTTAGAGAGTCATTTTTTAAGATGTCCAGACCGTTGCAAAATATAAAAAAAGGGGTTATAATCAAAATCAGACAAAGCCCAAAAGAAAACCTCGTTTCACGATTTATGAAAAGGAGTTTGTTATGAGTTTACGTTTAAGAAGCATTGTTTTTTTTGCAGCCGTATTTGCATTTTTTGCTAGTTTTTCATCAGGCGCACAGGCCGGCTGGGTTAAAGTTCAGGACAGCCCGATTACAATCTATCGCGACACCAGAACGGGTCTGGAGTGGAGCGTAACAATCGACAGCGCCGATAACGACCATGATTATGCGATGCGCTTAGTGCAGAAGTACGGTTTACGTCTTCCGACCTGGGCCGAGCTTCGCGACGTCGTCAATAACAACAACGCTATTGACTGGTTGGATATGGAAGATGGTCTTTTGGATTTGTACGAAACAAACGATCCCAACGTTTTGGCTGGAGCTTATGGCGGCAGCATCAGTACAAAACGCCCGCGACAAGCAATTACCCAAACCTGGGTTCTGGGCGTTCGCGGAGGCGGAGGCGGCGGTCATATTCCGGTTCAGCCCATTGATCCATATCAGAAAATATATTTATTTTGTGAAGGGGATTACAATGATTCAAGGATTGGAAAAGCAATTGGCGAAACGGTGTCAAAGTTACGCAACCTTTTCATTTTGAATATACCGAATGATAAGCTTGTGATTTACGGATATCCCGGTAGTGGGTGGACGGGGCCGGATTTTTCACAGTCCGGCGATAATGTCGCAGAAGATATTATGACAGCCATTCGAAACTGTCCTGCCGGTCCTTCAGATACGATTGTTTTTTTTTGGCACTGTCATGGTTCCTTCAATGAAAACGGACATGTTCTCTGGTTGTCATGCGATCGGGACATTGCGATGTACCGTTCAAAAATACGCAATGCATTGCTTGCCAAAAACGCGCGTTTGACTGTTTTTATGACAGAAGCTTGCCACAGTTATTGCCCAGCGCCTTATGGGCATTATCCAGCGGCTGCTTTTCAGCCACAAACAGTTCCTCCAATTTTCAACACGCTGTTTTTCAATAATAGTGGCCTGGTTGATTTTAACGCATCAAGCCCCGGTCAAACATCCTGGAATAATGATTATATTGGCGCATATTTTACTCATTACTTTTGTGAATACGTAAAGGGTCATCTCAACAGCTCGATTAGTTGGAAAACGCTATTGGACAACGTTGAGACAAATGTTTTGAATTGTTCTAACTTCCGAGACCCGAGTAATAAAATGTTCAGGCATACGTATCATTATTACTACTGGTCGCTGCCCGGCTGCGATGACCGAATTATAAATCAGAAGTGGACGGAGCCTAATTATCAACCACGAAATGGAGATAGAATAACCTATGTGAATGATAATGAAATTCAGGATGAAGATCATTTTCGTTATGTAATTCGCAATTCTGACAAATCGCGAGTCGTTCTGAGTATAATTGACCGCAAGACAGGAAAGCCATATTATATGATGACGGATCTTGAACCTCAGGGTTCGACTTCCCGGCTTGGAATATATGTTGAAGACGCCTCTCAAGGAGGTGTAACTGTTACAGGCGTCATGTCTGGATCGCCTGGATCAAGATGCCGTTTCCTGGATAATGGAGATTGTACGATCGGTTATTCAGAACCCAATTATATGCCTGAGGAAGGGGACCGAATTATTGCTGTAAATAATAAGGAAGTCTGGGATGAAGACCACTTCCGTCAGCTAATCCGCGACTCTGAAACTCGAGTCATACTCACTATTATTGAACGCGAGACCGGAGGGCGTTGTTCCATGATGACCAGTCTCAATCCTAAAGGTTCAACCTCCCGGCTCGGCATTTATATTGAAGACTCCTCAGAAGGAGGCGTATCTGTTACAGGCGTCATGTCTGGATCGCCTGGAACAAGATGCCGTTACCGGAAGGAATAACAAAATCCTTACAGCGTAATCCCGGTTTGAGGGTCAATGGCGACGCCATGAGACGTTTTAACCAGTTGGTCGATAAGCATGAGCAGACCAGACGGGTCAAACTCCTCCATTAAATCGTCGTCATCCGACCCGAACAGGTCGAACGTATGTTTCTTTTCCGTCGTCTTTTCAAAATGCAGAATATCGACGCGAGAATCAGAGCGTTGGAGGATGTTCCTCGTTCGCTTGTCCGGGATTTCGTCCAGCATGTTGTTGGCTTCTTCAATAGGCGACGCATCGTCTGACGGGGTTGTCAAAATCAGATCAACCCCGGACGCCCCGGTCGGAAAGAGCAGAGAAACCGCCTGCAGCGCCCCGGAATCGTCGCGCGTTACATCGATTTCGTTCACTCCAGGAATGCGTTTGCGAACTCTTCCCAAAGCCTTTTCAAACTGAGGAACCGTTTCTCGAGAATAGTACACGAAGTACGTTTCTCGCCATTTATATTCAGGATTGTCGAATAGGGACATGGTTGTTTTTTTAAGTTGCGAGTTACGAGTGCGTAGTGCATAGTGCATAGTGCATAGTGAGGGGGCGCTTTGCGTCCTAAGCGCTAAAAACTACTGCTTATTGCCTACTACTTCTTTCCCCCTAATTCTTGCGAGCGAACCGTTGCGGCGTGAACCGCCTGGATAAAGGCGTTTCGGACTCCGTTGCGTTCCAGAGCGGCGATGCCTTCGATGGTCGTACCCGCCGGCGAGCAAACTTTGTCTTTCA
Source organism: Thermoguttaceae bacterium (assembly GCA_017557195.1). GTDB lineage: Bacteria > Planctomycetota > Planctomycetia > Pirellulales > Thermoguttaceae > RUG11551. The sequence goes on along the minus strand of JAFZAL010000080.1, from coordinate 9,996 downwards.
GCAGACCGGGGTGTTCGCCCGTCTTCAAAACCATGCTGGCAGAACCGAGAACGCATTGCGCCGCCAACGCGGTGGCAATCGGGCGAGGAAGCCCTTCTCGAACGCCGCCGTCTGCCATGGCTTCGATAACCATGTAGACAAACGCCGGTCCGGAACCGGACAAGCCGGTAACAGCGTCAAGCGACTTCTCCGGAACCTGATAGACAAGTCCAATGGTCTGTAAAAGCGTCTGGATGAGCAGCCCGTCGTTGGTCGTCGTGTTTTGTCCCATGCTGTACGCCATCGCGCCCTGCCCGACCAGACACGGCGTGTTGGGCATGACGCGAATGAGCCGTCCTTTTCCCTTCAGTCCAGCGGAAATCGCGCTCAGCGGAACGCCCGCGCAAATCGAAACAATCAGGTGATTCCCGGTAATCATCGGTTCGATTTCGGTCAAGACGCCCGGCAACACCTGCGGTTTGACAGCCAGAATAATAATCGTTGACTGATTGACGACGTCCGCATTGCGTTCCTTCGCCTCCGCTTTGGTTTGCTGAGTAAAGCTGCGCCGCGCCATGTCGTACGAATCCGACGCGACAACCTTTTTCGGGTCAACCAGACCGCTGCCGATAAACCCTTTCGCCAAAGCCGTCGCCATCTGACCGGCTCCGATAAATCCAATAGGGGGAATGTTCATCTTCGTGCTTGGTATGTAATGAAATTGAGATTATTGAGTTAGTTGCGAGTTGCGAGTTGCGAGAGACGCGAAGCGTCTCACTACTGCCTACTGCCTATTGCCTACTGCCTTTTCTTAGATGTCTTATTTCAAAAAAAAGACTTTTTGTCAAGAGGAAAGTTGGAAAGAATTAGTTGCGAGTTGCGAGTTGCGAGAGACGCGAAGCGTCTCACTACTGCCTATTGCCTACTGCCTATTGCCTACTCTGCAGGCGTGAATCGGTAGCCGATGTTGCGGAGAGTAACGAAGTATTTCGGATTTGAGGGGTCTGGTTCAAAGTACTTGCGAAGTCGGCGGATAAACTGGTCGACGGCTCGGGTGTTCATTTCCGCCGGGATTTCCCAGACATTTTTCTGAAGCTCTTCTCGAGAAACGATTTCTCCCTGTCGTTTGATAAAATAACGGAGCAGTTTCATTTCCAGAACAGTCAAAACAACAGTTTCTCCAGACGCGCCAACGGCTTCAAAAGTTTTGAAATTGACAGTATTGGGACCGAACGTAAACGACGTCTCTGTTTCATCTTGCGTCTGTTCCGGACGGACGGAGGACAGCCTCAGCAGATTGCGAACTCGCGCGAGGAACTCGTCCAGGTCGAAGGGCTTGGTCATATACTGATTGGCGCCGACGTCGAACCCGCGAGTGCGGTCTTCCGGCAGCGTTCGGGCGGAGAGAATCAAAATCGGCATGAGATACCCCTGCTGACGAAGCGTCTGACAAACGGAATACCCGCTCATTCCCGGAAGCATCAGGTCGAGGACGATTAAATCGTATCCTTCGTCGGAATTCTGAACCAGTTCCAGCCCCGTCTGCCCATCGGCGGCGAGGTCCGTCTGGTAGCCTTCCGCTTCCAGATTGAGTTTCAATCCGTTGGCGATATGGGATTCGTCTTCGATAATCAGGATGTTTGCGCTCATGTCAATATTATATATCTTTGAACAATGCGAGGGAATTTAGGCAGTAGGCAAGAGGCAGTAGGCAGTAGTGAAACGCAAGCGACCAACGGGAGCGATTATAATACGTTTCGCGCGGTAGCGCGGACTGGGAGCGGCGCCTCGCCGCCTCACATTTTGTCCCTATTTTAATAGAAAACGGCGTCTTTGTCAAGAAGGGCAGGAAAAATCTCAATGGCAAAGTTCAATTTTTAACAGACTGAACAATCAATGATAAAAGAGCTTATTCTGTTACCGCCTCACAATTTTTTCGTTATAGTAAGAATAAAGGATGACAATATTGGATTTTATCAGTAGATATTATCCAGCGAATAAAAACGGATATTATCTTTCCCTTTTAGACGCGTCCCCCTTGTAATTGACTTGTTTATATTATATAGTCAATTATAATCAGATTTTTGAAAGCCAAGTATTCCCTGTTTCCCCAACTTTTTACAAACAACGTCATCATGGACAAAGCAGCAAAACCGTTGAAAATCTTTATCAGTTACGGACACGAAATCGACGCGCTGGACGAAAACGGGAATCCGTATCCAAATCCAAACAACGAAAGCGTTGTTCGTAAAATCAAGGCGTATCTGGAAAGCCGCGGTCATGAAGTCTGGCTGGACAGAGAGAAAATCAAAGAAGGTTCAGACTGGCGAAAGGCAATTTATGACGGCGTCGAGTGGTCGGACGTCGCTTTGATTTGTCTGTCTCGCAAGGCGATGAAGCCCAACGGCGTTTGTCGAGACGAAATCTCCATTGCGTTGGGCGTTCGCGGGGGGAACATGTTCCCTGTCAAGCTGGAAGCGTTGGAAGATTCCGAATATCCGGCGTATCTGCTCAACCGTCAGTTGTTTACGCGGTTTATGGACTGGCGTTCGCATTGGACAGAAGACAGCATCGACGAAGCCTGGCTTGACCAAAATCTGGAAGAGCTTGCCAAAGCCCTGGAAGACAAGGACGTTTGGCGATTCGGCGAAGAGATGGTTGAACTGAAGAAACTTCTCAAACCGTGGAACATGAACGACCGTCTGCGGCAGCTTGACCGCGGCGTACAGACCCTTTATAATGAAAAGACTAAAGAATTCGAGAACAAAACAGTTCATAAATTCTGCGGGCGTGAATCGCTTTTCAAGCTCTTTGAAGGGAAAATCGCTCAAAGCGGTCAGGCTGTCAGAGTAGAATCCGACCGCGTTTTGTGGCTCAAAAAAGGTCCCGGATTCGGAAAGAGCCGATTTGCCGCGGAACTGCTTTATCGATACTATTACGCAATCAGCGCTGCGTATTTTATCGTATACAATCAAAGGGTATCGCTTGACCCGACTACGTTCGTTAAATCCGTTGCGTATCAGCTGGCACAGGCAAACTCTGCGTATCGGAAAAAGCTGCTGAACTATCTCAAAGAGAATCCAGACGAGCTTAACCGGCTGGCAGACGACCCGCATACGCTGTTTAAAACGCTAGTTGTTGATTTGTTGTCAGACGAAATCGACGGGGGACGGGCAACTCAATGGATTCTGGTAGACGCTCTGGACGAAGCGACGGAGAGCAACCGCAACGAAATCACAGAGCTTATCAGCCAGAATCTTGACAGACTCCCGCCGTGGATCAGTTTCTTTATCACGTCCCGAGATAAAGACAACGTCGTTAATCGGAACTTCTCTCAGTTTACGCCCATCGATTTTTCGGAAGAAGAAAACGTCGGCGACGTTCGAGATTATATTCTCAACGAGTTCAATGGAATGAACATAACCGTTTCGGAAGAGTTGGTTAACGCCCTTCAGGAAAAATCCGAGGGAACGTTCCTGTATCCGGAAATGGTCTTTCGCGATTTAAAGAAAAACTCGTTTACAATCGACGACATTCGCGACTTGCCCAGCGGCGTTATTGGGTACATTCATAAACAGTTTGACCGTCTTTTCGGCAAAGATTTAGACGATTATGAAAATGAAGTTCGCCCCATGCTGGGCTTTATTTTAACGTCGTGCGAACCAATCTCGCGAGCCGTTTTGAAATACTGCTTGGGAATCAGCCGCAGTTCAGAATTCGACAAACGACTCAAAGCGCTGGGTACGTTCTTTATTCAGTCCGGTTCAACTGACGAAGACACAGTCGTTCCATTCCACAAAAGCGTTATTGACTACTGCTTTGACCAAGACTGTTCGGGGGATTACTACGTCTATCCCGACGAAGCAAAAGAAGATTTTGCCAATCGCGGGCTGGAACAGTACAAATCCGGCGCCTTGCAATGGATGACAAGGACAGATGAAAAGCCGGATATCGTTCAACGGTACTTTTTAAACTGGCTGCCGTCGCATTTGATGAACGCGAACATAACAAAAGAAGCAGCGTCGGTCTTGTCCGATTTCGCATTTTTGATGAAGCGGCTGCGATACGGAAACGTGGAACGCGTTTTGCTGGACTACATCCTTTTCCGACACGCTCTAAAAGGAGTTTCAAAAGACAGCGACGCCTATTTTGACGTCATTTGCAGCAATACGCACTTTTTGCGCCGTAACAGCGAAGACAATCCCGCTTTCAAGATTATTTTGCAGATTACAACCGAAGTCGCCGACGATTGTCCTGTAACGCAAGCGGCTGAACAGTGGCTTAATCCGGAAACAGGCGATTCTCCCTGCGACTGGTTCTGGCTCAATAAAGTCAACCGTCCCAAAGAATATCAGCCTAACCCATGTAAACTGGTTATGGAGAACGCTGGCCATCACGTAAAACTTCTTTCCAACGGCGATGTATTGTCATGGGGAACAGACGATCGTAACCTTCGCATCTGGGATCTTGAAACGGGCGTTTGCAAAGCGGTTTTAGAAGGTCATACATGCATTATTAAAGGCGCCATAGAACTTCGCTCTGGCGACATTCTCTCTTGGAACAGTTGTCATTCCTATCGGCTCTGGTCTCAAGATGGAATATGTAAAGCAATTATTGAATCTGATCGAAGAATCGCAGGAGCCATTGCGCTATTCTCAGATAACATTCTTTCGTGGAGTAATAATAAAACTTTTAGTCTATGGTCTATAGATGGAAAACATAAAACATTTTTTAAAGGACATACAAAATGGGTCAGTGGCGTCCTAGAGCTCCATTCCAGAGATATCCTCTCGTGGGCTAAAGATAAAACCATGCGTCTCTGGTCTCCAGACGGGAGATGTAAAGCTGTCTTTGAAGGATATACTAGTAGTGTCTGTGGAGCAATTGAACTTTGTTCTGGCGACATCCTCTCATGGGGAGGAGATACCTTACAAATTACGTCTTTGGATGGAACTTGCAAAGCGATTATGAAAGGACATAAAGACCTTGTCATGAGGGCTATAGAGCTTCGATCCGGCAACATACTTTCGTGGAGTAGAGATTACACCATGTACCTTTGGTCTCAAGATGGAATGCTAATATCTACTCTGGCTGGCAATACTTTTAAGATCAATGGTGCTATTGAGCTTCACTCTGGAAATATTCTCTCATGGAGCGAAGAAAAAATATTACGTCTTTGGTCTCCTGATGGAAAATGCATAGCAGTTCTGGATGGGCATCTAGCCGAAGTTAACGGCGCTATAGAACTTCATAACGGCGACATTCTCTCATGGAGTGGAGATGAAACTTTGCGTATTTGGACTCTAAATGGAACTTTCAAATCAATTCTTGATGAACCTAAAAGTTACATCGAAGGAACCACAGAACCACGTTCTAGTGACAATCTCTCATGGAGTTATGATAGAGATTTTCGTCTTTGTTCGCCTGACGGAACTAGCAAATTGATTATGGATAGCAGTGCGGATATTGTCGATGGTAGTATAAAAAACAACACCAACGATAATCTCATTCACCAAGAAAAATCTTTTAATTATGATTCTCATGACAGAGTATTAAAGGAAAGCCGGAAAAGGGAAAAAAAGAAGAATAAAGTTTATTTAGTACTTAGCTCCGGCGATATTCTCTTATGGTATAAGGGATATTTGAATCTTTTGGCGTCTAACGGCGCTTACAAAACAAAACTATGGGGACATGACTATGTTGTCAATGTAATAGAATTATCCTCTGGCAACATTCTCTCATTGGATTTGAACAAAACAATACGTCTTTGGACGCCTGATGGAAAATTGAAAGAAGTAATTAATCCTCAAAAACCTCACTTTGATTCCTATTTTGCATTGTTCCATAAGGAACGAGTCCATGAAAGGTTTTATGCAAAACAAACCAATTGGGGCATTGAACTCCAGCATGATTTCAAGCCGATTACTCGATGGAATAGCCCATCATGTCGTTCCTTTTTTGTAGGCGATGGACGGATTTGGTATGGAGATAATGGATTTGACCTCGAATTCCTTCAGCTCAACTATGGGAATCATATGAGCGTATCGTTTGAGCAGGCTCATCAGTTACTCGCTGGAGAAATCAACGAGTCCAAGTTGGTTACGTACGTTCCAGAATCGAAGGGAATGGAAGATTCTAAAACGGAATAGAAATCGTCAAACGTTGTCGAACCTGCGGTTCATCCGAACCGCGGGTTCTTTAGCTGGCGGTTTGTGCGGAAGTAATTATTTCCACCCTCCGTTTTTAAAACGCGCTGTGGGCTAATTGACAATAAAAATCGTTCTTGTATAATAATAGTAATTGTTGACGATTTACAAGACGAAAAGTCTACGCTTAATCGTCGTTTATTGAAATACAAATTAACCCTTAATTTACGGAGTTGAATTATGCCAGGAGCAGACACCAGTACCAAAGAAAAGAATTTTTACACCGACATTCCAGCCGCAAAACACAGTTTCTTTCTGAAGGGACTGGATCAGTACGATTGGGGCATGCAGTCTCGACTGTCCCGAATGTTCAATCCCAAGTCCGGTCACACCGTCATGCTGGCGTTTGACCATGGCTACGCCTACGGTCCGACCACCGGTCTGGAACGTCTTGACGTTACCATCGCCCCGCTGGCGCCCTACGCCGATTGTCTCATGTGCGCCCGCGGCGCTCTTCGTTCCTGCATTCCCAGCGATTGTGACAAAGCCGTTGCGATGCGCTGTTCTGCCGGCACGACCATTCTCGATGAAAACGTTTTCGTCAACGAATGCATCGGCGTCGACATCGAAGAAGTTATCCGCATGAACGTAACCTGCATGGCGGTTCAGGTCTGCATCGGTTCGGACAACGAACGCAACAACATCGAAAACTTCGTCAAGCTGGTTGACCTGGGCAACAAGTACGGCATTCCGGTGCTCGGCGTTACCGCGGTTGGAAAGAACATGGCTCGCGACAAGCGCTACTTCGGTTTGGCAACTCGTATCATTGCCGAACTCGGCGGACATCTGGTCAAAACCTACTTCGTCGAAGACGGTTTTGAAGACGTCGCAGCCGGCTGCCCGGTTCCGATTGTTATCGCCGGTGGAAAGAAGCTGCCTGAAAAGGACGCTCTGACGATGGCGTACAAGGCGATTCAGCAAGGCGCCGCCGGCGTCGACATGGGTCGAAACGTCTTCCAGTCCGAAGACCCGATTGCCATGATCAAGGCGATTCGCAGCGTCGTTCACGAAAACGCCACTCCGAATCAGGCTTACGAACTGTTCTGCGATCTGAAAGCAGAAAACGCCAAAGCCGCCAAAGCGGTCAAAAGAGCTAAAACAACAAAGGCCAAGAAATAGTAAATAGGCAAGAGGCAGTAGGCAGTAGTTTGAGACGTTTCTCGTACTACTGCCTATTTTTTGTCTATTGACTAAACCCGTCTTGTAGTCTGAAGTTAGAAGTGAGGAGTTGTAAAATCGCCGAAGGCGAATTACTATTGCCTACTGCCTATTGCCTACTGCCTCAATCAGTTCCCCGCCCGACGAAGCTGTTCTAAAACCGCCGAGATTTCTTCGTGGACTTCAGCCGTCTGGTTGACAACCATGGCTTTCATTGGACCATAATAATAAATCGTGCCGTTGCCGCCGTTGACTTCCCACGTGTCAATGCAAACGGTTTTCTGAATCAGTTCGACAAGCTCCTCGCCCTCTTTTTCGTAGTTGGACGTTTTGGCGTTTTCGCCGAGAATGTTGGCGAAATCTCCCTGTTGAGCCAGGATGCCGTCGTTATTTTGATTGTTGTTTTGACGCGGTTTAATCGACTGCGGACGAATCGGAATCCCAGCCGCCTTTTTCGCCTCTTTTTCCGCCGCCAGACGCGCCATGCGCCGCTGTTTGTTATACGCGCCAATCGTCGCTTTGAGAGAACGAAGGCGCGTTTTGATCTGGTCGTCTAAAATTCGTTTGGAATTGACGTCCATTTTGTCGTCTTTAGCCATAGCTAAAATCGTCCCGATATACTCTCGCGCCGCCTGACGACAAGCGTCTTCGTCGCCCATATCGCGAACTCTCGCCCACTTTTTGAGCAATTGTTTACCATACGCATTCAGTTCCTCGCCCTTTAAATCAGGAATAAAGGAACTCTTTGCCTTCGGCTGAGCGGGAGCCGCAGTCGGCGGATTTTCTGTATTAGACGGGACGTACGGCTCGTTTTCAGAACGGCTGTCAGCCCAGCAAACGCTGGACAAAACCATCAGAATCGGCAGAAGGAAAAGGCGTTTCATGAGGATTAGGCAGTAGGCAATAGGCAGTAGGCAGTAGAGAAGCGCTTCGCGCTTTCTCGCAAATCACAGCTAACTACGGGGGCGGGTATTAGGCAAGAGACAGTAGCAGTACGCAAGCGTCTCAAAAAAACTATTGCCTACTGCCTACTGCCTATTGCCTCAGTACTCAATCAACGTATCCGTATTGATCATCTCGGCGACGCCCTCGTAATTGAGGAAAATTCGATGGCGGAACGCCGGCAGGATGGCGGCTTTGACGTCGGCTTTTGTGCAGTCAACGCGCCCCTCAACCAGGGCGTTGAACTTCGCTCCCATAACGGCGGCATTAACGCCTCGAGGACCGACGCCGTAACGGACGTACTGTTTGATCTGTTTGGAGTTGGACGACTGCGGATTGGTCGCAACCGCCGCTTTGACGATGCTGGCAACCAGATCGCTGGAAATCGTAACGGCGCGAACCATTTCCTTGAGCTTCGACAGACGGTTGGCGTCGCAGACCTTGGCGGGCTTGAGCTTTTCTGTACTGGTCGCGTTCATGGCGATTTTGAGCATGCCCTCTTCGTTGGGCAGGTTCATTTTGATTTTATAGAAGAATCTGTCCACCTGCGATTCCGGCAGCGGGAACGTCCCTTCCATTTCCAGCGGGTTTTGCGTTGCCATGACCATGAACGGTGACTCCATTTTGAAAGATTCCGTCGAAACGGTAACCTGTCCGGACTCCATGGCTTCCAGCAGCGCGGACTGCGTCTTAGGCATGGCGCGGTTGATCTGGTCAGCGAGAATGAAATTCCCGAAAATCGGACCGCGCTGGAATTCAAAGGTTCGTCTCCCCTGCTCTTCCATAATAACGTACGACCCGATAATATCCGCCGGCATGAGGTCGGGGGTAAACGGGATTCGGCTGGCGTGAGCGTCAAAGACGTCTCCCAGACAGCGAGCCAGCCAAGTCTTTCCGACGCCCGGCGCGCCTTCCAGCAGAATATGTCCGCCGCAGAAAAGCGCGGTCAAGGCGCAGCGAATCGCCTCCGGCTGACCCAATACGTATTTGGAAAGCTCGGTTTCAATCTTGGTAAAATCAGCTTGAAAGTTTTGAACCAATGACGGTAAATCGTGTACGGAAACTGGCATGGGAGTTTGACTGGGGAGTAGGGAACAGGAAACAGGAAATAGGGAGTTGGGAATAGGGAATAGTTATTTGAGGCGTTTCGCGTACTACTGCCTACTGTCTACTGCCTATTGCCTAAATCTTTATACATCTTTATAAATTATACTTCCCTCCGGGAGAAATTTCAAGGGGATTCTCGATTTTTTTAAAAAATAATTTGTTTTTTTGTTATTCCGGGATTAAACGGCTTTGACAAAAGTTAAATATAGAATAGAATATAATAGAATATATAGAAAAGTTGCGAGTGGTAAGTGGTAAGTGGTAAGTTTGACGCGCGCTTGCGTACTTCTCACTAACCACTAACTACTTACCACTTTTAGTTGCGAGGCGGCGAGGCGCCGCTCCCAGTCCGCGCTACCGCGCGTCTGCCCCAAAACGCTCCCGTTGGTCGCTTGCGTTTTCTCGTTTTATTAAATGCAAGCGCCAAAACGTGGGAAGCGTTTCACTACTGCCTACTGCCTCCTGCCTATTCCCCATTCCCTAATCCCTACTCCCCATTCCCTACTCCCCAATTAAGGCTCAGCAAAATATTACCGACGTTATTAAAGATAAGCTGATTATTTTCGACGGCGCGACTGGTACGGAACTGTACGCTCGCGGCATT
>JAFZAL010000079.1 GCA_017557195.1 Thermoguttaceae bacterium | reverse complement strand
TTTCCCCCCTACTGGACAAAATAATAAAATCTGATAAAATACGCGAATTATTATTTTTGACGGTGAGATTCCGTTGTATTTTTTTCAAACCCCTAACCAGATTTGGAGGTGATGCTTCGTGGTTAAGTTGATTTTGCATGAAGGTGAAACCGTTCAGGAGGCCGTGCGCCGTTTCCGTAAACTTTGTGAACGTTCGGGCATCAAAAAAGAAATGCGCCGTCGTGAAAGCTACGAGAAGCCGAGCGAAGTCAATCGACGGATTCGTTTACGTGCTGAACGCCGCAACGAACACCTGCGTAAAATGGCTCAGGAAAGCAAATAAGCTTCTTTGCCTGACGTAGAATCTCGTTGAGGTTAGTAAACCTCGAAACATTAAAGAATCGCCTCCATAAGAAGGCGATTTTTTATTCTGATTTGGTTTTAGAGATTATTTAAAGCGAAATAATATGAGGGGAAAACCTTTTTTGAAAAAAAGGTTCTTCCCCTCAAACTCCCCTTTCCAAAAAACTTTAGTAAGGAGATTACAAATATCCGCTAAGGAACGCTTGCGTAATTCCGCATTTCGAATTCCGCATTACGCATTCACCGGTTCCCAGTCCAAGCCGATGTCGAGCGAGCTGGCGGCGTGAGTAAGCGAGCCGACGCTGATTCGTTCGACGCCTGTTGCGGCAATCTTTCCGATCGTCTTGAGGTTGACGCCGCCGGAGGCTTCCAGTTCGACTTCCGGAGCCATCTCGTCGCGCATGGCAACTGCCTGACGTAAAACGGCGGGCGGCATGTTGTCTAACAGAACAATATCCGGCTTGAGCGGCAGCGCGATCTTAAGCTGTTCCAGAGAATCGACTTCCAGCTCGATAAGCGTGTTGGGCATGTTCTTGTCGGCGATGTACTTTTTGGCTCGCGCGATGGCTTCCGCTGGATTGAAGAGCGTTTCTTCGTCCAGGTCGTGCTTGAGTTCCGGACACGCCAAGGCAAGGTGGTTGTCTTTAATGAGAATCGCGTCGTACAGCCCGCACCGATGGTTCTTTCCGCCTCCGCACTGAATAGCGTACTTTTCCAGCAAGCGCCAGCCGGGGGTTGTCTTGCGGGTGTCGTAAATGCCCGGCTTTTTCCCTTCGATCAGGTCAACCCATTCGACATAAAAGTGCGTCAGAGAAGCGATTCCGCACAAACGGCTCATAAAGTTGAGCAGAGGTCGTTCGATATGGAGAATCTGTCTGGCGTTCCCTTCCAGCGACCCGATTTTGCAGCCGGGATAGAGCGGGTCGGAGTCGTTCATGAAAGGCGTCCATTTGACGTCCGGCGCGTATTCCATAATAATGGGAACCAAAGCCATGCCGGCTAAAACGCCTTCTTCGCGAGACGACAGCACGACTTTTCCGCGCGCCGTTTTCGGAACGACCGCATCTGTGGTGATGTCGACGCTGCCGCGAACGTCTTCCTGGATTGCCAGGTCAAGCAGGATGCGGAAATCGTGTTCGACTTCCGCGTCCCAACGGGTTTGATGAAAATCCGGTTTGTTCATGGGAATTCTTCCTTAAAAAATAATTTTCAAGACCCCTTTATTATATCAGGAAATGAGTTAAAATAAAGGGGGCGGAAGCCATGAACAGTGAACAAAGAGAAAATTCTGTCGAAACAGCGCCGAGCGTTGACCGGAAACTCACAAAATCGGAGACGGCGATTGCTCATCGCGCTTTGGAAACCCAGCCGACGCTGCACGCCCGCGAGCCGATTTACAAGGTCGAAGACCGGTGGCGCGGCATTTTGCGCTATCGGGATCAGATCACCCTGGCGGTTTGCTGTACGATTGCCATGCTGGCGCTGGGCGGGTACATGTTCTGGAACGAGCAGGTAACTCATCAGGTCATTGAAATCGACAGAATGCCGCACGTTGAAACGCCGCTTCAAATTGACGTCAATTCCGCCCCATGGACGGAGTTCGCTCTCATTCCCGGCATCGGCGAGCAGAAGGCGCGCGAGATCGTTCGGGTCAGAAATGAACTCGGAGGCGCCTTTGCGGACGAAAACGAACTGCTCAAAGTGGAGGGAATCGGTCCAAAAACGCTGGACGTCATGCGCCCGTATCTGGTTCCCATGCCGGACGCGTCCGCCCGGGCGGAGAGATGAAATTAGGGAATAGGGAATTGGGAATAGGGAATAGTTATAAGTTATTAGTGGTTAGTGGTTAGTGGTTAGTGGTTAGTACGCAAGCGCTCATCAAACTTACCACTTACCACTTACTACTTACCACTTACCACTTACCACTTCCTATTCCCTACTCCCTACTCCCTACTCCCTCTTCTCTCGTCTCTTCTTTTCTGAAAGAAATCGGTAAGAACTTTTCCGCAGGCGGTGTCGAGGATTCCAGAGACGACTTCGCAGCGGTGGTTGAGTCGGGAATCGTTCAGCAGAGAGAACAGCGACTTGACCGCGCCGGCTTTAGGGTCGTCAGCTCCGTAGACGACCAACGGGATTCTGGCTTGAATAATCGCTCCGGCGCACATGCAGCATGGTTCGAGCGTTACGTAAAGAGCGCAGTCTGACAGATTCCACGTCCCGAGTTTTTCGCAGGCTTGCTCGATTGCTAAAATTTCAGCGTGAGCTGTGGGGCGTTGAAGCTGCTGTCGAGCGTTTCCTGCTGCGGCGATTAGCTCACCGTTTTGAACGATAACGGCGCCTACGGGGACGTCGCCTTCCTGAGCCGCCTGCTGCGCCTGTTCCAGAGCAAGAGCCATCCAGTTTTGATGATTGAGAATATCCAGACAGGAAACGGAGTAGATTTCCCGGCGGGCTTTTTCGACAGGCGTCAGTTTTCGTCTGGGCATGGGGGAAAACAGTTTTGGTTCTTTCGAAAAGTGAAAAGTAATTAGTGGAAAGTGGTAAGTGGTTAGGGGAATAGTTCTTGGGGTGTACGCAAATTCTTTTGTGGAAATAGATGACGTTGGAATATTGTAACGCGTCCCGGAGGGACGCAACCCTTGTAACCGTGGGCTTCAGCCCACGGAATTATCGCGATAATCTCCCCCTATCGCTTTAACCGCTTTTCCTCCCGCGCCCCCAACGGGGGAGCGGGAGGAAAAGCGTATTCTTCGATATTCTATTTATTCATGTTCTTCCTCCGGCGGTTGAAACCGCCGGTTATAGGAATATCGTCCCTTCGGGACTTTAGCGGACTATCGTCCGCTGTCGCTACCGCGACGTTTCGTATCTCATTTGGACAAATTTCTAAGCGCAGGTAAATTTGAGCGCCCTCATAGTTCTCTGTGTCCTCACCACTTACCACTTACAACTAACCACTTTTATTATTCTAGTTTATAATAACCGTTTTTTTCTGTTACCGGGATTGTGAAGAATTGAGTTCGTCGTTTCTCGGACCGAGTTTGTAGAGGATTTCTTTGGCGTCGTCTATAGCTTGTTGTCGAACCTGCTTATCGGACAGGTCTGCGATAATTCCGAACTCTTCCTGACGCTGTTGGGCGCTGAGGTTTTGGCTTAGGTTGACGTCTGGACGGTCAAACTGCTTTGCAGCGTTATCGACGGCTTCTTTCCATGAATTCATGTGTTTTCTCCTTGTGTAATAATACCTTGCAACGTGTGAACGTTGGCGCTAATTGTCATGGTTCATTTCGGACAGGTCTTCCAATAGAACGCGCAGGTCGTTGGAATACTCGCTGGCGAGGTTCATTTTTACCAGTTGGCGCAGAATGGCTGCGGCGCCGTTGGCATCCGATGTAACAGCTTCGTCTGCGGACTGAAAACGATCTGCCGGGTTGGGCGCGACCAGCTTTTTGCAGAACTCGACCAGGACGGAATTGTAACACAGCGGTTCGCCGAGAATCTGTTCTATTTGATAGCAAATCGACCGCTTTTCCTGCAAATGCGTTCCTTGTCTGGAAAAGAGCGATTTTCCGGTAAGCAGTTCCAGAAAAACGTATCCCAAAGAGGCAATGTCGCTCAAAACAGTGGGTTCGTCGTTATCCAACACCTCCGGCGGCGCGTATGCCGGCGTACAGGAACGACGCTGCGGCAGGTTGTCCAACAAATACGACGAACCCAAGTCAATAATCTTGGCGGAGCCGGTGCGTTTAATCATGATGTTGGACGGCTTGACGTCTGAATGAACGATTTTTTCCCGATGGAGCGCGCCTAATCCTTTAAGACATTCGCTGATAATTGTTACAGCCGCGCCGGTTTTGAAACGCAGATTTTTGGCTCCATAGTCCAAAACGACGTTGTTGAGCGATTCAAATCGCTTTTGGGAACAATGCTCTTTCAGCCACTGCAGCGTTCTGGGATTGATAATCGTGGAAAGGTCTTTGCCGTCAACAAATTCCATTTCCATGATTCGGATTTGCTGCTGTTCAGACCAGTTGTTGACGTTGAGCAGGTTGTCGTGCTGAATGAGGGCGATTCGCGACGATACTGCAGCCATGAGACTCATGGCGTTGAGGTATTCTTTTTCCGTGTTGTATCGAATCGGAGAAAAGATTTTTAGAGCAACGGGCAAAATAAAGTTATCTGTCCCAACGCGTTGAGAACGATAGACGACGCCCTGTCCGCCAGCGCCGAGCTTCTTTCCGAAACGAAGGATTTCACAGGATTCCGAAACGCCTCGATTGAGAATGTCGTCGTAGGCGTCGCAGAGCATGTCTATATCCCGATTGTCAGACGACAGATTAAAAAAATCTGACGTCGGCTGATCGTCGTTAAACAGTTGTGTTGCGTTGGAATCTGTCATGATAATTGCGCCTAATCTGCTTTGCTGGAAACAATATCGAATTCGTAAATCGCGGGAACGAGCATGGCGGCGACGGCAAAACCGTATGCGACGCAGACGACGAAAAACACGCCTAACGAGTAATTCATCAGCAACGCAACCAGGGCGTAAAACGTCGCGCAGGGGCATCCAAAAGACGCCAGCGCAATGGCTGACGACGGGTTGCGAATTCCCAGCGCTGCGTACAGTCCCGCGCCTCCGCCGACTATCAAAGCCAAAAAGGGTTGAAATTGCGCCTGGAACGAGCCGCTAAAAGTGAGCATCATTCTCAAGCAGACGGCAACGCCGACAAAAAGGAAAAATACAACGCCCAGACTGACGCCGATTGACTGGCGGCTGTTGGCGTAAATCATGCCGCAGTGAAGCCCTAACGTCACGCTGAAAAGAGCCAAAACCAAATATCCAACTATCAAATACAGGGCGTATTCGCTTGGCAGCGATTTGAAAAACCAGACGACGCTTATCAAAATCGGCGGAACCAAAACCATTTCTTTTGTGTTCCAGAACGCGCCCAGTAATTTTCCCCAAACGAATTCTGACGGCTGCAAGTCGCTGGAAAGTAACAGGTCAAGCGCTTTCCCGTCTCGTTCCGTTGAAATGGCGGTTACGCTTTGAGCGTTAATCAAAACCAGGCTCAACAGCCCCAACGGTGCGATGTAGAAAAAGCAATCAGACGCCGTTTGACTCTGTTTCAAAACTGCGTACAGGCAAAGACCCGCCATGATAAGGTATCCAAGCCGATACAGGAACAAACGTCTGCCGTAGGCGGCGGTGCGAACCTCTCGCCACAGAATTGGGTTGTCCCAAACCGGACGTGAAACGAGGTTTTCCGCATGAATGTTGACGGGATTGTCCGCTGTTGATTCGACAACCGGCGCTTTGACAATTCGCGGCGGGTTCCAGATTCTGACCCGTAAAATAACGGGCGTGAATATGAGAATCGTTGCCAGGGCGCAGAACAGATAAAAGTTCGTTTGCGGTTGGGTTTGAATCGGTTCTGCCGCAGCTAAAACAGCGGAATACGGGCTGACAGAGCAGGCGGGAACAGACGTCCAGAACGGAGCCGTTTCTCCGGCGATAAGCCAGGCGGTAAGCGTCAGGAGCGTTAAGCTAATGGTTAAAAACGTCTTTTCGCAGCGAAACGCGATTGCTGACCCGATGGCGCCGCTGACAATCGACGATGCCAGCGTTACTCCAAAAACTCGAAGCGTTTGCATAGCGTCAACGCCGCCGAAAACTGTGCAGGACATTAAAACCGGCAGCGTTGCGAAAGGCAAAATAAACGCGTGAAGCATCGACGACGCCAGCTTTCCAACGGTCAATTCGTACGAGCTGAGATTGGTCAATAGCAACAGGTCGAGCGTCTTGCGGTCTTTTTCCTGAGAAACGGACGACGCGCTCAACAGAGCCGATTGGAACATCGAAAGCGTCAGCGACAGCGGTGCGAGAATCGAAAAAAGTCGAATTCCAAATCGCGCAAAGTCCCCAACGTCCCGGATTTGCTGAGAGCCGGTTATCAACAGCCAGGCGGTTGCCGAGATTGCAAGAAACAGCGCGGCGTAAATCGACCGGGCAACGTAAATTTTTGTCCGTTCGGGAGATACTGCCAATTCGCGTGTAAATATCGGACCAAACATATATACTATTATATCTGAAATTGTTTTTCTTGCAATGACAAAAAACGATATTTTCAGCTTTTGCGTCGGAACGGGGTTTGCAAAGCCGCGACGCAGATTTCCTGTCGGTTGTGCTGCAGCTGACGGGCTTTTATGACGTTGAATCCCCAAGAGCGGATTCGGTCTAAATACTGTGGAATGTTCCACGCCAAGTTCCATTCGACCAGCTTGAGCGTCAGAATCAGTCCGCGGATGCTGACCTGTTTGTTCATGACGATGTCCTCGACGGCGTCGAGCGTATAGTTGGGCGCGACGTTCATATCGGACGCCAGCCAACGAATTTTACGAAATTCCTTCTTGGGAAGTTCGGTCGTTCGTCCTCGAAGATGCCGAAAATTTGGGTTTGCCAGGACTATCGGCGCCATTTCAGCCGGGTCGACGCCCAGAACTTGACAGCCCCGCGACAGCAGCGCCTGCGTCGCTCCGCCGGGAGAGGAACCCAATTCTGCAACTCGCGCGCCCGGTTCCAACGGCAAGCCGCTCCAAATGAGCGCCTCTTCCATTTTATACCACGCTCTCGAGACGACTTCCGGCGGCATGACGAGGTTAATCATTCCTCCGGGATAGCACGTCGCGGTAAACGTCGCCCGATGAAAGCCTGTCATCCAGACGTCCGGGTCTACAATGACGCAGTCCAGAACGCGATCGCCTTTTACGACCGGTTCGTTAATCAACAGCCGGTTTCTGACAGACGAGGGCAGGGCAGAGCGGACGAGGTTGGCAACGCGATCGTCTTCTTCTGTCGGACCGACTTCGTACCCGCTTTTGCCAGAGGGCTTTTCGTCTCGCGACCAGACGTGAAACGCCTGATAGTCCCCGTCTTCCAGCTCTTTGACGATTTTTGCAATCCTTTCTGTTTCGTCGCCTGTCAGACGTTCCAGCGACACGCCAGACGCCCGGGCAAATATGCTTTTCGGAACGCCCTCCTCCGGAGCAGGGCGTTCTTCAGGAAATTTGAACGTTACAAATCCCGGTCGGGAAAAGGCGAAATGCGCTTGCGGAGTCAGTTCTGAAAGCTCGTGTTTGAGGAACTTTTCCGCGCCGATCTGACAGCAGGTAAACAGGTAGGACATATTTAGTTGCGAGTTGCGAGTAGCGAGTAGGGAATTTGTACCTAGTGCATAGTGCATAGTGCATAGTGAGAGGAGTGCTTGCGTCCTATGCACTAAGTACTATGCACTACGCACTATCTTTTTACAACTCCCCATTCTCATGCTCTTTCTCTTTTAGTTTTTCCAGCTTTTTCACTTCTTTATAGGCTTCTGTAACGACGTCCTGCTGGGCTGCGACGTCGTTTGATAATTGAACATATTTTTCTTTCAGCGCTGTAATCGTTCTAAGAATCTGGTCGCAGAATCGCTGCTGATTTATCAACTCGTCTGGAGAAAACGTTCCGCCAGAAAACAGATCAGATAAAATTCCGTTTTGCTCAGTCAGTTCAGATTCTTTGTCGTTAAGCTGAGCTTGAACTTCGTCTAAACGCCGCTGCCGGTTAGCCAATTCCAACCGGCAGTTATCCAGTTCCATCTGACGCAATTTCAGAACGGATTCGAGACGAAACGGCTTTTTCGACATCGTTCTTTAGTGCGTTACAAACTCCTGCTCGACGGTAAAGTCTCGGATGATTCCGGATGTCGGGTCGAATGTTCGAACGTGAATCTGGATTCCCTGAAGGCTGATTCCCGCCATTTTGGCGTTAGGAAGACTGAAGTTGGCTGGATTGGGAGCGTTGACGACTTTATTGGTGTCTGCCCCTGTTTCGGAAACAGTAGTTAAGTTGGTAGGAGCGTACTTAAACTGGCTTCCGGTGTCGAACGTGGTCCCTCGCGCGGCGCTAAAGGTTGTTCCTTTGCCTAAGTCAACGTATTCTTTCTTTTCAGGATCCCAAACTTTGACGTCAAAAATAATGATGTTGTCTAAAATGAGTTCTGCGTTAGTGATGCTTGTGGTTTCTGTTCCAACGCGATAATTGGTTTCATTGGCGGCTCCTCCGCGGCCTCGTCCGCTTCCGCCAGCGCCGGGAGTAAAAGCCAAATCGGACAAGGAAGCGTGCTTGATGTTGCCGGTTAGGGCAGTAGCGGGCGCTCCCGTTGGATCAAGCACATTAATAGAGCGGTAAAGCCCAAAGACGTTATTGGCATTTTTATAAACAAACCATTTGACTTCTGCGTCTGGAGAATGAACTACATTAGTTCCATTTCGACCAATAAACGGCGAATCCAGGTCGTGGATGGTAAACGTCAAAACGTCGTCGTTATCGCCAAGAATACCTGAAAGACTACTGTAGAAATCTGATAAACGAGTGTCTGGACTGGTAGTAGCAACAGTCGAGCTGTTTTCGTCAATTCGGAAATATCCCGCTCCTGAATTGAGATCTGCTGGAACCGTCATTTTGGCGGTGTATCGAGACAGGTCGTTTTGGAGAAAAATCTGAGCGGAACGGACCCTTTGATCCAGTTCCATCAGCGACTGGGAACCGGTTACATAGTTAGCAACCATGGCAAACATCTGTACAACGCCAAGCATTAAAACAAGACCAAGCGTTACTGCCAGCAGAATTTCGACAAGCGTATAGCCGCTGCGGATTTCAAATCGATTTTTTGACATTGTCGTAACTGTATAAAAAGTCTGTAATACGAGTTTGTAAATGATTGCCAGAATATACAAAATAATCTGTTTTTAATAACAGATGAATCTATATTCACAAGCTCTTTTTGCCCATAGCATATTATACACAATCATCTTTCTTTTGGACAGAGCAGGAGACGTTTTTTTTCCAAAATTTTAAAAATTTTTTAAAAAATCCTTGATTTCTATTATCGAATCGGATATATTATTAAAAAAGCGCTTGGTGTATAAGCTTTTAATACTTTAAATTAGCCTTATGAGACGTAAACTATTAATTGATTTGTCGCCAGGAATTGAGCAAACGCTGGCTCTTTGGGCGGCTTTGAGAAATCCCAATTTGGAAGTTTTGGCGGTAACCTCATCCGGTGGAAACGTCGACGCAGCTCGCGCCGGACAAAATCTGTATACGGTTCTGAATTTGATTGACCCTAGCCCTCGACCTCGTTTGGGCGTTGGAGAAGAACCGCTGGGCGGTTTGTCGGTTGACGGTTCTATGCTAAACGGCAAAGACGGATTGGGCGACGTTGACATTCCAGTCGTAGAACTGCTTCAGCGTCCAAGCGCCGCTAAAATTATTGTTGACGTTGTGAAATCTTATCCCAATGAGGTAACGATTCTCGCTTTGGGACCGCTGACGAACGTTGCTCGCGCGCTTGCGCTAGATCCGGACATTGCGTCATTGATTGGGCATCTGGTCGTTTGCGGCGGCTCCCTGTCAGCTCAAGGCAACATTACGCCATGCGCTGAGTTCAATATGTATTGCGACCCTCGAGCGGCGCAGGAAGTCTTTCAGTCCAAGTTGACAAAAACGCTGGTTCCGATTGACGTTGCATCCCGTTTTTCCGTTGGTTTGGACGTTATTAATCAGATTGTCGCTACGGAATCCGGTTCAAGACTCAAAAAAATGCTGTTTGCTCTGTATCGGAATTATCGTCAGTGGCTTGGACGAGAGAAAATCTTTGTCAACAGTTCCGTTGCGCTTATTTCAATTTTGCATCCGGATTTGTTTGTCAGACAAAAGTTGTTTGTTGACGTCGAAACTGCTGGCGAATTGACAACAGGCATGACCGTTTTCGACCAGAGAATTCAAGCTCCGTCCAGACCTAATACAGAAGTCATTACAGACTTTGACAAGCACGTTCTGAAAATGTTTTTTGCTGAAGAAATGAGGATTTATAGTACCTAGTGCATAGTGCATAGTGAGAGGAACGCTTGCGTCCTATGCACTAAGTACTATGCACTAAGTACTTACCACTTACCACTCGCAACTAGAAGGAGAAAAGAATGAATTCGTTTGAATACAGCAATCCCGTAACTGCGCTGTTTGGCATAGGCGTTTTTTCTCAAGCCGGGCAAAAGATTGCTCAGTACGGAAAAAAGGCGTTGGTCGTTTCCTATTCCGATAAAGGCTGCGCTGCGACGCTGGACAAGCTTTCGGAACTGCTCAAGGCGGCTGGCGTGGAAGAACAGCGCTTTTGCGAGGTCATGCCCAACCCGGATATTGCCATGGTCGCTCAGGGCGTTGAACTGGCGAAGAGTTTCGGCGCAGACGTCGTCGTTGGCGTTGGCGGCGGCAGCGCGATGGATACAGCCAAGGCGATTGCTGCGGGCGTCGACTACAACGGCGGCGACTTGTGGAACATGGTCTACAGTCGGCACGACAACATTCAGGCGATTCCCCCAACGTCCACGCTCCCGACGGTGATGATTCCCACCTTGCCGGCGACGGGCAGCGAGATGAACAACTGTTCCGTTGTCAGCAACCGCGCCATTGGGGAAAAGTCTTATATTTGGAGTCCGCTTCTGTTCCCGAAACTGGCGATTCTCGACCCGGAACTGACGTATTCTCTGCCTCCGTTCCAGACGGCGTGCGGCGCGGTCGATACGATTTCTCACGTCCTGGAAATCTATATTAACGGTCAGCCCAAGTCCGACCTGCTTCACGCGTGGCAGGAAGGCGTGATGAGAACGATCGTCGTCAACCTGCCCAAGGCGCTGGCGAACCCGACCGACGCGGACGCTCGCTGCGAACTGATGTGGTGCGCGACGTGCGCTCTCAACGGCTGGGCGTCGCCGGGGGACGCCTGGACCCCCATGCATCAGGTGGGGCACGTGCTCACGTCTCGTCATCAAATCAACCACGGCTCGTCCCTCGGGCTGGTCATGCCCAGCTGGATGGACTACATGAAACAGTTCAAGCCGGAACGCTATTTCCAGTTTGCCGTAAACGTGATGGGAATTTCCCCGTCAGGCAGAACTGTTACAGAAGTTATTGACGAAGGAATCGCCGCGTTCAAACGATTTATCGGCGAGTCCGGCATGCCGACGCGGCTGTCCGAAAAGGGCGTTACAGAATCCGACTTGCCGGAAATCGTGAAGGGGGTTAAAAAAGTCAGCTTCTGCGCCGACGGCGTTCTCAACTGCCAGCCGCCGGTAACGGAAACCATGCTGCTGGAAATCCTGACAAAAGCGCTGTAAATCAGGGGAGCGGACTTTCTGGAGAGCGGACATTGTCCGCGATAAAAATGTAAGGGAATAGGGAGTTGGGAATAGGGAATAGTTATAAGTTATTAGTGGTTAGTGGATAGTGGATAGTACGCAAGCGCTCATCAAACTTACCACTTACTACTTACCACTCCCTACTCCCTACGGACTCTCGTCCCCCGTAAGCATTGAAATATTTAATATTCCCGTTCGGTAATATCCTCTTGACAAATTCAAGATTTTTGTTAGAATATTACCGTTCGGGAATTTTCGTTTGTAAAGATAGTCCCTGATGTTGTTTATTCAGCCATGACGAAAAAAGCGTTGCTTACTGTAGAGGAAATCGGTCAGCTGGTTTGTCAGACTCGCAAAGAGCAGGGCGTAACCCAGCGGGAATTGGCGATGCTGTCGCAGACCGGAACGCGGTTTATCAGCGATCTGGAAAACGGCAAGGCAACCTGCCAGATCGGAAAACTGTTGGCTGTCGTTCAGGCGTTAGGCATGGACGTTCATATTTACAGCCCATGGGAGCGAGGTGAATGATGGAAACGTTGAACGTCTATTTGAACGGAATTCCAGCAGGAGTTCTCGCCCAAGCCGATTCGGGTCTGACTTTTTCCTATTTGTCGGAATACTTGCAAACCCGGAACGCCAAAGCTCTTTCAAACGTCTTTCCGTTGTCAGACGCTACTTATTCCGGTTCAAAAACAGAGGCGTTTTTCTCAAATCTGCTGCCGGACGAACGAATTCGTCAGACGTTGGCTCAGATTCTAAAACTCTCTCCAGAGAATACGTTCGGATTGCTTCGCGAGTTGGGCGAAGACTGCGCCGGGGCGATTGCTCTTTATCGACCCGGTCGAGATTTGGAAACCCGATCCAAACCGGAATATCTGCCGTTGACAGAAAAACAGACCAGCCGAATTTTGCGTCGTTTGGACGTCCAGCCGCTCAACGTGAGCGAGGAGGATACGGATTTTCGTCTTTCCGGCGCGGGGGCGCAGAACAAACTGATTGCTTGCGTTTTTGACGGCCGTGTTTCCCTCCCTCTGCACGGGACGCCGTCGACGCATATTATTAAACCCGGAATCCCAGCGTATCCCTACAGCGTTTTCAACGAATTTTTCTGTATGAAACTGGCGAAGAAATGCGGCTTGCCAGTGGCAGAATGTGAGATTCTTCGCTTTGATTCCGTTCCGTATTATGTAACAACCCGTTACGATCGAGAGTTTCGCGACGGGGTTTGGACGAGAATTCATCAAGAGGATTTTTGTCAGGCGATAGGAACCGCGCCGGAAAAGAAGTACGAAAACGAGGACGGTCCCGGTTTGGTGGAATGCGCCAACAAGATTCTCGAAATGCGTCTTCGGTCATCGGATTTTATTGCGTTTATTCGTTTGGCGGTATTCAATTTTATAATTGGAAACGGCGACGCACACGCTAAAAACTATTCGATTTTGTATCGAGACGACGGCGCGCAGTTGGCGCCAGCGTACGATTTGATTTCGACAGCCGTTTATCCGTCGCTGTCTAAAAAGATGGCGATGAAAATTGGCGAGGATTATTCCTTTGCCAGAATTACACGCGGAAAGTTTACCCGGTTTGGAGAACGACTGGGAAAAGGACGTCAGGAGCTTGTTTTGAATTGCTTGGATGAAGCGCTTGACACCGTTGAACCATGCGCTCAACAGCTGGCAGAAGAACTCAGTCAGACGGAACCGTCGCCAATCTATCAGGCGATTCTGGACGGCATCCGCCGTCGAACGAACAAATTGCGTCGTTGATTTAAGAAACGAACGGTAAAATCACTCCGATTTTGCCGTCTGCTTCCCCGTTCGCGTTTCTCGCATGTCGCGCCATTGTTCCAGAAAATCGGCGCGGAAGACGTTGAGCTTCTCGATAAACGGCGTGTCTTTCAAGCTGGTTTCCGGCTGTTTTTTAGCCGCCGGGCGGCGAACTGGTTTCTTTCCAGCGCCTTTGCCAACCGCTTTGGCGGGAATGGTTTTGACAAGCGGGACGAGGTCTTCGGTGTTCTGCTTGAATTGTCGAAGCAGCGGCTCCGATTCCGGAACGACGGGCTGAAGAAGCTGTCGGTTGAGAGTTGCCGTATGTTGTTTGAGCCGTTCGCTTATGACGTTCGTTAAGCCCTGGCAGGCGTTGACGTATAGATAGTCGTAAGCCGCCACTTCGCAGCGAAGCCGACATTCGTTATAGAAATTCGGATTGATAACCGATTCTTTATCTTTCGTAAACGGAATGACGAGCGCGGCGTCGTCTGTACAGCGATTCATGCGGGTCATGTCCAGGAGGAAATCGTTGTCGTCCGGCTCTTCCAAATCGTCTTCCTCTAAATCGTCATCGTTATCCGCCGCAGCGTTATTGTCCGGCTGCTGTTTGATTTCCAGCTTTTGAAGGATGTCGTCCGCCATCGCGCCGACGTCGGGGGCAACGTCGCCTTTGATTGCTTCGTCGTTGATTTTTTCTATTCCGCCATTCTCTTTTTCCTCTTTTTCTCGAGCTTCTTTCTTTTTCATGTCGACTTCCACCGCGTCGATGTACGAAACCTGAATTTGAGCGATCGGGACGCCGGGCTTGAGCTGTCGGGAAACCTCCAGTTCAAACAACTCGGAATAGACGCTCTTTTCGGGGAGACTGAAGCGATAAAAATAGTATGCGGTTGATTTGTCTCGGAGCGTTTTGGAACCGAGAATTCTGGCGGTGGTCTTAACCAGCGTTACGTTGGGGGGAAACGTCAGGATGAATTTGTTGTCGAACGCGGCGGAGGCGGCAATATTGGACTTTTCCAGAGCCGTCATAAGAATCATCGCCAGTTCCTCCGCCTGACCAATATGATGGTACTGCCCTTGAGCGCCTTTCGCCAGCGATTCCAACAGGGGATTGTCGTAGTCCAAGCCGATGCAAATCACCCGGACGTCCGCGTCGTGCAGTTTTTTCCCGACTTCGTTCATGAACAGAGGCGTTTCTGAGGATTCGCCGTCGCTGATAACGATCAGACAGTTTTCGTAATTCGTTCCGGCGTTTGCCATCAAGGCGTTTCCTCCCGCTTTGACGCCGGAGAATAAACAGGTGCCGCCCTCGGAAATGATGCTGTTGATTCCCTTTTGAAGCAGCCCAGCGTTGGCGCCGCCGATTTGAGCGAACGGCAAGACGGTTTTCGCCTGATCGCTGAATACGGTTATCGAAACGACGTCGCCGGGATACAGGTTGTTGAGAATCGTCAGCATTGCTTTTTTCGCGCCTTCCAGCGGCTGACCTGTCATGGAGCCGGAGACGTCGAGAACAAAACTGACGTTGAGCGGTTGTCGCTGAACGGGTTCAATTACCGTTTTTTTCTTTTGGTACGTTTCCGAGAACGCCGCTTCAACGAAAACGGTC
This sequence comes from Thermoguttaceae bacterium, assembly GCA_017557195.1. Lineage (GTDB taxonomy): Bacteria > Planctomycetota > Planctomycetia > Pirellulales > Thermoguttaceae > RUG11551. The sequence continues at coordinate 2,244 of JAFZAL010000079.1, read as the reverse complement.
TGTTTGCCCTGAACGCCCAAACTTTTCGTTGGCGACGACAGTTCCACCTTGCACATCTGCCCAAAAAGCGGGCTGACAGCAAGAAAAAACAACGTCGTCAGGAGAATTCGGCGAGAGCTTATCATTTTTTCTTTGTTTTCCGATATAGGATATTGTAGCGTTATAAGAACGCTTTGACAAGGGGAGATATGCAAATTTTTGGTAAGAAAATTTGGATGAATCTAGGGAGTAGGGTTTAGGGAGTAGGGAGTAGTTTCAAGTTTTTAGTGGTTAGTGATTAGTGGTTAGTACGCAAGCGTTCATCAAATTTTCAACTAACCACTTACCACTTACAACTTACCACTCTCTAAACCATTCCCTATTCCCTATTCCCTATTTCCTGTTCCCTCCTATTCCCCATTCCCTATTTCCTATTCCCTAATTGCCCATGAATCCCCTGTTTACCGTAATAATACTGCTGATTATATCCAACCTGTTTATGACAATGGCGTGGTACGGGCACCTAAAATTCCTGGGTAACTCGTCGCTTATTATTGCGATTCTGGTTTCATGGGGGATTGCTCTGTTTGAATACATGGTACAAGTTCCGGCAAACAGAATCGGGGCTGCCAACGGGTTAGACGTGCCGCACTTGAAAATCATGCAGGAAGTTATTACTTTAACGGTCTTTGCGCCGTTTTACATACTGGTTTTCCATAAAAACCTGGGATGGAACTATGTCGGAGCGTGCGCCTGCATGGTCGGAGCGGTTCTGTTTATTTTTATGGGAAAATAAAAAAACTGCGGTCGGAAAAGAATCCAGACCGCAGGCGGTAATTAAATCGGAATCTGTAATTACAACACGCAACTAAAAGTTGTAAGTGGTTAGTGGTTAGTGAGAAGTACGCAAGCGCGCAACTAACTTACCAATTACCACTCTTTACTTACCACTTACCACAATTCCAGAATCAGTTCTTATCTTCAAAGAAGACTCGTTGGGCTTTGCCAGCCTGACGCGGGAGCTCGCCCGGTTTGAAGACGTCGCCTTTGGGCGAGAATCCCAGCGTTTCCTTGAGCTTCTTTTCGACCATGTAGCCGGTAACGCCTTCTTCCGCCTCGACGTTGATGTGAACGTCTTTGACGCCGTGATTATTCTCGATAATAATCTGATATTGCGGGTGAACGCCCGGGATTTCCAGCAGAGCCTGTTCAACCTGAGACGGGAAGAAGTTGACGCCCTTAACGATGAGCATGTCGTCCAGACGACCGGTAATTGGAGCGATACGGATATGAGAACGACCGCAAGCGCATTTTTCTCGGCTGAGAACGCGCGACAGGTCGCCGGTGCGGAATCGAATGACCGGCAGCGCTTCTCTGGTTAAAGATGTAACAACGACTTCGCCCTGTTCGCCGTCGGCGCATGTTTCGTTTGTTCCCGGCTTGAGGATTTCCACAATGTAATGGTCTTCCCAAACGTGAATTCCCGAGTGATCCGGGCAGTCCTGCCCCAGCGTGCCGACGCCGCCGGTTTCCGTCATGCCGTAGATGTCGAACGCGTCGATTCCGAAGCCCTCGGAGATGGTCTTTTTCATGTTCGTTGAGAACATTTCCGCGCCGAAAATGCCGATTTTCAAATCCGGCAGCGTTTCGTTCATTTGAGCCAAAACTTCCAGAATTCGAGGACCGTAGGAAACGACCGCCGTCAGAATTTTGGTGTTGAACGCCTTGGCGAGACGAATCTGTCGTTCGGTGTTTCCGGAACTGGCGGGAACGATAAACAGTTCCGCCTGACGAGCGCCGTGATACATGCCGAAACCGCCGTTGAACAGCCCAAACGTTGGGGTAATCTGGCAGACGTCGCCGGGCTGAGCGCCCGCCATCATATAGCAGCGCGCCATACATTCTCCCCACTGATGAATGTCGTTGTTGGTGTACGGCATGACAACTGGCGTGCCGGATGTCCCGGACGACTGGTGCATTTCTCGAATTTGATCTTTCGGAACGCAGCACATGCCCAGCGGGAAGTATTCCCGGAATTCCTTTTTGTTCATCGTCGGCAGGGCGGTAAGATCTTCCAGACCGCGGAACGTATCGGGATTGACGTTTGCTTCATCCAAACGCTGTTTGAAAACGTCGTTATGCGTATAAATCCATTTGACAACTTTCTTTAACCGCTCGTCCTGCAGTTGGGTTAATTCAGAACGGGTTAAAGTCTCTTCTTTTTCGTTATGAAACATAATTAAACAGGGGAATGGGGGGAAATGA
>JAFZAL010000078.1 GCA_017557195.1 Thermoguttaceae bacterium | reverse complement strand
GGGGGAACGGTCAAGGCGATTAACCGCGGCGACAAACGCGCTTTGCTGTCGGTGGTAATCGAGATTGACCCTAAAGAGGAGGAGAAAATCCAGTTCCCGGTTACGCCCCTGGACAAGCTGACGGCAGACGACGTCGTTAAAACGCTGGTCGATTCCGGTCAGTGGACGGCTCTTCGGACTCGCCCGTTCAGCAAAGTTCCGTCTCCGGAAACGCGCCCCAACGCGATTTTTGTAACAGCGATGGACTCCAACCCGCACGCCCCCTGTCCCGCCGTTGCGCTCAAAGACAGAGAAGACGATTTCCTGGCAGGGTTGAAAGTTCTGTCCGTCCTCGCTGGCGACAAGCCGCTGTTCTTCTGTCAGTCGCCGGACTGCCGCATTCTTCCGGAAGAAGCGGAAGGGCTTCCGAATCTGCAAGTTGCGGAATTCTCCGGAAAGCATCCCTGCGGACTCGTCGGAACGCACATTCATTTCCTCTGCCCGGCGTCGCGAACGAACGTTGTCTGGCACGTCAATTATCAGGACGTCGCTGCGTTTGGATACCTGTTCAAAACGGGATACGTTTGCAAAGCCCGCGTGATTTCTCTCTCCGGTCCGATTGTGAAAAAGCCGCGGTTGATTAAAACCCGAATCGGCGCCAATCTGGACGAGCTGACCAACGGCGAATTCGACGCTGAAACGAAAGACGGCATCCCCGCCCGCGTTATTTCCGGGTCGGTTTTGAACGGCCGCACGTCTGAACCGGGTCTGAACTATCTGGGACGTTACAGTCTCCAGGTTTCCGTTCTCCGCGAAGGCGTCAAGCGTCGGCTGTTCGGCTGGATTCTTCCGAAGTTCGTTGACTTCTCAACCAAATGGACGAACGCGTCGCTGTTCTTCCCGGGCTGGGAATACAACATGACGACGGACGTCTACGGCGGTCCGCGCGCGATTTTCTCGATCGGGTCAATGGACGACGTTATGCCTTTGGACATCCTGCCGGTGTTCCTCACTCGCGCTTTGGCGGTGGGAAATCTGGAACAGTCGGAACAGCTCGGAGCGCTGGAGCTGGACGAAGAAGACCTGGCTCTGTGCACCTACGTCGATCCGGGCAAAAACGAATTCGGTTCGATGCTCCGTTCCGTTTTAACACTCATCGACAAGGAGGGCTAAACCGTGTGGAATCCGATTAAATTCATTTTCAATAAGACAAAACCCTGGTTTTCCAAAGGCGGAAAGCTGGAGGCTCTATATCCGTTATGGGAAGTCTTCGACACGTTCTTCTACACTCCGGAAGAAGTCGCAACAGGCAAATGCGCCGTTCGCGATTCGATTGACTTCAAACGCATGATGATTACCGTCTGCATCGCGCTGATTCCCTGCTGCTTTATGGCGTGTTACAATACGGGCTATCAGGCGTACAAGACGATGTCAACAACGAGCGTCGCTCAAAAGATTGTTGACGATAAAGGCGTTGAAAAGACAGTTGTCGCTCCGCTGAAATCGCTGCCGACTGACGGCTTGAAAAACTGGCGTGGCTGGTTGATGAGCTGCGTAAAAGTCGGGAACTTTGACCTCGGCGCCGTCCCGGAAAAGGGAACGGTTTCGTACTTCAGCCACCCGATTGAGTTTATCGTCTTTGGCGCGATGTACTTCATTCCGATTTATATTGTAACGTTTATAGTCGGAATTCTGTGGGAAGTCGTGTTCGCGATCTTCCGAAAAGAGATTGTCAACGAAGGCTTTTTCGTAACAGCCATGCTTTTCCCGCTGACGCTTCCCGCTACGATTCCGCTTTGGATTGTCGCCGTTTCGATTTCCTTCGGCGTCGTGATTGGAAAAGAAGTCTTTGGCGGAACGGGCAGAAACATCCTCAACCCGGCTCTGGTCGCTCGAGCGTTTATCTTCTTCGCGTTTGCCGGCACGATTACCGGAGACAGCATCTGGGTTCCGGTTGACGGTACGACGATGGCAACGCCTCTTGCCGCGGCAACTCAGCAGGGCATGGACGGCATCTCCGCCGTCGCCGCCAGCCAAAATCTGACGGACATGCAATACTGGTTCGACTGCTTCGCCGGATTCATTCCCGGATCAATGGGCGAAACCAGTACGCTGTGCTGCCTGATCGGCGCGGCGATGCTGATCTTCACCGGCATTGGCTCCTGGCGAGTCATGCTTTCCATGTGCGTTGGAACTGGCGCGCTTGCCGTGTTTACGTTCTTCATGTACTCCATCGGCTACACGACCAATCCCGCCTGGGGCATTTACCCGCACTGGCATTTTGTGATGGGCGGCTTCGCTTTGGGCTGCGCCTTTATGGCGACTGACCCTGTTACAGGCGCGTTGACGCGAGGCGGTCAGTACGTTTACGGATTCCTTATCGGAGCGTTGGTTATTGTCGTTCGCGCAATGAACCCGGCGTATCCGGAAGGCGTCATGCTTGCCATTCTGTTTGGAAACCTCTGCGCCCCGATGATTGACTACGTCTTCGTCCAGGCCAACATTAAACGGAGGGCTTTGCGAAATGTCTAATAACAGCTTATTTAAAACGTTTTTCGTCGCGATTGCGGTTTGCGCCGTCTGCGCGACGCTGGTCTCAACGGCAAACGTCGTTCTCAGACCCATAATTGAACAGAATAAACTCAACTTCAAGCGCGGCAACATCGTTTTGGCGGCAGACCTGGTCAAACCTGGATACAAATCAAGCGACATCGCCCCGGCGTTTGAAAAGATCGACCCGCAGGTTTACGATTTGCTCAAGGAAAAGTTTGTTACAAACGCAGACGAATTCAATCCGGCGAGGTTTGACGAACGCGTCTTGATGAACAAAGACGGCTATACCCTCGTTCCGGAAGGAGAAGTTAAACCGGGCGTCCCGACCGTTCCGCGTTACGTTACAATTTATCTTGTCAGAAACGACAAAGGCGAATTGGAAAAAGTCATTCTGCCGTTCTTCGGCAAAGGACTTTGGTCGACCATGTACGGGTTTATCGCCCTCAATAACGACTTTACCACCGTTGGACG
>JAFZAL010000077.1 GCA_017557195.1 Thermoguttaceae bacterium | reverse complement strand
TTTTAGTCGCATAGAACGCATAGTTTTTAAAACTTCGCGAACTTTGCGGACTTTGCGTGAGGTTTTTACCCGGGCTGCTCTACGCAGCCCGTTTCTTTTTAGATAAAGCGCTCGTTACGCTAACTGGTCGCCCAGAATCTCTCGCAGCGCTTTCTCGTAGGCGTTTGCCTGAACGAAGAAGCCGTAGTCGTTGGCGTGACAGTTGTCCATGGTGCCGTCGCCGTCTTCCGGCATCTGGCTCTTGCCGTCGAGATAGTACAAGCCCTTAACGCCGTCGGCAACGAGTTTTTCGTAGCCTTCCCGGTTGGCAACGCCGCGGGGGTCTTTCTCGTCGGCAAAGTCTGACCAGCAGGATCTGAACGGGGCAGGGTACCCTTCTACAATCAGAATCGGCGTGTCGGGATGCGCTTCTCTGAGTTTGAGAACGCCTGGAACGAGCCGTTCTCGAATCTGTTCCGGCGACATGTTGCGGTTGCAGTCCAGAACGTAGACCGACGGGTCGAGTTCGGCGAACGCTTCCATCATAACCGGCTCCATCCTTCCGTTCCCGGAAAAGCCGAAGTTCAAGACGTGCATGTCCAGCCGACGCCCGGTCATGGCGACAGCGCAGTTGGCGGTTCGGGAAGAACAGCCGCCCTGTAAAATCGACGTCCCGTAGAACAGAATCGGCTTGAGCTTGCGAGCCGGCGCCGCTTCAAAAATAGCTCCCTTTCTGACGCCGATTCGGAACTTGTGGATTCCGTTGTACGTCGGGAAGTAAATCATGTATTCCCGTTTCCCGTCTGGAACGGCTTCGCTGCGAATCGGTTGAACAACGATGTTATTTGACTTCTTGCCGCCAATCATCTGGGCGAATCTCCATTTGCCGGACGAATCGCGGCCGTAAATGTCGACGCCGCTCGCGCCGGTTGCCGGCATGTGATACATCGCCAGATTGTTGTTTCGCAGTTCAAAGGAAATATTCATCGGGCTGTTTGTTACAAATCGCAGAGCCATCCCGGCGGAAGAGCACGACAGATTTCGCACTGCTGACGGGACTTTATCCATCCATCGCTTCGGGAACCGGTCGAACGGCGTATAGCGTTCTTCCCCTTCCCAGGCGCGCCCTTCGATGGGCATCGTCGCCGCGTTGTACCAAACCCAGTCGTCTGTCTCTTCAACCGGATTAAACCCGATTTCCGGCGCTGGGGGTTCCTGAACTTCTTCCACCTCCACCGCTGGTTCCTGTTGGACCTTTTCAGTCTCCGTCTCAACGACTTCCGCCTTAACCGCAGCTGCAGCCAACGCCGAAAGCGCCGTTGTCTGAATAAACTGACGTCGTAACATTTTAATCTCCTTTCGATATTGAAAATCTTTGAAATCTGTCAGAACGTACGTTTATTATAAACCGTCAACGAGAAAAAATCAACCGGGAAAGAGGAGAGAGAGGGGAAAAAATTTGGAGTGCGACGGCTTACCGTCGCTTTCGTAACCAATACCGTCGCGAACGACGATAAATTTTATTCTTGCTAATAAAGCGGGAAGAATTATCGCGCGTTATTGGCACGAAACGTCGAGAATCGTGCATACCAAACCGTCGAAGCGGTAAACCTCCTCTGGATGTAGCCCGTCCTCGGGCTACATGCTTGTACAAGAAAAAAATCTTTGTCGCAGGATTGCCCGCTTGAACAACCGACGCTCGGCAGTCCCCTGCCGCATTGCTGGTATGACGGACGAACTCATTCGCAGAACAACCCCTCCGCCTCACTGGATCGCGGCTGTGTCAGCCGCCGAAGAATTTTAAGCCGCAAAGAACGCAAAGAGATTAAAACGCTTTCATCTTTTTTCGTTTCTTTCGAGTGTTTCGTTTCAAAAAAAGAAACTGGCGCCTCTTGCACAAAAAAGATTTTGACGGTATATTATGAGTAATTACGAGATGTTCCCATTAAAAATGTTGCGTTATGAAAAGTTGTCTGATAATGAATCGAATATTCGTTTTAGGCGTATTCCTTGTTTTTTTAATCTTTGCCGTCAGCTTCTGTAAAGCGGGCGGTCAATCGTTGACAATATTTTCAATAGACCAACTCGATAAATCCAGCGTCTGCATTTGTGAACAGCCGTTTCAAAGTAATATTGCCGCTATTGAGCAGGTTCAAACTTGTGCGGCTTTTGACGTTTATTCTTTTGTAAAATGGAGTCTTATTATAGTTTTTATAGTCCTGTTTTTATTTATACTTTTAGTTATTAGATTAGCCCTCATGTTTTCTCTGTTCGATGCTGTAGAGCAGGGCGATATGAACCGGGTTAAAGAACTTCTGAAGTATTATGGCTTGAGCGTCAATACAAAAGACTTTTCTGATTTATCGGGAAGGACTCTCTTGCAACTTGCCATTTGTCATGAAAATTGGGACATGGTTCGATGGCTGGTTGAACGCGGAGCGAGAGTAAATGACAGAAGCCTTTATGGTAATACCGCACTGCATTACTTAGCCTATGATGGTTCTTGGGAACAGGTTCTGTGGCTGGTTGCATACGGCGCTGATCTGAACGCAAGAACCGAATCAGGAATGACGATTTTGCATCGAGCCGCCTTTAGTGGAAATTTTGAATTGGTTAAATTCTTGGTTGAACATGGAATGGACATCAATGATAAAGACGATTGTGGATATACCGCCGTCCATTTGGCAGCTTTAAGAGGCAACCTTGAAGTGGTTCAATTGCTGGTTGAGCATGGGGCGGATATTAAAGAAAAAGACTCTAATAACCGGATTCTAGGCAGCGCTGTTAGCAGCGGGAATTTGGAACTGGTTCAGTGGCTGGTTGGACAGGGATTGAACATCAAAGATAGTATTGATTATTTCATGTATTCTGCTGTTGGCAATGGTTCTTTGGAATTGGCTCAGTGGCTGGTTGAACAGGGGGCGGATATCAAACGACACAGCACTGATCTGTTGCGACAAGCTGGTTACAGCGGGAATTTGGAACTGATTCAATGGTTGGTTGAGCAAGGGGCGGAGGTCAACGCAAATAGCTTTAATGACCCGGATATTCTGGGAAGCGCTGTTGAAAGCGGGGATTTGGAACTGGTTCAATGGCTGGTTGAACATGGATTGAATATCAATGCAAATAGCTTTAATAAATCGGATATTCTGGGTCGCGCTGTTGAAAGCGGGAATTTGGAATTGGTTCAATGGCTGGTTGAACAGGGATTTAACGTCAAAGAAAATATTGATGATTTATTGTATACAGCAGTCGGCAAAGGTTATATAGAAATGGTTCGGTGGCTGGTTGAGCAAGGAGCAGATATCAAAGGGCACAGCGCCGATCTCCTGCAACGCGCCGCCTGCAACAAATCTTTGGAACTGGTTCAATGGCTGGTTGAACAGGGGGCAGATGTCAATGCAAAAGACAATTACGGAGTGTCGATTTTGAATTTTGCCATTAAAGTTAAAGATCAAGAACTTATAGATTGGCTTAAAGAACAAGGCGCAGTAGAATAAATGCGTCACGGTTCGCTTAAACGTTTCAGTATTTGTTTTTCTTTTTCCGTGGGTTAAAACCCACGGCTAGAAATATTGAACCGCGTTCTCAAGATTTTTGGATGCTTCCGTATTTTACCTTGACGGCTTTCACCGTCAAGTCGTAGCCCGAGGACGGGCTACATCCAAGGGGCGTTTACGACTTACGCAATGCGGTATTTCACACTTCGAACGGGTTTTGTTTTTCGCCTAACGGCGAATGCGGCAGGGAACTGCCGCGTGCCGGCTCATCCATGTGCAAACGCGGGTAAAAGCGTAACTACGTTCGCTTCGCGAACTCCGTTACCGCCTTTCATTTCTTTGCGCTCTTTGCGGCTTATTAAATTTTGCGGACTTCGTCCGCATTGAAAAAACTTAGGTCGCCAGCAAGCTGGCTCCCTTTTAAAGAAGTTTTTTCAAGGGATTAGAAAACGAGGTTTATTCGAAATAATATGAGGGGAAAACCTTTTTTGAAAAAAATGTTATTACCCTCAAACTCCCCTTTCCAAAAAACTTTAGCAAGGGGAGAATGTACAATTAATAACCGCTACTCCTCGCAGATAACGCGGAAGCCGACGTTGTAGACGCGCTGGTACGTCGGGAAGCCGATTCGGTACCCGTTGCGGCATTGAGCCGGGCGATCGTTCCAGCTGCCGCCGCGGGCGACTTTTTCCGTATCCAGATTGCCGGCGTTGCGGCCGTCGTTGGCGTTGTACGGATAGGCTTTGTAGTCGGACTGCGTCCATTCCGCAACGTTGCCGTTCATGTCGTACAGACCCCACGGGTTGGGCGCGTATCGGGCGATGCCCTTGGAACCGTGGTAGCCGGCGCGCTGCTTTTCGTACAGGTCAGCGTCCCAGCCGGGAACCATCTGGTTGTCGGACTGGTCAACGACGCGCGGCAGATACGTCTGCCAGAACGCCGGGTTGTTGACCGGCTGCGGGTTGACGCCTGTTACAACGAACAGACGCATGGAGTTGTCCGCCATGTTCGCCTTGTCGCCGAACTGAACGTCGCACTCGAACAGACGTCCGTTGTCGTTCTTTTCGGCTTTGCCCATGCCGTCAGACCACCAGAACGGTTTGTCGGTTCCGGCTTTCGCCGCCCATTCCCATTCGGCTTCGGTCGGCAGACGGAACTTCTTCCCGGTCTTGGCGGAGAGCCACTTGCAGAACTCGTTGGCTTTCTGCCAGGAAACGCGGATGACGGGCTGATCGTCGTGGTTGGCGGGATAGCCGCGGTGAACGTGGTCTTTCCATTGCTGGTCGATGAAGTTGCTTTCGTGAGTCGGGTCGAACTGATGGAACATTTCGTTGGTAACTTCAGTCGTGCCCATATAGAACGGTTTTTCAATCGTAACTTCGTTTCGATTCGCTTCCGGACGCTTTTCGGAATCGTCGCCGATAACGAATTTTCCGGACGGGATGTAAACCATATCCATCTTGACGCCGCCGCCGAGGTCAATCGACTGCGTCTTGGGTTCGTAGTTGTTGACAACCGCTTTCAGACCGGTGGGATTCTTCGTATTGGGCGTTTCCCACTTTTCGGGCTTGACGAAGTCCGGACGCGGCACTTCATCCATAACCGCGCCCTCTTCGGGATAATCGTCAACGTTGGCGTAGAGGGCTCGGAGTTCCTGAGTTCTCTTTGCCATCGTTTGAACCTGCTGCAGACGTCCGCCCATGGTTGACGTCGCCACTTCAGACCACGTTGCGTTGTACGGCATGTTCATGTCGATCCACAGCGCCAGCTCGCGAGCGGCGGTGTCGTCCAGCTTGACGTTGTAATGGTTGCCGTCGCGCAGCATCTGCATCAGCGGAGACGTATTATAGTAGTATTCCATCGGATAGAACATGTGGGTATCCGATTCCGGTCCCGGACGGCGCAGGAACGGCATCAAAGCCCAGTACGAGTTACCCAGCGCGCGGGGACCGGGCGCGATGTCTTTGAAGTTCGGACGGTTGGGCTTCGATCCGTCGTGACAGCCGACGCAGTATTTGTCCAGAACGGGCTGAACTTCTTTCTTGAATCCAACCGGGCGTTTCGGACCGTTAAACTCGACGATTCTGTCGGGAGCGCGGCGCGCCGCCATGTTGAACTTCGCCGGCGTTACAGAGTTCTGATTTTCGTGACAGCCAGAACAGGTAACCTTTTCGCCCGGCATGCCGGTCAGCCAGGAACGCATGATTTGAAGCGCGTTTCCGTGTTCGTCCAGCGGCTGAAGAGCCAGCGGGACGTTGGACGGAATAACGAAGTTGGCGCTGCCGTCCGGTTCCACGTTGACTTCGCCCAGCAGGACTTTGCTGTCCCAGGACGTTTCTTCGCCCATGGCGTTGTGGTTGCCGATGCCGCGGTATCCGTACTGATAGCCGAAAACGCGGAGCTTTTTGACCGTCCCGCGAGGAACGTTTTCCAAACCGGGGCCAAAATAGACGTCTGTAATATAGCAGACGGATTCTTTGTCTTTGTTAATTGTTCGGTCTGTAATAACCGGCGGGCAGGGTCGTTCCTGAATCGCAAACGGTTCGTAGATTCCAAAATCCGGGGACTCTTTAATCAAAACCATGTTGTCGAACGTATCGACCAGATACAAGCCCCATCTGTCCAGGGGAGTGGGCTGAGCGGAAACGAGATAATAGTTTTCGTCCAGCGGGCAGGGGAAGAGGAACTTCGGCCAGGAACTGTTTACGAGCTGATCCATAATAATCGGCTCGACTTTCTTGTCGCGGAACGGGATCTGCTGAACGACGCCTTCCGCCTCTTTGCGGCCGCGTTTGGGGTCGATGATATGCAGTTCGCCCATTCTGGCGACGCCGTGGTGTCCTGTTACAATGGTTGCGAACATCTTGGCGTTCTGACCCGGAATCGGCTTGGAATAGAACATGCTGTTGGGCCAGTACGAGCCGGAACCGTAGAGTTCAACCTGGTTTGTTCCGTCCGGATTCATGTTCATCATGATTCGGGTGAAGTAATGGTTGATGTCGACGTATTCCCAGCGCAGATACATGATTCGACCGTCGTTCATCAGGGTCGGGTTCCAGTCCTGATCCTGTTCGTAGGTCAGCTGACGGCACGTTTTGAGGTCTTTTTCAACGCGGAAGATGTTGCCGACGTGTCCGGCGCCGCCGATGCACGGAACGCCCATCATGGACGCGCTGGAAATGAACAGGTACGAGCCGTCTGGAACGAAGCAGCCTTCGACGTTGTCAACGTCTTTGCCCATGAACGGGGAGATCTGCTTGAATTCTGGCTTTTCGCCTTTGAGAACCTTTTCCAGGTCGATTTCGTAAACTTCCCATGTGTTGTTTTCAGACTTTGCTGTAACGAGAATCTTTTTAGCGTCCCATTTCATGCAGATGTCGCCGATAAACGAATCGTACGGCGCGTCGATAATCGGTTTGATGGGAGCGTCTTTATCGTGAATGGAAATAACGGAAAGCTGGTTGCCGTAGTCGCCTTTTCCTCGCGAGCAGTTGGACATCCAGTTGGCTTCCAGCCCAGCGTTTTTCGCCGTTCTGACGAGAACCTTGTCGAAGTCGAGAAGCGGGTTTGCCAGCAGGGCTTTGCGGCGGAATTCCAGGAAATCCTTCGCGGCTTTGAGCGCTTCGTCGACCGACGCCTGATTGGTCGGGTCAAGAGACGAAAAGAGCTTTTCGTACTTTTCCAGTTCAGCTAAATACGCCTTTCCGTCGTATTCGTCTTCGTCGTATTTTTCAGACAGGTCTTCAATCGCCATGCGGAGCGAACTGATCTGTTTAACGGCGCGGTACAAGTCGGGAGATACGCCTCTCATAATGCGTTCCAGACGAGCTTGCGCCAAACGCGCCATGAGTCGGTCGCGTTCCTCTTTAGACATCGTCGCGCTCATGTCGTCCGGATCGCCGAGGATCTGAACTTCCAGCAGCGACGCCCAGGAATTGGCGGGGTTCTTATCTTTGGCGGGATCGCCGACTTTACTGGGGTACGTACTCCACATGCGGATTTCCACCCAGTCTGCTGTTGCGAGATACTTACCTTTTTCCGTTTCGAGAAAATCAGTTAAGAACCCTCCAGAACCCGCGCCGAGAATCTTGTCGCCGGTCGTCAAGGCAGGCGCGCCGTCAAAGTTGGGACGCTGACCCGGGTTGGCGGAATTGTTCGCAAATCGGACTTCGTAATCCTGATGGGATCGGCTGTCGATGTTGCCAGTGTAAACCGCCAGTTCTTTGATGTTGCGAACTTTTCCCAGATAGAACGCCATGACGGCGGGTTTGCCTTCAACGCCGACGCGCCCCATGCCGCCGCATTCTCCGGCGGAGTTGTCACGCAGCATATTGACGTCGCTGGGGTTGACGCCTTTGACCGCTTCAATCTTGGCTCCGTCAAAAAGAAGAAAATTCAAAACGGATCGTTCCGCAATCGCGTCGGACATCGGTCCGTACTCGCTCGTTCCCCACGACTGGGTTGTCATCTGTACCTCAGCCTGAGAAACCGAGCAAATCGCCAATAGGGCGATCAAGCTAAAAAGTAACGTTTTTCTCATAATCATCTCCCAAAAAAACTAAAAGGCAGGGGAATCGTCAAAATAACAGGTCAAAGCGGGAAACGTGACGGAATGCCAAGATTTGCGACTGACGCCTCCCGACTTTCCGTTATCTGCGATTTTGAACGACCTTGATCGCGAAATCAAGGAAGAATTGAACTCCTAAAAACAATAAATAGGTTGCCAAAGGCAGGAAACTAATACACGTCATTATTGTTACATCTATAAGCGCTTTAGCGGCAAAACCAATTCCCACTATAGCAGATTCGTCATTTATCGTGAACGACTGGATAATGGTTCCAATCAGTTTCAGGGCGTACAACGTCATAAAGAAGCCGTAAAGTCCCAGCGACAATCGCAAAAACAGCTTGCTCAAATACTGAATCGCGCCAGCCGCTTCCGATGCCGGAGACAACGAGCCGTCAACCGACATATTGAAAGAGCCTGGGTTAGCCGCTGTAACAGAGCAAAACGCAAAAGCGGCAAAGAGAATAAAACCGTAGATAGCGTAACCAATCAATATGGATGTGTTCTCGCTGCGTAATCCGGTAAAGAAAGCGCTTACCAGCCCCCAAATCGCCAATCCCAAAAAGACAACGCTTAAAGCGTCGGGCAGGGCGGTGGAAACAATTCGGCCTTCTCCCAGATTGTTCAGACGATTTAACGACGGCATAAGCCGTTTATTGACATAGGCGTTTGCCAACAGGAGAATAATCGGCGTTCCAAACAGGCACAGAGCTTGTAACGAAGCTGATATGTTAAATTTGCAAATCGCAAACGCCAAAACGACAATCAAAACAACGCACGCCAGCTGAGCCAAAACGCCAATCGAGGCAAAGAATTTTCCCATCGCGGTTGCGACTTTGCCCGGGAATCCGGATCGGAGCAGATTGGGAATGAAGTCCAGAAACGCGCCTTTTTCAATGAGCGTGTCCGCCCCGGACATTGCGCTGGCGTTATCGATTTCGTCGTCGGGATCGGAAATAGAACCCGAAACGTCAAAGAGCGTTCCCTGTCCTGCCGCCGGTTCCGCTTTGGCAGAATCGTGTTTAGCCGGCTCCGCCCGATCTGGTTGGAAGTTGTCAGCAGCTCCCGCAGCCGCTTCCGGCGCGTTGGCGTTTCGCATAACCATGTGTCCAGCCGGCGGCGCGACGTTTTTATTTGGGGCGTTGGTTCGCGGCTGAGACGTTTTAATCGTCAGCGGAGGACCGGCAATCGGCGGCGCAGCAGTCAAGGCGTCTTGAAGAAGCGCCACTTTACCCGCTGGCGTCCATTGACCCAGCAATTCGTGATACACCAAATCGCCCGCTTTGATCTCCCCGCGCTGCATGGCGGCGCGCATATCGGCAAGGGTCAACGGCCCGATTGTGTCTTTATTTCGAGCAAAATACCATTTTTCGTTTTGATTCATTTTATATCGCTTGACGGTTAATTGGAAATGGTTAGCGTCGCAGAAGCTCTGCGTACCGAGATTTAAAATACTCCACTTTATATTAATTATACTAATTGTTTACTTCTTAAACAAGCCTATAAGAACAAATTTATTAAAAAAATTCCTTTTTTCTTGAACCGAGAGACAAATTTTCCCCTTCAATGTCATTTTGGATAGAGTTTTTAGTAAGAAATCAACAAAGATGTCGTCGAGAATTCTTCATATACCCAAGAAAAATAGCGTCGCCGCAGAACATCCGTTCCAACACGCCAGAACGCGGAGGGAGGCAAGGCGTTCCTCCCTGTCCGCGCTATTCTTCAAAATTAGCCGTTTGATAACGTCTTGGACGAAATCAAAGAAACGGCGTTTACAGGTTTTCCGTTGCGACGACGTCGACGCCGGTGTCGCAGACGTTGGGAAGAACGACGTCGCCGATTTTAACGGGGCTTTTCGCCCGGACGGTTTGCAGACTTTCCAGAGCGTCAAAGATCTTTCCCTTCGGAATCGGGCGGGCGGTTTTGACGCTCAAGGGGCGTCGTTTGCCTTCGACGGCAACCAGCGCTGTAACGGTGCGTTCCGGGGCAATCGTTTCCTGAATGCCGTAGGCTTTTCCGCGGGCGCAGGTCGCTCCCTCAACTACCAATTCGCCGTTCTCGTTTTTTGTTACGGTTAATTCACAACCCATTGGGCAGCCGATGCAAATCATTTCTGTTCCTCCAACACAACTTCTACTGTAACCTCGTCAACGCCGACAAACTGTTCTCGGGGCAGTTCCACCCGCTGAGATTCTCCGGGCGTCAAAATCATGGCGCGTCGTTTAAGCAGGATATTTTCTCCGGCGCGAATCTGCCAGGTCGCTTTTCGGTACACGTCAGCGGGACGGAACGAGATGGCGACTTTGTCTTCTGCGCCCTTGCTGCGAATTCGCTGGGGAACGCAGCCGCGAACGCCGAACCCGTCTTTGACAACGGTGTAGGTCGGCGTTTCCTGAGTCGTTTGCGCCGCAAATCGAGCCGCTTCCCGACCTGCCGTTTCCGATTCCAGGCTGACGTAGTCTACCAAATCGTGAACGTGAAGGACGTTGCCGCAAGAGAAAATGCCGGGAATTTCCGTCTGCATGGAATCGTCGACCGTCGGGCCGCTTGTAACAGGCGAAAGCGGAATGTTGGCTTTGAGCGACAGCTCGTTTTCCGGAATCAAGCCGACGGAAAGCAGCAGCGTATCGCATTCAAAGTACTGTTCCGTACCGGGAATGGGGCGGCGTTTTTCGTCCACTTGAGCAACGGTAACGCCCTCGACGCGTTCTTTCCCGCGGATTTCCGTTACAGTGTGACTTAACAGCAGCGGGATGTCGAAATCGTTAAGGCATTGGGCGATGTTTCGTTTCAGACCGCTGGAGTAGGGCATCAGTTCGACGCACGCCAGCACTTTTGCGCCTTCAAAGGTCATACGGCGAGCCATAATCAAGCCGATGTCGCCTGACCCTAAAATGACGACGCGTTTGCCGGGCATGAGTCCTTCCATGTTGACCAGCCGCTGAGCGGTGCCGGCGGAATAGACGCCAGCCGGGCGCGTTCCGGGAATCATCAGCGCGCCGCGGGTTCGTTCCCGACAGCCCATTGCCAGGACAATCGCCTTGGCGCTAAAGACCTCAACGCCGTGTTCCGGACTGACGGCTGTAACCTGACGATTTTCTGTTACATCCAAAACCATCGTTCGGCATTGAATTGGGATGTTCAATTCCTTGACGCGGTCGATAAACCGCTGGGCGTATTCCGGACCCGTGAGTTCTTCCTTGAACCGGTGCAAGCCGAATCCGGGGTGAATGCACTGCTGAAGAATTCCGCCGGGGGCGTCGTCGCGTTCGAGAATCAACACGTTTTCGCAGCCCGCTTCTCGAGCCGCCGCAGCAGCGGCAAGACCTGCCGGCCCAGCTCCGATAACCAATACATCAATTTCCTGATTCATATTATTTATCCTCCGGGAAAAGACGGGAAAGAACCATCAGAGACTCTCCGCCGGCTTTTGTAATCTGTTCCTGCGGGACGCCCAACTCGTCCGCTAAAATCTCAATCAGACGCGGCGTACAGAATCCGCCTTGACATCGCCCCATCGTGGCGCGAGTTCGTCGTTTAATGCCGTCGATTGTCGTTGCGCCAACCCGGCAGCGGATGCTGGCGCGAATTTCCGCTTCGCTGATCGTTTCGCACCGACAAATAATGCGCCCGTAACGCGGGTCTTTCTCGATGAGTTTATTGAGTTCTTCCGGAGAAAGTTCGCGAACGCGGGGCCAGTCGCTGACGTCGTCTGAAACGGTTTCCTTTTTCTTTGCGCCGAGTTTGGCGGCAACTTCCTGTGCCAAATCCAAGCCAATTGCCGGGGCGGACGTCAAACCGGGAGATTCTACGCCCAACGCGTTGAAAAAGCCCGGCGCGTCTGGCGCTTCACCGAGAACGAAGTCGTGTTTGGTCGTTTCGTGCGCCCGGATGCCGCTGAACGTCGTAATCGCTTTGCGGAACGGAATCTCCGTCCAAATGCGCTGTGACAGACGTCGCATCTTATCCAAGCCGAACGCGGTCGTTTCCGTTGCGTCCGGGGAGTCGATGTCTTCGCTGGTCGGGCCGACGATAATCGTGCCGTCTACTGTGGGAGAAACGAGAACGCCTTTTCCCATCGGGCCGGGACACTGAAACATCGTCGCCTTGAAGCAGTCCTTTTCCGACTTGTCGAGCATGACGTATTCGCCGCGGCGGGGCTGAATGTTGTACTTGGTTGCGCTGACCTGATTGTTCAGAAACGCGGAACTGACGCCTGAGGCGTTGACAATCGCGCGCGCCTGGAACGTTTCGCCGTCTTCTGTTACAAGCGTCCAGAATCCGTTTTCCAGTTTGACCGTTTTGACGGGTTTGTTAAAGAGGAATTTCACGCCGTTCGCCGCCGCGTTTTCCGCCGTTCGGAACGTGAGATCGTACGGACAGCAGATCCCGCCTGTCGGCGCCAGCAGAGCCGCAACCGCTTCTTTGCTGACGTTTGGCTCCAACGCGCGAAGCTCGTCACGGTCGATAATCCTCAGTTCTTTTACGCCGTTTTGAATTCCCCGGTCGTACAGCTTTTGAAGGTTGGGCAGTTCCTCGTCAGAGAACGCGACTACCAGCGACGTGTTGCGGATAAACGGAACGTGAAGCTCGCGACAGGTTTGCTCGAACATTTCGTTTCCGCGAACGTTGTATTTCGCCTTGTTTGACCCCGGCTCGGCGTCAAACCCAGCGTGAACGATTGCGCTGTTTGCCTTGGACGCCCCGGAGGCGACGTCTTCTTTTCCTTCCAGAACGAGTACGTCCAGCTCGTAGCGGGACAGGCAGCGCGCGATGGAACAACCCACTACGCCCGCGCCCACGATTATTACGTCATTCATAGTTTTTGCCTTGATGTCAGAAATGTTTGCTTTTGTAATTATATTCAACTGTTAATACCGCTCGACTTCGCCGAAATGGTTGAGCGTCAGAGCCGGCGGCGTCCCTTGGTACTTTTCCAAATCAGCCAGAGTCGTTTCGCCCGACAGAACGCAGATGAAGTCTACGCCGGCGTTGTCGGCAATGGCTTTGTCCGTATAAAGCCGATCGCCAACGACGGTAATTTCTTCCTTTTTGAAGTTCGCCAGAACCGGTTCCAACAGCGTCGGAGACGGTTTCCCAAAAACGTGTGACGGCTTCATGCCGTTGGTCGTTTCCAGAAGTTTAAGCATCCCGCCTACGTCTGGAATCGGCCCCTCTTCCGACGGACAGCAGTTGTCCGGGTGCGTCGCGACAAAGTCGACCGGAGCGCCCGCGATGGAGCGTAAACCCACCGCCGCATTCGCACCGTTTCTCATGTTCCATAATGCGGTAATGCGGCGCAGCTTTTCGTAGGTCAGCTCTTTGTCGTAGGTCAGGGCGATGAGTTCGTTCTGTTCCGGGTCGTATTCTAGCGTCACGCCTGCGTCCGCCAGACGCTCTGCCATGTGCTGTTTAACCGCCACAGTCGAAACGAGGTAAACGGATTTATACCCCTTTTGGCGGATATAGCTTTCCAGCGTAATGAGCGGGGTGAGAATCTGACTCTCGTCGACGGGAATCGCAGCCCCGCTAATCTTTTTGAGGTATTCGGACGGGTTCTTCGAGGTGTTATTCGTCAAAAAGAAGAACCGAAACCGTCCGCTTTTTGTTGTGCGAATAACAAAATCCACAGCCGGCGGAATTGGGTTTGGACCCATGAACAGAGTCCCGTCCAGGTCGCAGACAAACGCCTTTTTTTTACTCAATTCGTATGCCATGATTGAATCTCGTTCCCCGTTTTCCAATTACTCGTTCTCTTCTGCCGCTTCAATTAACTTTTCTTCAGTCGGATCGGTTTTGTATCCGGTCGCCCTGGCGTTCCACGCCATGGCAAAGAGAACCATGCCGATAAGAGCAAAGACGGCAATCGAGCCGAGAGCAATGCCCCAGCCGTAATGCACTTGGATAAACGCAATGCCGATGCCGGAAACGATTGTGGAGGCGTAGCCCATAATGCCGGTGAATCCGTTTGCCATAGCGGCGGCTTCTTTGGTTGCCTGGTTAGCCGCCACGATGCCGATTAACGCCTGCGGTCCGTAAATGAAGAACCCGGCTCCCATGAGCAGCAAGGTTACCAACCAGATCGGCGCAGGCGTCGGTTCGTAACTTGACAGAAACGCGACTTGAGAATCGGGAAATTTCTCTTGCAGCTTGGCGGTAAAGAGGGCTTCTTCATCCTTATATCCCTGCAGTTTTTCTGTTTTCTTTGCGATAGCCTTTTCTTCTCTGGCTCGTTTCTTTTCGTTTTTAATACTGTTCAAATCGACATTGGCGCCGGTAAGCTCTTCCGTCGTATAGACGGTATACAAAACCAGCTCAGTCGCACCCTTCTCAGACTGCTGGTATTTAACGACAATATTCTCGTCAAAGCCTTTTAATAACGTTCTGACTTCTGACGCTTGCGGTTGATTGGCGTCGTTTACGGCAAATCGCAGTTCCGTTCCTCCGTTTGGCAGCATCCAAAAACCGAATGAAAACAGAGCTGCGCAAAGCATGCAAATGACGCACGTTCTGACGCCGCGTCCTTTGAACGCCTTGTCTGTAATCCACCCGGCGAAGATGGTGCCGACGACCGCCGCCAATTCAAAGGCGATAATCATCAAACCGCCCTTGGAAACGGGAATTCCTTTGAACTGCTTCAGGAACGTCGGCCCCCAATCGAGGAAGCCGAATCGAACAATGTACACGAAAAAGTTTGCCAACGCGACAAGCCAAATTACTCGGTTTCCGAAAACAAGACGACGTCGGTCTGCCGTTGTGATTTCTGAAGACGGTTTATGCGTCGCCGCCGCTTCAATTTCGAGTTCAGGAACGCCGGCTTCCGTGGGCGAATCCTTTACGCAGAAGAAGCAGAAAACGGTTGCCGCTGCCGCCAACGCTGCTGGAACCCAGAAGCACCATCGCCAGTTCAGCCCCAGCGGTCCCAAAATAAGCGAGCAAAGACCCAGCGCCACAACCGCGCCGAAACTGTGCGACGTGTTCCAAATCGCCATTTTGGTTGCCAGCTCTTTGGGGTGAATCCAGTGCGTAAGCATTTTCGCACAGGCGGGGAACCCCATGCCCAGCGTCCAGCCGTTGATTACCCAGAAAATTCCAAAGAGAATCGTTAACGATGTGCATCCAAACAGAAAGTTCATCAGCGCAGTCAGAGCCAAGCCGATCGCCATGAAAATTCGGCCATTCAATCTGTCCGCCCAGAACCCGTTTACGAAACGGCTTACGCCGTAGAGAAGACCGTGAACGGTAAGAATGATTCCAATCGCGTACTTGGTAATCACGCCGTCCTCAAACATTTCGACCTGCGCCATAGACAGGTTCTTGCGCGTAATGTAAAAGAACATATAGACGATCATGCTAAAGATGATAAATTTCCACTGTTCAACCGAGAATTTTTTCTGTTCTTCGCTGGTCATGTTTGGATACTCCGAAGGAATTGTTCTGGACGCTTCTAATAATAGCCTTTCGCTGAGGGTTTAGTAATAAAACGCAAACCTGTCAGCGCTGGTCTGTATAAAAGTTTACTATATTAGAAGTTCCGCTTATTATATATTAACTTTTGCTTTAATATACCCTAAAATATTTTGATTGTCAAGTAGTTATGGAAGAAAAGACGCATTGAGGGCAAAAAATAAACGAGCCGGGGGCTGTCGCATCCCGGCTCGCCAATTGATTTTGCGTTGCGCTTGCGAAATTGCTATTTGCGAGTTCGTTTTCGAACGTACAGCAGCCCCACAGCGCCAAGCGCCAGCAATATCCACGTCGACGGTTCCGGAACGGCGGAGCCGGGAGTCGGGGCTTCACCTTCTATGGACGCGTAAACCGTATTGCCGCGAACGAACAGATTCCAATAGTTGTCGCTTTCAGGCGTCAAAAGTCCATTCCAGAAGGAATCGTCTTCTAAACCATCGCTAAAATCGCCGCTTGAATTAACGATAATCGGATACTCAGCGCCCGGTTTGAAGGAACCCATGATCAATTCTAAAATAGAATTCGTATCAATATCAAACGAACTGGCAGTAAGTTTATCCATTCCATTTTCGTCTTGTTCGAGCAACAGCGTCGCGCCTTGATTGAGAGCGAACTCTCCGCCGAAACTCGCTTCGCCTACGGGATTGTCTGCAAAGGCGATAGATCCGGTCGCATATTCTAAAAGCTCCATTCCTGTTACTGGAACGTTGGTGGTAACGGAATCGATGCCCATGTTATACAACTCGCTGACTCTGTCGGGATTGTCAACCGTCCAGGTCATAACGGTAATGCCGTTGTCGTGAAGTTTTTGGACGAGTTCCGGCGTAACGGGAGAGCTTTCCAGGTCAACGTAGGTCGTGTCGAGTTCCTGAAGCGTTGCGATGATTCGGTCAGCGTACTGATCGACCGTTTCAGAGCTGTTTTTTGTGCAAAGCCAGGCAGCTTTGATTTCCGGAGCCAGACGGCGACATTCTTTAATTGCGGCTTCGCTGAAAGCGATAATCGTCGTTTCGTCTTCCATGCCTCTTTCGCGAACGGCGGCGATTGTATCCGCTTCCAGACCGGTCTGTTTGAGTTCAATTACCGGAGCGCAGTTCGTACCGTTTAACAGGTCGAGATATTGATCCAGCGTCGCCACTTTTTCGCCTCGGAACTCTTCGCCTTTCCAGACGCCGAAGTCCATGGTGAGAAGTTCATCCAATGTGTAATCGGCAATGCGTCCTTCGACGGGATTGCCATCGGCGTCGCGAACGTTTCTCTGCAAGGTCGAGTCGTGCTGAAGAACCAGATAGCCGTCTTTCGTGCGATAGACGTCGCATTCTGCGCCCTGCGCCCCGGATTCAACACAGGAACGGAACGCAGAAAGCGTGTTTTCCGGCGCAACGGAGGAATTCCCGCGATGCCCAACTACCGCTGGGACGTCTGTAACAGAGGCAGAGGCGGAATTGGAAACGCCCGGAGAAAAGACCGAACCCGGCTCAACCGTAATCCCGTTGGTCAGAGCGCCTAAAATTTCTACGCGACCGGACGAAACGGTTAAAGAGCGGATGTCAATCGCGTCGCTTGCGGCTGAGTACAGCTGCAACGTTCCGTCGCCTGTCTTTACAACTTCTCCTGTACTGACAATCTTGTTGGCATCAGAAATGGTCAGTCTTACTGGCGCTACCCTGGTATTAACGTTGAATTCCAGAGTTCCGTCCGGTTCAACAGTCGTTATGCCTGACGTTTTATTGACTAAAGCGGAAATCGCGTTTCCGGTAAGTTTGAGCGTACCCGCTGAAACGGTCGTCTCGCCGGTATACGTATCTGCGCCGGAGAGAGTCAGCGTTCCAGCGCCGGTTTTTGTAACATCGCCAGTTCCAGAAATGGCATTGCTGAACGTCTGGTCGGATTCGTGAGCGAATTCAAGCGTCGCGTTTTCAGCAACTGCTACTTCGCCTGATCCCAGCGTACCGTTGCCGGACAGTCTGATTGCGCCTTCGGAAATGGTTGTCTTGCCGGTGTACGCATTGGCGGCAGTCAGTTCCATAATTCCAGCCCCAGTTTTGACAATCTCTGCAGCTTTTTTAGCTGAACCGCTAATGGACGGGTCAACAATTTTAGCGGAAATTACAAGGTCAGAAAGGGCGTCTGTAGAACGGTTAGGGTTGGTAACGTCTTCAACATAAATGGTAGCCGGGACGGTAGAAAGATCGTCTGTAATCGCTCCAAAGGTAAATACAGCGCGATCGTTATCTGCAGCAGTCAGCGTTGCCGCAGGTTCTGCTGTACCGCTGTTGCCGCGTTCGACCCGGAGGTTTTGAATCTTGTACGCCGCCCAGTTCGCGTTTCCATCGGAAGCGTTAATGTTGGCTCCATTTTTTAACGTTACATTCTGAAGGAAATTGAAATTGGCGCCAGAGTTCGTAATCTGCCCGCCGTCTGCAACAAAAGCAATCTGCGAATTGGCGTGTGTGTCACAGATTACGTCTTGAGCCGCAAGTTCAAGAACCGCGCCGTTGTTGACGGTAACCGTTCTCCCAGCAACATTGCTTGCGCCCAGGGCGGACGCCGTTCTGTTGTCTGCGCTTGAACCGGCAGTAACCTTGACCGTTCCTTCATTAATGGTCAATTTCCCCGAATAGGAACTATTGATATTTTTCAGTTCCAGCGTACCAGCGCCGCTTTTGACAATCTCACAAGCCGTTAATACAGGACCGTTTTTATCTGTAGTTGCGTCAACAATTTTAGCGGAAATTACGAGGTCTGAATTGACATCGGACGTGATGTCCTCAACATAAATTGTAGACGGGAGTGTGGCAACGTCGCTGGATTTGGCGCCGAAAGAAATAACAGCGTCAGTGTTATTTGCGCCGGTAATCGTAGCAGCCGTTGCCGCAGATCCGTCGGCGTTGGAAACGACGCTGAGGTTTTGAAACTTAAACGCTTTCCACGTCGCATTGCCGTTGGCGGCGTGTATATTGGCGCCGTTTTTCAATGTTACATCCTGAAGGAAATTGTAATTCGTTCCCGAGTTGGAAATCTTTCCTCCGTCTACAACAATGGCAACCGGGTTATCAGTGTGAGCGTCGGTAAAAACGTCCTGATTGGCAAAGATCAACTCTGTACCGCTGTTAACGTAAATGGTTCTGTCAGCCTGAACTCTGCCCAAAGCGGAATTAGAGCCAGAATGTTTGCCTGTAACCGAAATTTTCCCTCCGTCCAGGTAGACGTCTCCGGTATAGCTATTGCCGCCGTTAGACAGAGTCAGCGTTCCGTTGCCGGTTTTGATTAAATCGCCGGTTCCGGAAACCGTGTTGCTGAACGTCTTATTGGAAGAATAAGCCAATTCCAAAGTCGCATTGTTGACAATTGTGCCGGTTCCCAGCGTACCGTCGCCGGACAGTTTGAGCGTACCCTCTGAAATGGTCGTCTTGCCG
This sequence comes from Thermoguttaceae bacterium, assembly GCA_017557195.1. Classification (GTDB taxonomy): domain Bacteria; phylum Planctomycetota; class Planctomycetia; order Pirellulales; family Thermoguttaceae; genus RUG11551. The sequence continues at coordinate 5,891 of JAFZAL010000077.1, read as the reverse complement.
GAAAGCGTGTTGGCGGCGGTTAATTCCATGGTTCCCGCGCCCGCTTTTACAATTTGGGTTGCGTTGGAAAGAGTCCCGGAGGTGGTGTGCAACGGGTTGGCAATTATAGCTGAAATAACCAGGTCTGAAACGTTGTCGTTAACGGACGGGTCTGCGCTGGTGATTTCTTCAACTGTAACGGTCGAAATCGAGTTGTTGTCTCCAACTTTGATAACGTTGCTGATGTCGCCGAAGGCAATCGTGGCGTTGGGATTGGTCAGATCCGAAGAAATAACGACTGGCGAATCCGCGGCGTCAGGGCTTTTACGGACAATGTTCAGGTTATGGAACTTGAGAGACTTCCAGTTGTCCGCGCCGTTGGCGGCGTAAACTTGCGCGCCGTCTTTGAGCGTGAGGTTTTGAAGATAGTTATAACCAGAGTTGATAATCTGACCGCCGTCAACGACAATAGCCAGCTGTGCACCGGTATGAGCGTTCACGATAACGTTTTCTACAGCCAAATCGAGAACGGCGCCTTCGTTGACGGTAATAAGCCTTCCCGCAACGTTGTTAGCGCCCAGGGCGGACGCCGTTCTACCATTGCTGGCAGAGCCGGCTGTAACCTTGACCGTTCCTTCGTTGATGGTCAAATTCCCGGAGTATGTATTGCCAGTATTTTTCAATTCCAGCGTACCCGCGCCAGACTTGACAATCGGGGCAGCCTTTTTAGTTTTGCCGTCAATGTTCGCGTCAACAATCTTAGCGGAAATAAGAATGTCTGTAGCGGCATCAGAAGCCCCGTTTGCGCTGGTGATGTCTTCAACATAAATGGAAACCGGGGTAGTGGAAATGTTGTCTGAAATCGCTCCAAAGGTAAAAACATTGTGATCGCCGCTTGCCGCGGTCAGCGATACTGCAGACGCCGCTGCGTCGCCGCTGCGTTCAACCCGGAGATTTTGAATCTTGTACGCTTCCCAGTTCGTGTTGCCATTGGAGGCGTAAATATTGGCTCCATTCTTTAACGTTACATTTTGAAGGAAGTTAAAATAGGCGCCGGAGTTGGTAATTTTCCCGCCGTCTAAAACAAAAAGCAGCTTTGTATCAGAATGGGTGTCGCACATAACGTCTTGAGCTGCCAATTCAAGAACCGCGCCGCTGTTGACTGTAACAGTTCTTCCTGCGACATTGCTCGCGCCCAGGGCGGAATTAACGCGGTCGTCTGCGTTTGAACCGGCAGTAACCTTGACAGTTCCTTCTTTAATGGTCAAATTCCCGGAATAGGAACTGTTAACGTTTTTCAGTTCCAGCGTTCCGGCTCCGGTTTTGATAATCTCGCCAGGCGTTCTAACGCCTGTGTTGACTGTGGTTGAGTCAACAATCTTAGCGGAAATGACGAGGTCAGAATTGGCGTTGTTAGTGATGTTCTCAACGTAAATGGTAGACGGAGAAGTAGCAACGTCGCTGGATTTGGCGCCGAAGGAAATAACAGCGTGATTGTTATTCGCGCCGGTAATCGTTGGAGCCGTCGCCGCTGAGCCGTCACTGTTGGAAACGACGTTGAGGTTTTGAAGTTTGTACGCTTCCCACGTCGTATTGCCATCTGTAGCGTGTAAATTGGCGCCATTTTTTAACGTTACATACTGAAGGAAATTGTAATACGCTCCTTCGTTGGAAATTTTCCCTCCGTCTGCAACTATGGCAACAGGGTTGTCATTGTGAGCATTGTTAAAGATGTTCTGATTGTTAAAGATCAATTCTGTACCGCTGTTGACGTAAATAGTTCTGCCAGCCTGAACTGCTCCTAAAGCAGATTTCGTTCCAGTCCACGCAGCCGTAACTTTTATTTTCCCGCCGTTAAGGTGAACGTCTCCGGTAAACGTACTGCCGTTTTTATTCAGCGTCAGCGTTCCGTCGCCGGTTTTGTAAAAAGCGCCGGAGCCAGACATCGTATACGCATACGTTTTTGCCGCAGATAGCTGGAATTCAACGCCGTCTGCCCCGATAGTAATATTAGCGGTAGGAAGCGTATCGTCTGTATAAAGAACCGGATCAGCATAACTGACGCTGGCAAACAGAACCAATGCCACACAAGCGGACGTTAAAACGTGGGGGATAAACGAATTTGCCATTATTCTACTTCTTCTATCAGGTCAAACTGGTAAACGGTTATTTTAAACGACTTTTGCGGCGGGACGCCCGGGCGCAAAATAGATTATCGCTTTTATATATTATATATATTATACACTAGATTTCAGCGTTTTTTAAATCAGAAACGAAAAATTTTTGGAAACAATTGTAAAGATAAGAAAAATAGAGAAAATAGACAGCAGTTTGATTGTATATGGCGGACTTCGTCCGCGACCCCGAGAGGGTTTTCGGCTGCGTCACAGACTTTTAGCAGGGCGTCAATTTTGCGACACGTCTATATAGATGTACTGTCCGCCGTTTTGCTGAGCGAGCTTTTCAATGAAGTTGTCGTTGGGAGACGATTTTGCCCCGACGCCGAACTCAATGGAGTTGATCTGAACCCCGCCGGCGTCTCGGGCAAGTCGTTTGATTTCCGCCAGATTTCCCGGCGACATAACCGGATCGTCCGCGTCGGTCAGAAAGAAAATCACGTCCGGCTTGCACGCCAGCGCCCGTTTGAGGGCTTCCATGTGATCCGTCCCGCCGATTGCGGAAATCGCGTCGACGAAGCTCTCTGCGTTGCGTTTCCCTCTGGAATCTGCCAAAGCCATGTCTTTGACGGGGAACACAGACGGTTCATGATTGTAAAAGACGATGAGAAATTCCTGCTGCGGCGTTAGGGAATTAAACGAACGAATCAGCTCCCGTTTCGCCAGTCCCAAAGCAGACCGCGAGCCGCCGCCCATACTCCCGGAGCGGTCGAAGACGTAGACGAACCGTCTGCCCGTCCCCGTCGTTCCAAAACAGCGAGCCTCGCCTTTCCCTGCGTTTTCCAGAGCGGAACCGACTCCCCCGGAACCGTCGCCCGGACCGGACAGAACGCCGTCGAGATCAGATCCCAGCCCGCCGCCGAGGTCGTCTGCGGTAATTCCCAGCGCGCCCGGCAGAGCCGCCGTCGGGTCAGCGTCCAGCGACAGTTCCGACGCGATATCCGCCGCTGACTCTTTCTGACTGCTTTGATTTCCCTGACTCTGCGCCGCCGCTGACGCCTCAAATTCCTCTGCGGACTGATAGTACGTCTTGCCGTCAACCCGGCTTTTGAGTTCAATGCCGACTTCCGCCGTCCTGTCGGAATCCGCTCCGCGAATAACGACGACCGTCGTCCGCAGCAGCAAAGCCAGGACAATCAAAATAATCAAATGTATCAACAGCGAAATCGCCCACGGAGGAACGCGCTGGAAAAACGACTTTATTCTGCTCATAACAGGTGTAGTTAGGTTAGAAGCTGTTAGCTATTAGCCGTTAGCTAGAAGCTAGAGGCTAAAAGCTAGAAGCTATAATCAACTGCATTATACCAAATTCCCTCTCCCTTTGCAATACCGCAAACGCCGTAGCCTCGAAATCCCCCCCTCTCTGCTCTTGTCAATTTTGTAAAATCGGGTATAATCTATATAGTTAGAAGTGAGGAGTGAGATGTGAGGAGTTGGCGCAAAGCGTTCCTCAAAAATTATTTTCCCTTACCACTTTTTACTAACCACTTACCACTATATTCCCCCCATGCAGTTACTGATTCGCGATTTAACGTATTCCCTGGGCGGTCTGCCGCTGATTGAACACGCCGACTTGAACGTCGAAGCCGGTCAGCGTCTGGCGTTGATTGGTCGGAACGGGGCTGGGAAAACCACGTTTCTCAACCTCATTGCCGGCGAACTGACGCCTGACTCCGGAGAGATTGTCAAGTCGCAGGGACTGAAAATCGCGTCGCTGTCGCAGGAAGTCCCCCGGGATTTTTCCGGCTCTGTCTACGACATCGTAACGGAAGGACTGGGGGAAGACGGCAAACTGCTGTCCCAGTACCATAAAGCGTCGCAGGCGTTGGCGGCAGGCGACGAGCGGGCGGCAAAGGAACTCGATCGGCTTCAGCAGGAACTGGACAGGAAAAACGCCTGGAACCTGTCGCAACGCGTCGATACGATTCTGACGCAAATGCGGCTGACGGAATCCGACTCCGCCCAGGCTAACGGTACGAACGACGCGTCTGTCTTTTCCGCCGGACGCAAACGCTGGACTCTGCTGGCAAAAGCGCTGGCGGCTCAGCCGGACGTTCTTCTTCTCGACGAGCCGACCAACCACCTCGAGATTAGCGCCATTGAACTATTGGAAGAGCGTCTGGCAGGGTTCCCCGGCGCTATTATATTTGTAACGCACGACAGAGCGTTTCTCCGCCGGCTGGCGACGGGAATAATCGAGCTGGATCGCGGGGCGCTGTTAAAGTACCCGTGTTCGTACGACGATTACCTCGTCAAGCGGAAAGAGTACCTTGAAACGCAGGCGAAGCAGGTCGCGCTGTTCGAGAAAAAGCTGGCGCAGGAGGAAGTCTGGATCCGTCAGGGCATCATGGCGCGGCGAACGAGAAACGAGGGCCGCGTTCGCGCCTTAAAGGCAATGCGAGTTGAGGCGCAGAAAATCCGCAAGCTGGAATCGGTCGCGAAGCTCAACATTCAGGAAGCGTCTGTTTCCGGACGTCTCGTCTTGCAGGCGACAGACCTCTCGTTTTCGTTCCATAACGACGACGGCACGACAACGACCATCGCGGACCATTTGACGTGTCGAGTCATGCGCGGCGACCGGCTGGGGGTTGTCGGACCCAACGGGACAGGCAAGACGACGCTCATTCGACTCCTGCTGGGCGAACTTCAGCCCGACTCCGGCTCGGTTCGCATGGGAACGGAGCTTCAAATCGCGTACTTCGACCAGCTTCAGGAAAAGCTCGACTTTGAAAAGACGGTTATCGAAAATGTAACAGACGGCGCTGAGCACGTCTACGTCAACGGTCAGAAAAAACACGTCCTGGGCTATTTGGAAGATTTCCTCTTTACCAACGCCCGGGCGAAAGACAAAGTCAAGTTCCTTTCAGGCGGAGAGCGAAACCGGCTTTTGCTGGCGCGGCTGTTTCTCAAGCCGTGCAACGTGCTGGTCATGGACGAACCGACCAACGACCTCGACGCGGAAACGCTCGAACTGCTGGAAGAAAAGCTGGGCGACTTCGCCGGGACGCTTATCGTCGTCAGCCACGACCGGGAATTTCTCAATAACGTTGTAACAGGAATTCTCGCCGTCGAGGGGAACGGATTCGTCCATCAGTACGCCGGCGGCTACGACGACTACGTATCTCAGCGCGTCGCCCCGCCGTGGGAGACGGCTGTCAAAGAGGAACCGAAAAAATCCAAGCCGGTTCAGAAACCTAAACCCGCCGACAGCAAACCGAAACTGACGTACAAAGAAAAGCTGGAACTGGAAAAGATTCCCGAGGAAGTCGAAAAGCTGGAATCGCAAATCGCCCAGCTCGACGACCAGATGTCCCAGCCCGGCTTTTACCAGAGCGCGTCCGAGGAAATCGCCGCCGTAACCCGCCAGCGGGAAGAGCTTCAAAACAAAGTCGACGCGCTGTATGCGCGCTGGGAGGAATTAGAGGCGAAACAATAAAGAGCTTACGGGGGGCGGGTATTACCCGCCAAAAAACAAACAACCTTTGATTTTCGCGGACAATGTCCGCTCCCCAGAAAAAACTTCTCGCAACTCGCAACTTAAAAACCATGGAACACATAGAAGTAATTACAACCTGTCCTGACGAATCGGTCGCTCAGCGCATTGGCAGAACGCTTGTCGAAGCGGGGCTGGCAGCCTGCGCTCAGATTTCCGCGCCGATTACAAGCGTTTATCGCTGGAAAGGGGCGATCGAAACCGCTCAGGAATATTACCTTGTCCTCAAGGCGAAACAGACG
>JAFZAL010000076.1 GCA_017557195.1 Thermoguttaceae bacterium | reverse complement strand
GGGGTTTCTTCAGCCGGAGTTTCTTCAGCCGGAGTTTCTTCAGCCGGAGTTTCTTCAGCCGGAGTTTCTTCAGCCGGAGTTTCTTCAGCCGGAGTTTCTTCAGCCGGAGTTTCTTCAGCCGGAGTTTCTTCAGCCGGGTTTTCTTCTTTTACTTCGCCGTAAATCTTGGCGAGTTGTTCTTCGAGTTCTTCGCCGCGAGCGTTCAAGGAGAGAACCTTTCCGTCTGCTCCGATCAGAACGGGGCAGGGAATCGCGTTAATTCCATAGTAAGCGGAAACCGAAATCGGTTTGCCGTCTTTGGTTTGCTGGTTAGGAATGACCGCCTTTTCGTCAAACATCTGTTTCCAGGGCATGTCGTTTTCTTTGAGGAAGGCTTTGAATTCGTCTTCCTGGGCGGGATTGTCACAGGTAACGCCGATGACTTCAAAGCCCTTGTCGTGATAAGCGGCGTACGCTTTCTTGACGTTCGGCAGTTCAGCGCGGCATGGTCCGCACCAGGTCGCCCAGAAGTCAATCAGAACGACTTTGCCGGCGTAATCTTCTGCTTTGTATTCAGAACCGTCAATAAACGTTCCGCCGAATTCGAATTCTTTGCCCAGCGAGTCGTTGAATCTCTTTTCGCCTTCGACGCGTAAGAGCAAATCTTCAAACTCATCAGCCATCTTGTTGACTTCCGGATCAGACGCTTCCAAAAGAGCAGTCTTGATTTTGTCCAGACGTCCTTCCGGGGCTTCGTATTCAGGCAATTGGCTGGACACTAAAACGATCATCATCGCCTGTTGAGCCAGGGTCGGAGTGATGTCCTTTCCGGCTTTTTCGACCTTTTCGTCAACTTCTGCAGCGACTTTGGCAAATTCTTTGACGTCGCCGCCTCTGACGTAGCTCAAAATTTTGCTTTGGAACAGCTGTTCTGCGATTTGGTCAGCGATCTCGTTTTTATCTAATTGACGAAGCTGAGCGATAAAATTCTCCATTTTGGCAGTAACTGCATCTTCATCGTCTTCATTAATCTGAGACGCCATCATCATGACCTGAATTTTGGCGCCGACCAATTCTTCAAATTCCTCATCTTTAAGGTCTTTGATGAGCATTGCTTTGTCGGTTGCCTGGACAATGCGGTCTAAGTACTGATTTGCCGTTTCTTTAAAAGAATTGGCAAAGTCTTCAGACTGGGGATCTACTCCGCTTTCCTGAGCTTTGGCAAGAATCTCCCTCGCTTTATTATTAAGCTCGGTGTTGAGCATGTTGACGTATTCTTTATAGTCTTTCAAAGTTCCATTTTCCGGAACTGGAGGGATAGCGCCGTCATCTGTGACGGTTTCCGCGGGTTTGGCGTCGTCCGTCGCGGCGGGAACAACGGCTTCGTCGACGGCTGCGTCGGTTGAGGTTGCGGTTTGATTTGCGTTCTCTTCAAACGTGTTGGGCGGCGTGCAGGACGCCAACGGCAAAACAAGGCACAAAGTCCATAAAAAGAAGCGTGATTTCATGAAGGTGTATCCTTTCAATGGGAAACGGAGGGGAATTTTGCCGAATACCAACGCGGTCGAGTCGGCGTACTACTCATAATTTATATTATACGTCTATATAAAATGACGTCAATAAGGGACACAGGGTTAAAATATAATAATTTTGTTTTTTATTCCAAATACGAATATTATATAAATACGAAAAGACGGAACAGAAAGTTCTGTCCCGTCTGATTCGTTGCAAATATTTATCTGAAACGGATTGTTATTTTTCTGAAGCGTCTCCGTAAATTTCTTTCAGACGGCGTTCCAGTTCCGGACCGCGGGCGTTGACAGTAACGACTTTGCCGTCTTTCCCGATGAGAATCGGGCGCGGGACTTTGTAAATTCCGTAGTATTTATTAAACGGGACTGGCTGACCGGTAACGGTTTTCATTCCGGGAATGACAGCTTTGCTTTCGAACATCTGTTTCCACGTGAACTTGTACGTGTCGAGGAATTCCTTGAACCCATCGGGGTCGTTTTCGTCGTCGCAGGAAATGCCGATGACTTCAAAGCCCTTGTCGTGGTACTTCGCATAGGCGTCTCGGACGACGGTCTGTTCCTCGCAGCAGGGCGGGCACCACGTCGCCCAAACTTCGATTAAAAGAACTTTGCCCTTGTAATCTTCCGGGTCGAATTTCGTCCCGTCGATAAACGTTCCAGAGAACAGGATTTCGTTACCGGGCAGATTGAACATTTTTTCCTCGCCGGCGTCAAAGAGAATTTGCAGCTCCATTTGCGTGGAGATGTACTGAACGTCCGGGTTGGAAGACGACGCAAACTGCTCGACGTACTTTTTCAATAAGCCGTCTTCGAGCTTGTATCCTTTGACGTCGCGCGCCGCCAACGCGATTTTGGCTGCCTTGAACGCCAGTTCGGGAGAGATGTCTTTTCCCGCCTTTTGGACTTGTTCGTTGACGACGGCAAACAGCTTGCTGAACGTTTCCGCGTCATTTGCCTGTATGCTCTTTTGAACTTTAACGTTGAAAATGCTTTCATCCAGCGCGTCCGCGACGTCCGGTCTGCCGATTTTACGAAGCTGATCTGACATTGTTGACAGTTCGTCTTCCTCTTTAGTTCCGGTTATCTGGCAGTAAGCGGGAATGAGCTTTTTCTTCTCAATAATGAGTTTTGCCAGTTCCTCGTCTGAGACGTTTTTGAGTTCCAGCCCTTTGTTGAGCGCGTCCATTGCCTTGAGCGAGAATCGGGATATCAGATCGCTCAGCCCGGCGGCGTACTGGTCAGAATTGGAATCGACGCTGTCCTTTTGCGCGGCGTCGACCAGATTTCGAACGGCTTCGTCAAGCGCCTTTTCGTTTTGGTTGAGGTAGTTGAGATAGTCAGCGGCGGAATCGGACTGCGGAACCGCCGGAGCCTCGACGGCTGCGGCGGCTTTAAACGCGTCCTGAGCGGTTGCCGCCGGAATGAACAGCGCTGATGTAACAGCCAAACAGACAGCGAGCAGTAATCTGGATTTCATAATTATTCTCCTAATTTTCCAGGGGTTCTGTAATGTCGTTTTCGTCTCCGGACGCGACGCGTTCGACAACGGTGTACTTTTTCCAGTTGTCGCTCTGTTCGGGGAAATCGGAGCGGGAATGACCGCCGCGGGTTTCTTCTCGAATCAAAGCGCAATGAGCGATCAGCCGGCAGATGGTAAGCATGTTTTGCAGTTCCCAGCCGCGCGGGAATTTGAACTGGTAGTCGTTGATAAACTTTTGCCACGACATAAACGTGTCGTTGGCTTCCTGCAAGCCGGCTTTGTCTCTCATAACGCCAACGCAGCGCTGCATGACGCTTTTGAGCGTGTTGCGAATGTCGTCTGTATCGAGCGGCATGCCGGACGTCGGCTCGCATTGCCCTTCCAGTGAGAACACGACGTAGTCTTTGGGCGCGCGTTTGGCGTCGATGGATGCGCCTTCGCCTGCGATTTTGCCGAATACGACCGCTTCCAAAAGACTGTTGGACGCCAGTCGGTTGGCGCCATGCAGCCCGGTAGACGTAACCTCGCCGACAGCTCGAAGCCCTTCGATGTTGGTTTTGGCGTCCAGATCAACTTCGATCCCGCCCATCATGTAGTGAGCGCCCGGGCGAATGGGGATGTTGTCTTTCGCCAGGTCGAGGTCAAACTGATGGCAAATGCTTTCGATGCCGGGAAAGCGTCTGTGAACGAACGCGGTGTCGAGGTGTTTGAGCGTTAAATAGACGCACGAGGAATTCGTTTTCGCCATTTGGGCGACGATGGATCGGCTGACGATGTCACGCGGGGCGAGTTCCGCTCTCGAGTCGTAGTCAGGCATGAATCGATAGCCGTTTTTGTCGATTAAATGAGCGCCTTCGCCGCGAACCGCCTCGGAAATGAGGCTTCTCGCCCCGCCTGCCAGGTACAGAACCGTGGGATGGAACTGGACGAATTCCAAACCGCGCAGCCGCGCGCCGGCGCGATACGCCATCGCCATGCCGTCTGCGGTGGTAACTTCCGGATTAGTCGTTTCCCGATAAAGCTGTCCGGAACCGCCGGTAGCGAGAATAACCTGTTTCGCCCAGACGATTTTCATGCCGGTTTGCGGGCTGTACAGAATCGCGCCGTAACAGACGTTGTCTGCGGTAATGAGGTCAATGGCGAACGTATTGGTGCAAATTTTGATGTTGGGGCGATTTTTAATCTGAATGAACAGCGCCCGCATGATTTCCTTGCCGGTGGAATCGCCCAGAGCGTGAGCGACGCGGTTGAACCCGTGCCCGCCTTCGCGAGTCAAATCGAGATGGAAATTTTCGTCGAGGTCGAAATGCGTTCCCCAATCTATCAGTTCGTGAATTCTGTCAGGACCGTGTTCAATAACAAACCGGACGACGCGTTCGTCGCACAGCCCTGCGCCGGCGGTGAGCGTATCGGCGATGTGGTCTTCAAAATTATCCAGCGGGTCGAGAACGGACGCGATTCCGCCCTGAGCGCGGGTTGAGGAGCAGATTTCCAGCTCTGCGCCTTTGGTAACGATGGTTACGGACAGCGACTCGTCAACCGCCAGCGCCGCTCGAACGCCTGCCAGACCGCTGCCCAAAATTAAAACGTCTGTAAAATAATGCGCGATAGATTTGTAGTCTATCGGAACCAAATATCGTGGAACTATCATGTTGAATGTTACAAATACCCTTTAAGTTGCGAGTTGCGAGTAGCGAGTTGCGAGAGAACATTGTACTGCTAACTCTCTACGTCAACTTGCTGGACTGCCAATAATTTATAGATTTTATCCCAAAGAATTAAATTAGTCAATCCTGTTTGGCGGGGATTTTAAGAAAAAAGAGAAAAATATAGGGAGTAAGGGGTGGTAAGTGGTAAGTAGTAAGTGGTAAGTTAGATGAACGCTTGCGTACTAACCACTAACCACTAAAAACTTATTACTTAACCCTACTGCCTACTGCCTCTTGCCTCCCCTACCGGCATCTCGCCCGAATGGACTGCTCGATTTCGGCTAAAAGCCGCTGTTCCAGAAGCGGGTCTCGGCCGATGCTAACCCATTGATCGGAACTGTGATTTTCAGAGTTGAACAGCGGGTCGGTAAACGTTCGTCTGGAATCGGAGAGGAAATAGTTGTCCTGACCGTTTCGGGACATGTTGACAGGAGCGGTGTTTTCGATTTCCTTATTGACGACGACCTCAATAATATAAGAGTTTTGTTCGTTGGGCCAAACGCGGACGACGGCTCTTCTGGCGATCGTATGCAGCGTCGCTTCCCATCGCTGCCTCGCTCCGACGGAGTCTCCTCGCCACGGTTCAAAAACGGTTGCGCCGATGGTTCTGTCCGTTATTAAATTGCCGGGATTAATAACGCAGTTTATTTGTCGGCATGGTTCTTCTTTTAGAATCGGGAAGTATTTGCGAACCGGTATGACCATCGCTTCCCATAACGCCGTTGGATTGCAGCAGGAGACGGTAATAGAGTTCCTGTACATTCCGCCTGTACATTGAGAAACCGTAGACGCAGGGCAGGTTTGACAAGGCGACTGGGCGCGAAAATACGAATTCTGAGAACAGGACGGACATGAAGCGGCTTGCTGGACGCCGTAACTGTATCGCGGCGCCGCGCCTGGTCCGACGCAGCCGGCAAACAGCCCGGCTGTAAAGAGCAAAAGGACGGCAAAAAGCGTTCGTTCAGACGCAGACAGCCAGCGCTCGGCGCAGCCGAAACGAACTGCTTGACAGACGCGGTCAAGCGGCCCGTTTTTCGACTCTTCGATGAGGATTGGCTTTCTGATGTTTCGGTTCATTTTTGACGGCGCTTCAGGTTCACATTACTCATAGGTAGCCGGTGTAACGCTTGCGGTCGAGGCGGCAGGCTGAGTAACCGGGGTCGTCGGCTGACACGCTGGCTGGGCGACAGGCTGACAGACAGTCTGGCAGACGGGTCTGACCGGGCATGCGGGCTGGCACACGGGCTGGCATACAGGTTTAACAACCGGGCATGCCGGGGCGCAAGACGGAGCGGTTGAACAGGGAACCGAGCAAGGGGGCGGCGCGCAGGGTGACGCGCACGGTGAACACGGAGGAGGACAGCAGTCGTCATAGGCGCAGCCGATAAACGCCGACGCCAGTAAAAGCGTTACGGATAACAAACCCCATCGAATTGTATTGTTCATAAAATCACCTTTGAATAATGGATTGAATAATTGCTGTTCGCTTCCCAGTTGTTGGCTGAAAAACAGAATAGTTTATAAGTTCCAGGTTTTATGCTTTTCTATTACACATTTTTTAAAAATGACGCAATAGCAATTTTGTAAATTCAAACAACTAATTAAACAAATTTTCGTCGGAATTCTCATCGAGGGCGAGGGCTTTGTGGAAATTGTCACATCCGGCGACAACCAGGGCGTCTGTGCGTTTGGCGATAGCGACCGCAGCGTCGACTGCGCTCTGTTTGGTCGGGAAAATCTGAACCCGGTCGCCGAGATGGCGTTCCAGCGCGTCGACGAAGTCCGCATTGTCGGATCGGTTCCCGACGAGGTAAACTCTGTCCCGCTTTGACCGCTGCGATTTGGGATTGAATTCAAGCTCGGTTTGAAGCGGAGACCAGACCGGAATAGGAAGGACGGTCAGGACGCGTCCGGAAACGAGGCTCTGAATGGTTTGCAAATTGATTTCCAGCGGGTCGTCGTTGTTGGACAAGTCCTGAACGAGATAAATCGGGAAATTGTACGAAGAGCGAATGAGCTGCATGTATCCGGGAATAATTGTGACAGACTCGATAATCCGAATTATGTCCGTCAGCGGAATGGACAGCGTCAGCCCGAAGGCGACGGCGCATAAACAGTAATATAAATAGTC